>CAOKJJ010000061.1 GCA_948468465.1 uncultured Eubacterium sp. | reverse complement strand
CATAACAATTTATAACAAAATGTTATGCACGAAAAAGAGGTCGCAGCATGCAGGAACTGGATTATGCAAAAATGGGAACAAGAATTCGCCAGATTAGGAAGGCAAAAGGCTGGTCACAGGATAAACTGGCGAAAAAGTGTGGCATCAGCCTGAACTTTATGGGCCATATTGAGCGGGGGACCCGGAAAATGAGTATGGATACATTTGCGAATCTGTGCAGGGAGCTGGAAACAGATGCTGATGCATTGCTCTGGGGTTCGACGCAGCTTTCGGAAATGACGATGCAGGGAATGTGGGGACAGCAGGAGCAGAAAGATGATGACAGCTATGCGATGTATATCAAAATTATGAAGTCGGTGGCGGATATTATGAAAAGTAAATAACACTTTTCATAATCAAGAAAAACATTATGAAAAGTAAAAATCACAAAGGTATATGAGCAGATATGAAAATTACACAATTATTTAAAATATATTGGCCAGATAACGGCGGAGGAATCGCAAAGGTAATGGAAAGTATTGCACAAGCACTTTCCGAATATGAGCAGCAGATCATTGTATGTCAGGATTCCAATCAAAAGCGCGGCTCAGATGATGTATATCAGGGAATCGCGGTTCGAAGATGCAGACAATTGTTTACGATAGCGTCAACACCAGTTTCCTTACAGTTTTTATGTGATATCCGGAAAAAGACAAAGGATGCGGATATTGTAATTTATCATTTTCCATATCCAATGGCTGATCTGGCAGTGCTGTTAGGGTTGTATTCCGGCAGGTTCATTGTGTGGTGGCATTGTGGTTTTGAGAAAAATGAAAAACTGGCTGTGCTGTATCGGCCTTTAGTAAAGCATACTTTGAAAAAGGCAGATTTAATATTTGTATCTGCGAAGGGAAATATAAGGTATTCAAAGCTACTTAGAAATTATCGAAAAAAGTGCTGTGTGATTCCGTTCTGCGTGGATCATACCTGTTTTTGCAGAGGCCGGGATTACGTGAAACAACAGTCGCAAATGCGGCCATCCTCAGAAAACAGACAAGTTTCCATTTTATTTATCGGCAGATTGGTTTGGTACAAGGGATGTGACATTTTATTAAAGGCTTTTGCCAGGATGCAGAATAAAAACTGCAGACTTGTTCTGGCCGGCAGCGGGCCTTTGGAAGCAAGCCTAAAGAATCTGGCGAAATCGCTGGGGTTAAAGCACGTGGAATTTGCCGGCATGGTGTCTGAAGAAGAAAAAATGAGCCAAATAGAAGCATGTGATTTCTTAGTACTGCCATCCGTATCCAAAGTAGAAGCGTTTGCAATTGTACAGATAGAAGCAATGGCTTTTGGAAAGCCTGTCATTAATACAGCGCTGCAAAGCGGTGTGCCGCAGGTCAGCATAGACGGTGTGACCGGAAAGACGGTACAGCCAGGGAATGTCAGGGAATTGGCAAAAGCTATGGACACATTGGCCAGCAATGAAAAGCTGCGGCATAAGTACGGGATGCATGCGCAAAAAAGAGTGGAGCAGGAATATACACAGGAGATTATGGCGGAAAGATACAGAAAGGCATTTCGAAAACTGTTGGGAAAAGCCATGTGAGGGAGGATGGATGAAACTTGCGTTTGACGGGGATCTGATTTTAAAACCAAATAAGACTGGAATTGCATGGAATGCGCACCATCTGCTTATGGAGCTGGTAAAGTATCCGGAAAATGAATGTACCCTACAGTATTTTAACAGTCATGCAGCTCACAGAATCCGTATGTATGAACAGGCAGGCTTTCAGACGGACTGCTGCGGATGGATGGGAGCTTCCATGTATAAGATGCTGCAAATGCCGCTGTCACTGCCGTATGCTTTTTTCTTTCCGAAACAATCAGATATTACACAGTTTTTTAACTTTGTGATTCCGCCAGGAGTCAGAGGAAAGCGCGTTGTATGGATTCACGATATGGCATATAAATCGTGTCCGCAAGCGGTAAAACGAAAAACAAGGCTGTGGCTGGAAATGAATATGAAAAAAACATGCATGTATGCGGATCATATTTTGACTGTATCCAGGTTTTCAAAAAAGGAAATGCTGCGATATCTGCCGGTATCAAAAGAGCGTATCAGTGTGATTCCAAACGCGGTAGATCATTCCGTTTATCACACCGGCTACAGCGGCAGGCAGATACAAACAGTAAAGGATAAATATGGTATTGAAAAAGAGTATTTTTTGTATTTGGGAACGATCGAGCCGCGTAAAAATCTCATGCGACTGATTGGCGCTTATGAAAGATTATGCCAAAAAAGAAAGCATGTGCCGCAGCTTGTGCTTGCAGGCGGCAAAGGATGGATGTGCAGAGATATCTATCGTAAAGCCGATCTGTCTGCATACAGGCATAAGATTCGATTCACAGGCTATGTCAGTCAAAAAGACAGTCCCATACTTATGTGCGCGGCTAAGGCATTTGTATTCCCGTCTTTATATGAAGGCTTTGGCATGCCCCCGTTAGAGGCAATGGCGTGCGGTACGCCGGTGATTACTTCCAATACAACTTCTCTGCCGGAAGTCGTTGGAAACGCAGGCATCAAGGTAAATCCGGAAAGTGAAGACGAAATCTGTCAGGCGATGCTGCACATGCTGGAGCACAGCGCCTATAGTGAAAAATTAACAGAGCTTGGGTTAAAACGCGCGGCAAACTATACCTGGGAAAAATCTGCCGGATTATTGCAGGAGGTATATCGAAAATTGATGAAGGAAAATTAAAAAAATAATATTAAGACTATATTTTTAGAAAACGGGTGTGAATTTAAAGATGACGGAAAGAATAAAAGAAATATATGCATATCGTGAAATGATTTTTTCGCTTGTAAAAAGGGATTTGAAAGGAAGATACAAAGGCTCTGCGCTTGGGTTTTTCTGGACATTTTTAAACCCGCTTTTGCAGCTTGCAGTGTATACCATGGTTTTTTCAACGATTATGAGATCCAATATCAACGATTATTATTTATTTTTGTTTGTAGCATTAATTCCGTGGATTTTTTTCAGCACTTCGTTAACCGGAGGGGCCGGCTGTATCCTGTCACAGCAGGAAATGGTAAAGAAAATTTATTTTCCGCGTGAGGTGCTGCCTCTATCATACGTCACCAGCCAGTTTGTAAACATGCTGTTAAGCTTTGTCGTTATTTTCGCTGTTTTGCTGCTTGCGGGATATGCGCTTTTGCCGCGGACATTGGTCTGCCTGCCGGTTGTTATGCTTGTGGAATATGTTCTGGCGCTCGGATTTACGATGATCATGAGTGCGGTTACCGTATATATACGGGATCTTGAGTATATTTTAGGAATTATTTCCATGGCATGGCAGTTTTTAACGCCAGTCATGTATTCGATTGATCAGGTGCCGGAACAAGTGCAGTGGATCTTTTGGATCAATCCGATGACTTATATCATTACTGCGTATCGGGATATTTTATATTATGGAAAAGTGCCAAAGCTGGAAAATCTGTTATGGGCAACCGTGCTGGGCGTTACGATGTTTGCAGCCGGATGGGTTATTTTTATTCGCCTGCAGCGGCGCTTTGCGGAGGAATTATAATGAAACCTGAAAATGCAATTGAAGTAACGAATGTTTCAAAAAAATTCAGAGTCTATCAGGATAAGGGCCATACATTAAAAGAAAAAACACTATTCAAAAAGCGGCGGGCATTTGAAGAACGTATCGTATTAAACAACATTTGCTTTTCTGTAAAAAAGGGAGAGGCCGTAGGGCTGATTGGACATAACGGATGCGGAAAAAGTACCACATTAAAGCTTCTGACAAAAATTATGTATCCCGACAGCGGCAATGTGCAGCTGTGCGGTCGTGTTTCCAGTTTGATTGAGCTTGGAGCCGGATTTCATCCGGATATGAGCGGCAGAGAAAATATTTATATTAATGCTTCTATTTTTGGACTGTCGAAAAAAGCGATTGAAGAACGCTTAGGAGATATCATTGCGTTTTCCGAGCTGGAACAGTTTATGGACCAGCCTGTCAGAACCTATTCCTCAGGCATGTATATGCGTCTGGCGTTTTCTGTAGCTGTCCATGTGGATGCGGATATTCTGCTGATTGATGAGATTTTAGGAGTTGGAGATGCGGGATTTCAGGCAAAGTGCTTTAACCGGTTAAAGGAGATTAAGGCAAAAGGTACAACGATTGTCATTGTTTCGCATTCTTTGGGACAGATTGAACAGATTTGTGACCGTTCTATTTGGATACATGAAGGCAGGATTTGGGAAGAAGGGAAGCCCCGTGATGTACATCCGCAGTATTTGGACTATATGGGACAGCAACGACAGGCAATTGCAGAAAGAGAACAGCATAAAGAACGGCAAAGAAAAAAGGACAAAAAAGAGGAAACACAGAATTTAAAGACGGTAAAACAAGAAGAACAGCAAGCAGAAGCGAAAGAAACAGCTCCAAAAAAGCTGCGCTGGGGCAATAGAAAAGCAAGAATCGAAAAAGTATGCTTATTGGACAGTTCGGGAAAGGAGACAACAAGTTTCATAACAGAGGATGAAATGACGATCCGAATGGAATATAAAGTCACTGAAATCGTAAAAAATGCTGTATTTGGAATTGGAATATTTCGGGTAGACGGGGTTTATTGTTATGGAACGAATACCAGGATTGATAAATTAGAAACATTTGATATAGAAAAAGATGGAACTGTCAGCTTTAAGATCAGTTCTGTCACATTACTTCCCGGAAGTTATTTGCTGGATGTAGCAATTGAAAGCGATTTTGGCATTCCGGTGGATTTTTACAAGGAAGCCTGCAGCTTTACTTTATTTTCAGCAAAAGAGGATGAGGGAGTTGTCCGGCTGAAGCATGAGTGGGATAAATAGGATAAACTGCATGTAAAACAGAAGCTGGAAAGAAACGCAGGTCTATGAGTGTGGTACAGGAAATGTTATATGGAGAATTAATAAAATGAAAACATCTTTGGAGTTTGACACAGAAAAATCAACAGAAGATTTGATAAAAGAGTTGATAGAAAAGTTAGAAAAAGAAATAAAAGAAGAAGGATTAGCCTTGGATGTAGAGGATGATTTTGAGAAAGAAACTCTGAAAAAAAGAACTGTGATACCCAATGGACTGCTGCACTATGAGCGTCCGCTGAAATCTTCTAAAAAAAGTATGAGCAGATTCATTTTATTTGTAAAAAGGATGATTCAAAGCTGCAACAGATTTTTGATCGTTCCGATCCTGGAGGAACAGTCCGCATTTAATGCCAGTATAAAATCCGAGATAGACAGATTAAACGAAATGATTCATTTGCAGGATTGCAAAATACGGAAACTGGAAAAAAGCAGAAAGGAATTGTCCAAATGAAAATCGTGCAGGTACTGGATTATTTTACGACAGGAAACGCGGTTGCCAATTGCGCCGTCATGTACTACAAGATGACCCTGCGGCTTGGCATCGAAAGCGTTGTCGCAGCCAGATTATCCGATAAAAGAAAACCGTTTGTAAAAGAGATTTCTTATTTGGAGCATTTAAAAGAAGATGATATTGTGATGTACCATATGTGCATAGGAACTCCCTTAAATAAAAAAATCTGCCATTATCCGTGTAAAAAAGTACTGGTTTATCACAATATTACACCTCCTGCAATGCTCACCCCATATGAACCCAGTATTGCGGCAGCATGCGAAGAAGGACTGGAGCAGTTATTGTATATGAGAGACTATTTCAGCGTTTGTCTGGCAATGTCGGAATATAATAAACAAGACCTGATTCGGTACGGATACCGCAAAGAACTGATTACCGTAATGCCGCCATACAGCATTGCAAAAAGCCAGTATCAAAAAGAACCGGATATAAAGGCTATGCAAAAATATGGCGACGGATGGGTGAATATCGTTTTTGTAGGAAGGATTTCACCGAATAAAAGACAGGAAGAGCTGATCCGGATTTTTAAATATTACAAAATCCATGTGCAGGCACAATCCCGGTTAATACTGGCTGGCCACGGGGAGGGAAGCTATTATGACAGGCTGCGGAAATATACTGAAAATATAGAAGTAAAGGATGTCATTTTTACCAATCAGATCCCGTTTTCCGAGCTGCTTGCAATCTATCGGACAGCAACAGTTTTTTTATGTGCCAGCGGACATGAAGGATTTTGTATTCCTATTATAGAAGCTATGTATTTTGATATTCCGGTCATTGCCTATGATGCCGGAGCAATCAAGGATACGATGGGTGGGGCTGGGATTTTATTAAAAGATAAAAATCCGGCGCTTGCGGCAAAAATCATCCGGGAAATTTGTACCGACAGTGCATTGAGGCAGCGCCTGATTGAACGGCAGCGCATAACCGTACAACAGTTCGGGCAAGATGCGGTATTTCAAAAATATAAACAATGGGCCGGTGCTTTGCCAAAGCTGTTTCGTATGGCAGGCACCAAAGGAAATACAAAAGCAGACGAAACACATCATCCTTATGATGTAGTTATGGTTATAAAAGCAGCGGACTGGGAGCTGGCAAAAAGAAATATCAAATATATCAAAAAGAACCTCCGGCCAAAGCATGTGATTGTCGTTGCACCTTCTCAAATCGGAAAATTCATCCGGCCGGATGGCGCTGTCAGATTTATAGATGAAGATCAGATGTATGAGGGGCTTACCCTGGAAAATGTAAAAAAACTACTGGTACAGCGCCAGACAGGAAGTTCCTCGGCCGGATGGTATTTTCAGCAGTTTTTAAAGCTGGCTTACGCGTATCTGTGCAAGGATGAATATTATCTTGTCTGGGATGCGGATACGATACCGCTGAAAAAGATTTCCATGTTAGATAGAAAAACAGGTAAGCCGTATTTTGATATGAAGCCGGAATATGTCAGCGCATATTTTACTTCCATACATAATCTGACAGGAATGGAAAAAGTTGAAAAAGAATCCTTTATTGCAGAGCATATGCTGTTTTGCACAAAAATTGTAAAACAGATGCTTTCGCATATTGAAAAAAATAGTTATATCAACGGCCTGCAGTTTTTTGAAAAAATTGTATATACACTGGCTGCTGGTCAGGAACGTGCATTTTCGGAATTCGAGCTGTACGGGACCTACTGCCATTATGTCTATCCGGGGCTGTATCTGAAAAGGCATCTGCATACGATGCGCTGCGGCCAGATGTTTCTGGGCCCGCAGCCAGGCAGGGAAGTGCTGCAATGGGCCGCAAAGGACATGCACACGGTATCCTTTGAACATACACAAAAGGTGATACCGGAAAGTAAAAGATTATCTGCATCGGAGAAATTTCGGAACAAGCATTCGATATCTGATTTAATGCAAAGAGTATATTTGTCAGACTGCTTAACCTGCAGGGAATGGGTGCGGACAGAAAGAGAAGCGCTGCGTATGGACGCGCCATGGGCAAGACATGCGGCTTATATGCAGTCGCAGGATTTTCGAATGAAAAGGAAGGAACAACGAGCAAATGGACATGTGAAAATTTTGATTTTCGGAGGCAGTGAAAATGCTTATTTTTGCGGGCTTATGTTCGCACGCAAAGGAATGCAGGTCTGGCTGGTAGATGAAGCTTATCATAAAACTAATGATAAAGAAAAATTAACACATTTTCATACGTACTGGGGATTTCATGCTTTTTTTGCAAATGTATATGAAGATACGCTGCATATTGCAAATAAAATACCGCATGCCATGCGTGCTGACTATATCTTGTTATCATCTTCACAATCAAAGCGGTATACGCCGTATCTTGCGGATTTTGATCATACCTGGACAGGGATGCTTTTAGAACGGCATACGGAAGAACAGCATCTTGAAAATCTGAAACACATAAACGTGTCTGCATGGATCAATACAGCTTTGTGGAAAAAAGATGCCCTGCTGTCCGGCAGAAATGAATCTGTGACAGAATTATGGGAAGAATGGGAAGACGGTACAGCCTGCCATAAGGCTGCTGCATTGTTTGCCGGGCAGATGAGGGTAAAGATCTTTGAAGACAAAGATGATTTTTTTAAACATGTGCAAATGCAGGCAGATTACCTGACTAAGCTGCAGATTCTGCAGGATAAGTATGGCGTTACCATTTAAAACATGGAGGGTTACATGGGGGATAAAAAGATCGAAATCAATCAAAAGATGTTCGAAGAAAACCTTAGGAAGGCAAAGCAGATTCTGGAAGGCGCTATGCCGGAGGATACCAATAACAGGTTTAAAGCAGGGATGATTCGTCTGCTGGAAAGAATACAAAACATTCTGCTGCGTCCTGTAGTTAGGCGTCAGACGCAGATGCATGCACTGATCATTAATATGCTTCAGGATTTAAACCGGACGCAGCTGTTACTGTCTGAGAGATCGTTACAGAAAGGAATGCCATTTACGACAATACATAACGATCCGCAAGATGACAAACTATCGTTTTTGTATATGGTGAACCACCCGCTATACCGTATGGGCAGGACAAAACCGTGTGTCATCCAAATTGTAGCATCGTTAAACTTTGGGGATGCAGTAGGCAATGACGTACTTGCCATGAAACAGGCGCTGGAAGAGGAAGGATATGTTACGGCTGTTTACGCCGGTACTATCAATATGGCCACCAGACAAAACGGTGTTTTTCATCTGTCATTTTTGCCTGAGTTAAAAAAAGAAGATGTTGTTATCTATCATTTTGCATCTTCAGATCCTTTTGCTGAAAACATAAAACGGCTCAAATGCAAGATTGTGCTAAGGTATCATAATGTGACTCCGCCGCACTATTTTTGCAATTTCGACGCATCGGCGGAAAAAATTACAAAAAAAGCATTGTCTCAGGTAAAAAGTCTCCGTGAGGCTGTAACATCTGTCATGGCTGTGTCGGAGTTTAACAAACAGGATCTGCGTGCAATGGGTTATAAATGTCCGATTGAAATCGTTCCGATTTTGATTCCATTTGAAGATTATGAACAAAAGCCGGAGCAAAAGGTGCTGGATCGATATAAGGACGGCAGGACAAATATTATATTTGTAGGACGGGGTGCTCCAAATAAGAAGATTGAAGATGTGATCAAATGCTATCTGGCATATAAGCGTAAATATGATGCGCATGCAAGACTGTTTCTGATAGGAAATTATGATAAGTCTGGCAGTTATTATGCATATCTGCAGCGGATTTTAATAGAAGCACATGCAATGGATGTTATATTTCCCGGCCATATCTCTTTTGCGGAAATGCTTGCGTATTACAGGATTGCAGATGTGTTTTTGTGCATGAGTGAGCATGAAGGATTTTGTGTGCCTTTAGTGGAAGCCATGTTTTTTGATGTGCCGATTGTCGCTTACAAAGCTTCTGCGGTACCAGAGACACTCGGAAAAGCCGGGATATTATTGGAGAGCAAAGAACCGTATGCTGCTGCGTTGCAGATTCACAGCATTGTGACAGACAAAAAAGCAGCTGCGAGGTTAACTTCTTTTGGGCAAGCGCGTCTTAAAGATTTTGAATATGAGAGGATAAAAAAGCAACTGATTCATAATCTGAAAAAAATAACAGATCCGGCGGACAAAGGAAGGACAAAATAGTATTTGTGAAATATACTGCATGAACAATGTACTATAAAACATCTGCTGGATGGATTGAAAATAAAATTGGTGCAGGAGAAAAACAGGATGATAAAGGAATTACGTGGCAGCCTGACAGAGATGAAAAAAGAAAACAAGATGGAAAAAATTTTTATTTTTCTTTTCGCTTTCTTGCTGTCAGTGCAATTAATTGTTTTAGTGTATTTTAACATGACACAGTTAAAATACCATTTGGGATATGACATTTCCAGTAATTTTTTGAAAGCAATGGAAATGGTAAAACAGCAGAAAGCTTTTCCAGATCAATGGTATTATACAACGTCAAAATCAATCATGGATATAACGGCACTGGCAGCCCTGGTTTATACGTTTACTAAGGATATATATGCTGCGTTTGGGCTGGCGAATCTTTTGACCATTGCAGTCAGCATGATTGTTCTTTGGAAGATTTTTTCGCTTGTCAATGTCTCAATTACAATGAAACTTGCAGGATTGAATTTCTATCTGTGTCCATTTATTACTGTGGAATACAATAATGCCTGTGATTTGGGATATGCGGCAAATATGTTATTATGTGCAGGTTTTTATAGTATAAGCATACTGGTTGTTTTCTTATGTGCACTGCATTTACTGACTCAAAAAAGAACAATCCGCTATGCAGTATATGGCATTTTGCTTTCGGTAGTGCTGTCTGTAACAGCCTTTGCTGGAGGGCTGTTTATCTGGAGTACTTTTTTGATAGCCGGAACACTTTATTATATTGTAATTGCGGTATGGCTGAATGACAGGTCATATTTAAAAACATATAATTTCTGGTTTTTAGCAGGTAACAGTGTACTCAGTATACTGGCAAGAATGATTGCAGATCGTATATTTGGGTTTAAGACAAGGGATTCCAATTTGTCATTTACGCTGGCAGGGGATTTTTTTGGATATATTGGAAATATATTTGAAGGATTTATACAGTTCGTAGGAGGGTTACCAGTATATGAAGAAATAATAGCAACGAGTAGTGAGGGACTCAGCTACCTTATGAGTTGGATTGTGATAGGATTGTTTTTTATGTCGATCGTTTGGACAGTAAGGCAGGTGAATAAGAAAAAACATCATTGGACAAATTTCCTGCTGTTCATTATTCTGGAAAATATAGGACTGTTTGCTATATGCAATGTAACTTATGGAGCAGCAATTTTTGAAGGAAGATATTTATTGATTTTGCTGTTTGCCCTATTAGGCATCTTGCTGCTTTATCTGGATCATTTAAATGAAAATCGGTGCATGCGTACAATATTTGTGACAGCGTTTTTTTGTGCAATTCTGATTTTGGATATATCTGGGGATAATATTTTTTTGAAGACGAAGAATGACTATCAGGATCTTGAGCAAGTAGCAGCAACAGTGGACAACTATGACAGTCCAATTGTGTATGCCTATGGAAGCGAGATTTTCAGTGATATAAGAAATCTGCGTGTATTGGACCAGAGTAAAATATACCGATCAATGGCAGATTACAATTATTGCAACCCATGGGGAGAGTACCTTTATTATCAAGATATTGCTGATTATGCTGGAGAAAACTGTTTGATCACAACAACAGAAGATTTTGACAGGCTGCCGGCTTTTATAAAAAAAGACTATTCTTTTGTAACTGGAATTGATAAATATATGATTTATCATTCTGATAACAATAAATTTGATTTATCAAGTGAAATGGCTCAACATACGATTGATTTTCCATACAGTTATGGATATGTCACATGTAATGGAAAATTTGATCATGAAGGGCGTTGGGTTACAGATGGCACAGAAGGATACTGTTTATACGGTCCATATTGTGAAACGAAGAGGGGTGTTTATGATATCACTCTAAAATATGAAATACTGGAAAGTGGTCAAAGGCCGAATGTTTTCGATATTGCAATTGATAACGGAAATAAAATTCTGGCATCAACAGAATTGAATCCGAATGAACAGTCTTTGAAAATCAGTGGCTTGAAGATTGAAGGAGGCGAGTTTTTAGAATATCGTGTTTTTAATTCACAGGATTGTATGATGAGAATTAGTTCTGTGGAAGTCATCAGACAGGAAGAAGGAGATTCTAGATAAAATGCGGTGTGGGCAGGGAGGAATAATATGATTTGTTTTAATGAACCAATATTGTTGGAAAGCGCTTTTACATATGTAAGAGAAGCAATTAACAATAAAAAACTCAGCGGAGATGGTGAATTTACCAGTCGATGCAGTTACTGGCTAGAGCGTTGGTGTAAAAAAGGACACGTATTCCTGACAACTTCCTGTACACATGCAACGGAGATGGCTGCGATTTTAGCAAACATAAAGCCAGGAGATGAAGTAATTATGCCTGCATATACATTTGTATCTACGGCCGATGCATTTGTGCTTCGTGGAGCAAAGGTAAAATTTGTAGATATTCGTCCGGATACTATGAATATTGATGAGACGTTGATTGAAGATGCCGTGACAGAAAGAACAAAGGCAATTGTTCCAGTGCATTATGCTGGCGTAGGCTGTGAGATGGATGTGATTATGGATATTGCAAAAAGGCATCATCTGATTGTCATAGAAGACGCGGCACAGGGAGTGATGAGTGCATATAAGGGAAAAGCATTGGGTTCGATCGGCGACTATGGATGCTACAGTTTTCATGAAACAAAAAATTACAGCATGGGTGAAGGCGGTGCCATAGTGGTGAAAGATCCTGATAAAGTGGAACTTGCAGAAATTATCCGGGAAAAGGGCACAAACCGCAGTAAATATTTTCGTGGCCAGATTGACAAATATACATGGGTAGAAGCCGGTTCCTCTTATTTGCCAAGCGAACTGAATGCGGCATATCTTTGGGCACAGCTGGAAATGGCTGATACGATATTGGAGAACAGAATGCGTACATGGAACATGTATCTCGAAGGATTGGCTGAACTGTCAGAAGCTGGAAGCATAGAACTGCCCTATATTCCAAACGAATGCGTACATAATGCACATATGTTTTATATTAAAACAAAAAATCTGGATGAAAGAACCAGGCTGATTTCCTTTATGAAATCACTTGGAATTAGTCTTGTATTTCACTATGTGCCATTGCATACTGCGCCTGCAGGAATAAAATATGGAGAATTTATTGGTGAGGATAAATTTACGACAGCAGAAAGTGAACGGTTAGTACGTCTCCCATTTTATTATGGAATCAAACAGATAGATGTGGACAGGGTTGTGGATGGGATCAGAAAATTTTATGGATTCTGCGGATAAAGATAAAGCTGCAGACAGCTGTTGGAAAAAGGAAGATGTGCAGAGGATATGTCTGTGAAGGGGAAGTGGCATATGGAGCTGGTATATAAAGATTTAATATTGAGATCTATATCAGAAGAAGATACGGATGATATTTTAAAGTGGAGAAATTCGGAACATGTAAGGAAATATTTTATTTATCAGAAGGAAATAAAGAAAGAAGATCATTTAAACTGGCTGAAAAATAAGGTGGATGCTGGAAGTGTGATTCAGTTTATGATTGTGAATAAAGCAGACCGGTGTTCTGTTGGTTCTGTATATTTAAAGGATATTGATTATGAAAATCAAAAAGCGGAATATGGTATTTTTATAGGCGAAGAAAATATGACGAATCAGGGGATCGGGAGCATGGCTGCAAGGTGCATGATAGAATATGCGTTTCGTGAGCTGAAGTTGCATAAATTATATTTGCGAGTGTACGAGGATAATTATCGTGCGATATCGAGTTATATAAAGGCTGGGTTTACAAAAGTGGCGCTGTTGGAAGATGATGTGCTGGTTCAGGGAAAATTTAGAAATGTCATTCTTATGGGGATTGTAAATAAGAAGGAGTGTATGGATGAAAATATCATATGTAATACCTTGTTATAATTCTTCAAAAGTACTAAAGAAGGTTGTTTTACAAATAATTGAAAAGATGAGGCTCATGCAGAGCTTTGAATATGAGGTCATTTTAGTTGATGACTTTTCGAGCGATGATACAATGGCGGTTATTCAAAATTTGTGTGAAGAAAATTGCAACATCAAAGGCATTGGCTTTTCCAGGAATTTTGGACAGCATGCAGCATTGATGGCGGGATTTCGTCAGGTATCCGGGGACATTGTAGTTTGCATGGACGATGACGGGCAGACCCCGGCAGAGGAAGCAGATAAATTAATCGCTAAAATTATAGAGGGTTATGATGTCGTGTACGCCAAATATGAAAATAAAATGCATTCAGCATTTCGCAATGCCGGCAGCTATATCAATATGCGCATGACGGAAGGTTTATTAGGGAAGCCTAAGGGGCTGTATATTTCCAGTTATTTTGCTGCCAGGAGGTTTGTCATTGAAGAGATCAAAAAATATGAGAATCCATATCCTTATGTTATTGGGCTTATTCTAAGGTCTACGGAGAATATATGCAATGTAACAGTGACGCATAGGGCAAGGCGGGAGGGGGAATCAGGGTATTCCTTAAAAAAATTAATAGCCCTGTGGGTGAACGGGTCTACTACATTTTCTGTTAAACCACTGCGGTTTGCGGCTTTGTGTGGGGCGTTGCTTTCCATTATGGGATTTTTATGCACAGTATGGACAATTATAAATAAGTGTTTCAATCCGTTTGTGCCGGTGGGATGGAGTTCCACAATAGCCGTAATTCTAATTGTTGGAGGAGGGATCCTGCTGGAATTAGGGGTGGTCGGTGAATATATAGGGAGGATCTATATGTGCATCAACCGTTCCCCGCAGTATGTGGTGAAAGAAAGCATAAATATGCAGGAAGCTGATACGCAGATAAATTGTTTATGAGGAGGAATAGCGTTTATGGATCATAAAAAGCACCGGTCCGGCAAAAGCGGAGCGGTGGATATAAGCTTTATCATAATAACCATAATCGTTGGATTTGTTTTATTTGATTTTTTTCAAATAATGATACTGGCAGGGGACCATCCGGCGCATTTATGTACTGCTCAAAATTTGTTTAGAGATGAATCCATGCGTGTACCTTATCCTGCGCAGACATTGTCTTACCCGTTATATCATTTTATGGTCAAAATGCTTACGTTTGTAACAAGTGGAAATTACAATCTTGCAGGGGTAATTGTACTTACGTTTAGCAGCATCCTTACAATCTTAATTACAAGATATATATTGGTATGCTTTTTCCAGCATACAACTGTATTTGACATCATATTGATTGACATGATCAGCGTATGCTCCATCTTTTTCGAAACATTGAAAAGCCCGTTGACGGAAGGAAGATATTATGCGTTACAGTGTTCTGCAAATCCCTGGCATAATCCGACGATTATATTTGTAAGGCCATTTGGGCTCATAACATTTTTAGCATTTGTAAAATTATTTGAATGTGTGCGAGATGGACAAAATTACAGGAAAGAATTATATGCTTTTTCTGCTGCATCTGTACTAAGTTCACTGGCAAAGCCAAGTTATACAATCGTTTTGATACCGGCAGCAGGAATTCTGGTATTTTTATATTGGATGAAGGATATTAAGGGGCAGTTTCTAATGGCAGCAAAGATGCTGCTGGCTGTTGTTCCGACGATAATAATAATTTTATTTCAATTTTTGTACAGTGGTACTGAAGCGGGGATTTCAGTAACGGTTGCTTTTGGATCTTTTTCCGGATTTTCATTGAATGACGTGATTGGCGTATCTTTGGCTGCTTTTCCTGTGCCGATTGCCGCACTGCTTGTATGCAACCGGAAAGAAATGTTCCAGGATGGGTATGTAAGGCTTTCTTATACAGCTTTATTATTTGGATGGATGGAAATGTTTTTTCTGACAAATGGGAGCTCAGGTGATTTTAGCTGGGGTTATGATTTATCAGTTGGACTGGCGACTGTTATAGCTTCTGGTTGTACAGTTAAGAAATATAGTAAAAAGTGGCAGATGTATTTGGTCCTTGCAATATTTTTCCTGCAGGTTGTTTCGGGGTTTCGATACTTTTATTTAGTGAAGGCCCAGGAAGGCATTTATTGGTTTTAGTATTGTTTGAGCCGTCTGTTTTAAAACGGTAATATACATTTGCATATATTGATTTATGGAGATTGTGTTGGTTATGAAATTAAAAATAGATAAAATGTGGCTTAACATTCTTTTACTCACTGCTATTCCGCTTTTGTGTGCGGTAATGCTGTGCATGCAGCAGGGGATAAAACCACATGAAATATATATTCCGAATTCGCCATGGAATGATGAACTGATTTATTATAAATGGGTGGAAGGGACGAGTATTTATGGAGTCCCGCAAGGATATTTTGGATATAATGAAAGCCACGCGGATTATTTGAATTTTGGTACTTGGAGTCCGGTACTCAATATTTTTTGGGTTATGTTTGGAAAAATATTCGGATGGTCTTTTCTTTCACCGATTGTTTGTAATATATTGCTGATGTGTCTGGCTATGTTTCTGTTTGCATTTTGGGTAAGGCCGAATAGGTACCAGACTGCAGCATTGGCAATGCTTTTTGTTTCGTATACAACAATTTCAAGATTTATGTTGTCTGTATTGCCGGAAATATCCTGTTATTTTCTGCTCATATTGACGCTTGGACTTACACTGAAACGGGACAAAAAGAAGTGGGTGATAGTACTTTTGTTTGTGCTGGTGTATTTATTGACACTGATGCGGCCCTATTATATTCTGCTGTTTTTCCTTCCCGGATACTTTTTTGTTATATCCGGAAAGAAAAAGACAATTCCTGTACTGATAACAATGTGCATGTTTTGCCTTGGAGGAGGTACTTACATCTGGGTGAACCGCCATCTTTGTGCACCGTATTTTTTGGAGCTGTTTAATACGGGGTGGCTGAGGCTGCTGTTTGCAGACTTTGGGGATGGGGTATTTAACATCCTGCATATTTTATTAAATTCAGGCAAAGTTTTTCTGCAGTATGCCGGAAATGGCATAACGGGGGATGGTGATCCGGCAGGGTTCGTTTCGCAAGGCGGGTGGTGTCTGGTGTATCTCCTGCTCATGATATGGATGGCTGTACGATTTTATGATGCATACAAAAAGAAAGACAAAGGGGCTGTTTTGTATGCATATGGGTTCGTGCTGTTTTTAGCTGTAATGATAGCTGTGTTTCTTTTCTTTGATGTGTTTAACGGCAGTAAACATTTTGTGGAATTTACAGTGGCAGGGATCTTTGCATTTGCCATGCAGGAAGCTATGAATAAAAGGACGGTGCTGTTAACAATACTTTTTGTTTATTTATTCACAGCAAAAGCGGCTTCTGCGTATGAATGGTCGGTCCCTGCATGGACTGTGGAGATGGGGCAGGAAATGGAACATGGTAAAAATCAGCTGAAAAGTACGATTGACATAGATGCGAAGGCGGACAGATGGGATAATACCGTGATCTGGGACTTGTCTTCCAAATGGCAGGATGCGTATGCATTTCCAGCAGGTGCAGGCATTAATTTGTGCCAGACAGATTATATTTTAAATAATTTTCATCAGCTAAAGTCAAAATATTTAATGACAGCCATTGATGGCCAGGTTGATATATTTTGTAAAGAAAATCAAAAAGAGCTTTTGGCAGAATTCGGACAGGTCCGTGTCTATAAGATGCGGTGATCGGATGGAAAATAAAAGCAGCGGAAGGAAAAGAAAATGAAGGTAGTTATATTAGCTGGCGGTTTCGGAACCAGGATTAGTGAGGAAAGCCATTTAAAACCAAAGCCAATGCTGGAAATCGGAGGAAAGCCCATTCTGTGGCATATTATGAAGGAATATTCCCATTATGGTTTTTATGATTTCATCATCTGCTGCGGATATAAGCAGCATGTGATCAAGGAATGGTTTGCGGATTATTATCTGCATAACAGTGACGTGACGTTTGACTTTCGAAACAATAATCGGATGACGGTACATAATAACGTAGCAGAGCCATGGAAGGTGACTTTGGTAGACACCGGGCTGCACACGATGACAGGCGGCCGCGTGAAGCGCATCCAAAAATATATTGGCGATGAGACATTTATGCTGACCTATGGAGACGGCGTCAGCGATGTGGATATAGAAGGATTACTCCGTTTCCATCGTTCGCATGGCAGGATCGCAACACTGACAGTAACGAGCGTGGCGCAGAGGTTTGGCGTACTGGACATTGCATCCGATCAGAGGGTCACGTCCTTTCGGGAGAAAAGCGTGGATGATGGGGCGAAGATTAACGCGGGCTATATGGTATTTGAGCCGCAGATTTTTCAATATATACAAAATGATGCCACCGTGCTTGAAAAAGAGCCGTTGATCAGGCTTGCAAACGAAGGGCAGCTGATGTCATATCCATTTCATGGTTATTGGCAGTGCATGGATACGAAAAGGGAAATGGACGGGCTGAATGCCTTATGGGAGGCCGAACAGGCTCCCTGGAAAAGCTGGGATGACTGAATATTTGGAGGTGCAGCATGTTTGAACATAAAACCGAACAGCAGGCAAGAGAGGAAATATTGAAAACCGTTGCCGCATATTGCAACAATTACCATAAGAAAAAAGAATACCAAAAAGGTGACCGCATTCCTTATGCGTCCCGCGTGTATGACAGCGAAGAGCTGTGCAGCCTGGTAGATTCCGCGTTAGATTTCTGGCTGACTGCGGGCCGCTATACGCAGATGTTTGAGGAGCGGTTTGCCGGTTATCTGGGCATCCAATACTGTTCGCTCGTAAACTCCGGTTCTTCCGCGAACCTGCTTGCGTTTATGGCGCTGACGTCCCCGCTGCTCGGAGAACGGCAGGTAAGGCCGGGAGATGAGATGATCACGGTTGCGGCAGGGTTTCCAACGACGGTGACTCCGGCCATTCAGTACGGCGTGGTGCCGGTGTTTGTGGATGTGGCCATTCCGCAGTACAACCTGGATGTGACAAAGCTGGAAGAAGCCTTGTCGGAGAAGACGAAAGTGGTCATGGCCGCGCACACGCTTGGGAACCCGTTTGACCTGGCAGCAGTCAGGAAGTTTTGCGATGCGCACCAGCTCTGGTTGATTGAGGATAACTGCGATGCCCTTGGCTCTATCTATACGATAGACGGGGAAGAAAAACTGACAGGGACGATTGGTGATATCGGAACATCATCCTTTTACCCGCCGCACCATATGACGATGGGAGAGGGAGGGGCGGTCTACACAGACAATGCGCTGCTGCATAAATGCATCCGTTCCCTGCGTGACTGGGGACGCGACTGTGTCTGCGCGTCCGGCCAGGACAACCTGTGCGGGCACCGGTTTGAAGGCCAGTACGGGGAGCTGCCAAGGGGCTATGACCATAAATACGTGTATTCCCATTTTGGATACAACTTAAAAGCGACGGACATGCAGGCTGCGGTAGGATGCGCGCAGCTTAAGAAATTTCCAGAGTTTGCGCGATGCAGGCGGCATAATTTTGCTTATTTAAGCAAGGCGCTGGAAGATGAGGGCGATAAAATCATCTTGCCGCAGGCATGTGCAGATGCTGACCCTTGCTGGTTTGGATTTTTGATGACATGCCAGGAAGGCGTCAGCCGCAACAGGGCAGTATCCTACATAGAAAGCCACGGCATGCAGACACGAATGCTATTTGCGGGAAATCTGACGAAGCATCCATGTTTCGACCAGATGCGCAAAGCAGGCAAAGGATACCGGATTGTTGGGGAACTGACAAATACGGACCGGATTATGAACGATTCGTTCTGGGTAGGCGTATATCCGGGGCTTACAGATGAGATGCTTGCGGATCTGGCGCAGGTGATCCGGGAAGCGCTTCGGCAGGGATGAGCAGCCGTGAGGCAGACGGGAGGATATCTGGAAACATGAAAAGGAAAATAAAAGCTGGTATTATCGGTACTGGGAATATTGGGACAGACATTTTGCTAAAGCTGCAGCGTTCAGAGGTTTTGGAATGCGCGATGTTTACAGGCAGAAACCCGGACTCCAGGGGGATTCGGATTGCAAAGGAAATGGGGGTGCCCGTATCTGTCCGTTCCATACAGGCGGTAGAGGATGACCCAGGGTGCTGCGACATCGTATTTGACGCGACGTACGCATCGATCCATAAGTACCATGCCCCAATTTTAAAAAAACTTGGGAAATTTGCGATAGACCTGACACCTGCGTGTGTGGGGAAAAAGTGTGTTCCGGTATTAAATATGGATGCTTGTATGCAGGAGGATAACGTGAACCTGATTACCTGCGGGGGACAGGCGTCAATACCTGTGGCGGCAGCCATCAGCAGCGTCCATCCGGATACAAAGTATATAGAAATTGTCGCAACGATTGCTTCAAAATCAGCGGGGCCGGGGACAAGGAATAACATTGATGAGTTTACGCAGGCAACCAGGGACGCGCTGACAGAATTTACAGGGGTAAAGCATGCGAAGGCGATCATCGTGCTAAATCCCGCGGAGCCGCCGGTGACCATGCATAATACGATCTATGCCCTCATAGACGAGCCGGATATGGATGCGATACGCAAAAGTGTGTCTGCAATGGAGCAGAAGGTCAGAAAGTATGTGCCAGGCTATCACATACAAATGCAGCCCGCATATGAAAATGGAAGGGTGACGACGACGCTGCAGGTTACAGGCATGGGCGATTACCTTCCGGTTTATTCCGGAAACCTGGATATCATTACCTGTGCGGCGATCGAAATTGCGGAACGCTATGCCGCAAAAAAGCTGGGAGGATGAAAATGGGAAGGATCATGCTGTTTGACTCAACTTTGCGGGACGGGAACCATGCCGTGTCCCATCAGATCGCAAGGGAGTCTATCGAAGATTACTGCCAGGCCATGGACGGCACGGGCGTCCACACGATTATCGTAGGGCATGGGAACGGCCTTGGGGCATCTTCCCTGCAGGTAGGCCTTGCGGCGTTAGATGAGCACGCCATGCTTCAGGCAGCCCGGAAAAATCTGGAGCAAACAAAGCTCGGAGCATATATGATACCTGGATTTGGGACGATAAAGGACAACCTTGCGCCAGCAATTGCAGACGGGGCGGAGCTGTTTGAAATCGGTTGTCACTGTACGGAGGCGGATACCACAAGGGAGCATATCGAATACCTGCGCGGATGCGGGAAAGAAGTGTACGGGGTGCTGATGATGTACCATATGGCGTCTGCTGAAAAAATACTGGAAGAAGCCCGGAAAATGCAGTCATATGGCGCGCAGGGCGTGATACTGATGGACTCGGCAGGAGCCTCCACGCCGGAAATGGTGCAAAGGGCCATTTGTAAGCTTTATGAAGGGTTGTCCATTCTCGTGGGATTCCATCCGCACAACAACATGGGAATGGCTGTGGCGAACGCATACACGGCGATAAAAGAAGGCGCCGGCATCATTGACGGAACGCTTCGCGGCTTTGGAGCCGGGGCGGGCAACTGCCAGCTGGAAGACCTGGTCGCGCTCCTGGAAAAGGCGGGCGTCCGCACCGGCATTGACTTTTACCGGATGCTGGACGCCAGCGAAGCGGTCATGCCGAAGCTTATGAAGGGAAAGGAGATGGGCCAGGACCCCATCAGCATCGTGAGCGGCCAGGCCGGCGTGTTTTCCGCGTTTAAAATCCATGTGCTCCATGCTGCGGATGCGTTTGGAGTGGATCCAAGGGACATACTGCGGGAGCTTGGCAGGCGCAGGGTCGTGGGCGGGCAGGAAGACATGATTGTGGAAGTGGCGGAAAAGCTAAGCAGGACGGCAGACAGCGGAAATATCAGCTATCAGCTGGAAGCATTGTTATAGGGACCAACGCGCGCCTGCGGGTAAAAAACAAAGTGCAGGGAGGCATATCACAGGGGAGGCAAAAGGATATGAATGTTTCAGAGTTTATATTTGCGTATTATGCAAAAAAGGGAATAGATACGGCATTTATGGTGACGGGCGGGCAGTCAATGTGGCTGAACGATGCCATTGGAAAAAACGGGAGCTACCAGATCGTGTGCACGCATCATGAACAGAGCGCGGCAATGTCCGCGGACGCGTACGGGCGCATGAAAAACAAGCCGGCCCTCGTGCTGGTAACTGCCGGGCCGGGAAGCACAAACGCCGTGACCGGGGTGGCCGGCGGATACACGGATTCATCGCCGATGATTGTCATATCCGGACAATCGGCGCTGCCTTTTGTGCGTTACCAGGAAAAGACAGGCATCCGCCAGTACGGCGTGCAGGGGATCTACATCCGGCCGCTGGTTGAAAATGTCGTGAAGTATTTTGTTACGATTGACGACCCGCAGAAAACGGAATGCTATTTGGAAAAGGCATACCGCCATGCGGTGGACGGCAGGCCGGGCCCGGTATGGGTCGACGTGCCATTGGACGTGCAGAATATGCCTGTGGACCTTAGATATATGGAACCATACCTGCCGGAAAAAGAAGTGCAGAAATTTCCAGCAGGCAGACAGGAGGCGCGCCAGGCATGGGACGTGTTAAGGCGGGCAAAAAGGCCTTTGCTCCTGGCCGGGCAGGGGGTGGCCCTTTCCGGCGCAAGGGAGCTGTTTAAAAAATGCGTGGAAAAAGCCGGAGTGCCAGTGGTTACCGCGCGTCTGGGGATAGACCTGATGGAGTCGGATCATAGACTGTACGTGGGCAGGCCCGGCAATTATGGGGAGCGGGCGGCGAATTTCGCGGTGCAGAACGCGGACGTTATCTTGTCCGTCGGGTGCAGGATGGCATCTTCTTTGGCAGGACATAATCCGGGAGAATTTGGGAAGCATGCCTATATCTTTGCCGTGGACATTGACCAAAGGGAGCTGGACAAGCCAGGGGTGAAGATCCGGCATAAGGCGTGCATGGACTGTAGGGAATTCCTCAGCGGGCTGCTGGAGCAGATGGAAGAGGCGTCTTTGCCGCCTTATGAAGAATGGGCGAAGACATGCAGGCGCTGGAAAGAAGCCTATCCGGTTGTGCAGCCGGAATACAAGGAGCAAAATCCCGTGAATTCTTATTATTTTACAGAACAGCTGTCACGGGAAACGCCGGAACACGCGGCAGTTCTTGTGGACACGGGGTCCTGCTTCCATGTGGCCTGCCAGACATGGAAGGTAAAAAAGGGGCAGAAATATCTTACAACGGGCGGGCTGTCCTCCATGGGCTATTGGGCAGCCGCGATCGGCGCGTGCATGGCAAATGATAAAAAGGA
The DNA here is from genome assembly GCA_948468465.1 of uncultured Eubacterium sp. The sequence continues at coordinate 3,790 of CAOKJJ010000061.1, read as the reverse complement.
TACGATCGTAATCACCGGGGACGGAAGCCTGCAGATGAATCTGCAGGAGCTTGCAACGGTAAAGCACAATGGCCTGCCGCTTAAAATATTTGTATTCAATAATAACGGCTACCTGCTGATCCGGCATACACAGCATAATTTTATGGAAGACCGCTTCATAGGGGAAAGCCCGGCATCCGGCGTATGGTGTCCGGATGTGGTAAAGGTGGCAGCCGCCTACGGCATAAAAGGCGTCCGGATCAGCCATGCCGGGGAGGCCAGGCAGAAGATCCGGGAGGTTTTGGAAAGCGACGGCCCGGCAGTATGCGAAGTGCTGACGCCAAAGTGGCAGCTGCTGGTGCCGAGGATTTCATCGGATAAAATGCCGGATGGGACATTGCGGGCAAGGGATTATGAGGACATGTTTCCGTATCTGCCGGAAGAAGAACTAAGAAATAACAGGATTGCACAAAGGAATGAGGCTAAAGCATGCAGCGAGTGATTGTGACGGGGGCAACCAGCATGATTGGGACAGCGCTGATAAAGGAGTGTATCAAAAATAATGTAAACGTGTTAGCGATTGCCCGAAAAGGATCGAAAAGACGGGAACGGCTTGAAAAATACGCATGCATGGATGTGATGGAATGTGATTTGGATGAACTTGCATCTGCAAGCATAGAAGGTCCGTTTGATACATGCTATCATTTTGCATGGGCGCATACATCCAGGGAAACCAGGGACAATCCGCTGCTGCAGGAGGAGAATATCCGCTATACGCTGGGTGCAGTGGAACTGGCGGCAAGGGCCGGCTGCAGAAAGTTTATTGGGGCCGGCTCGCAGGCGGAATATGGCAGCGTAGGGCATGTGGTTACACCGGACACGCCTGTGCATCCGCAGATTGCTTATGGAATGGCAAAGCATGCAGCCGGGATGCTGAGCCGGAAACTGTGCGACATGTATGGAATGACACATATCTGGGGCAGGGTTTTCAGTGTATATGGTAAAAATGACAATGAGGGGACGATGCTTTCCTATGCGATTGACCAGTTTTTAAAAGGAGAGCCGGCGAGGTTTTCCTCTGCGGTGCAGATGTGGGATTATCTTTATGAAGAGGATGCCGGAAAAATATTCTACCTGCTTGGAGAGCGTGTAGGAAACGATAAAGTCTACTGCATCGCAAACGGCGCGTACAGGCCCTTAAAGGAATTTATATACGAAATGAAAGATGCGTTCGGTCCAGGTGCGGAGTGTGAATTTGCGGCTGAGCCAGGCGAGCTGGCTGCCGGACTGCAGCCGGATGCCAGCGACTTGTTTTTGGACATCGCATACAGGCCAAAGGTAACCTTTCGGGAAGGGATTCAAAAGATGATTGCGCATAGAAGAAAAATGTCAGGAAGAATAGACAGCATGTAAAAAGTTTTCTTTGCGGCAAAAGGAGGAAACATGCAAAAGATCAGTATTTTGGTGCCGACATACAATGAAGAAGAAAATGTGGAAGCGCTGAGTGAAGCCGTTATAAAAGAGATGGAAAAGCTTACAGCATACGATTATGAGCTTATATTTATAGACAATGACTCCAAAGACGGGACGAGAAAACGAATTCGGGAATTATGTGCGGGAAATAACCGGGTCAAGGCAATATTCAATGCAAAAAATTTCGGACAGAATAATTCACCGTATTACGGACTGATGCAGACAAACGGGGACTGCGCAATTATGATGTGTGCGGATTTTCAGGATCCCGTGGAAATGATACCAAAACTGGTGCATGAATGGGAAAAAGGCTATAAAATCGTAAGCGCGATTAAGACGACGAGCAGAGAGAATAAGGGCATGCGTTTTTTAAGAACCTGTTATTACAAGCTGATCAAAAAGTTTTCACAAGTGGAACAGATCGAGCATTTTACAGGGTTTGGATTATATGACAAATCTTTTATACAGGTGATGCGGGAGTTAAAAGACCCGACGCCTTTCTTACGGGGGATTGTTGCGGAACTGGGATTTAAAAGAAAGGAAATCCCGTATGAGCAGCAGCGCAGACGCGCGGGAAGTACAAAAAATAATCTGTATACGCTGTATGACATAGCCATGCTGAGCTTTACCTCTTACACAAAAATCGGGCTGCGGCTGGCTACGTTTCTGGGATTTACAATAGCGATCATAAGTGTAGCCATAGCGTTTGTTTACCTTATTTTAAAAATCAGGTATTGGGACACGTTTTTGATGGGGACGGCTCCGATATTGATCGGCATGTTTCTGCTGGGAGCGGTGCAGTTAATTTTTTTGGGGCTGCTGGGGGAATATGTTTTGAGTATGAACGCAAGGATTATGAACAGGCCTTTAGTGATTGAAGAGGAGAGGATTAATTTTGAGAATATATAATGTAAGAGTTGAAATTGTTTTATTATAATTCGTCTAAACCAACCTTATTTTTTAACTCCTGACTGAAAAACTATATCTACTTAATAGTATTTTCAATTCCTAACTGTTTTTTCTGTTATACTTTGTCATATGATGGGATACATTGTTCGAATACTGCCGATTTTGCTGGAGTTTTTGTCGGGTAGACTTGCCCCCTTACGAGACAAGCTCCTCCTGGAACTTATCGCGACTTTTTATTTATCCTGAAATTCTACAACAAAAGTCATATATTCAGCATCCGCATAACAAAAAGTCGGGATAATTAAGTACCATAATGATGGAACTGTTGTTAGTTTTATCATTATGGTACTTAAGCAGCTTTAACATAATCCAAAATAAAGATTTTGCTTGCAATATTTTCTATATTATCCAAAAATGTCATCAATTTTCTCTGCAACTGATGAAATTAAAAATTCTTCCCCGCATTGATTGCATTTCAAACATGGAACATTTTCTATAATAATATAACAATTATTGAATTGTGTAAAATATGTTGTAACTGATTCTTGCATTTTGCCATATTTGCAACTCATACAAACCATAATTAACGTTCCTTTCTGGTTTTAAAATCATCGTAAAATTTATTAGTGCCTGGAAAATATGCTGTAATTATTCGTGATATACTACCTTCGTCACTGGCCACAACATGTAAAACTTTATTGTCGATTGTATAACCGAATATTAAACAGCTTGGGTAATTTTAATAAATAATCAATTTGATTACATTTAGAAAACGTATATGAATGCCATTAAATTATTATTGTATATGCTGTTGATGATAGTACTGGCGGGAAGTTTGGGCACTGCTTTCCGATGTGGATGGCAGACAGGATCACATTTAATGATTACGTAAATAAAAAGTGTAAAGCTAACTGTGATCCAACTGGCTTTACACTCTGGTTAGTGTCATACTATGCGATTGTTCATGTTGAAGCGATTATTTTGCAATAGGAATCATATTATGTATCTTTAGTATTTCTACAACTGTATCAACATTTTCATTCAGGCCTCTTATGTCATGCCGTATATTGTAATCAATGTATTTTACCGTTATTTCAAGACCATCCAGTTTTTCAGACATATGATTCTGTTTAAATTTGATTGTATTTAAAGTATCATCCATTTTGTCAAAGCGCTGATCCATAGCGTCAAAGCGGTCATCCATTTTATCTAAACGCTGATCCATAACGTCAAAGCGCTGATCCATAGCGTCTAAACGGTCATCCATTTTGTCTAAACGCTGATCTATAGCGTCAAAGCGCTGATCCATAACGTCTAAACGGTCATCCATTTTGTCTAAACGCTGATCTATAGCGTCAAAGCGCTGATCCATAACGTCTAAACGGTCATCCATTTTGTCTAAACGCTGATCTATAGCGTCAAAGCGCTG
>CAOKJJ010000060.1 GCA_948468465.1 uncultured Eubacterium sp. | reverse complement strand
ACCTCCATAAAATTCTTTTAATTTTAGGCATAAAAAAAAGACCTACTTCCATCGCCCACTTAGAATAGCACGATTCCGGCTGTCCGTCAACAGCTTTCTGAAAAATTTTTTAAAAATGCTGACATTATCCAAACGCTTACTATAAAGCTATTCACAAAACTTTCCGATATAAATATATAATATCTTACAATTATCTTTGTGACGTAGTAGGAAATGGATTTCAAATATTTAGGAACTGGCATAGGTTATTTACATACAGTTTCTTATATCAAGTATCAAGGAGGAAAAATATGAGCATAGCAGGGATTCGTTCTGTAGGAAGCGACATCAGTGTAAAAAAATCCTCACACGATAGTTATGAGATGAATATTAAAAAGCAGATTCATACGTTAGAGGAGGAAATGAAAACAATTTCCAATGATGACAAAAAGCCGGAAGAACAAAAAGCAAAAGAAAAACAGGCTGCGCAAGAACAACTGCAGAACTTAAATCAGGAATTAAAAGAGTACCAAATACGCAAGCAGCAGGAAGAAGCGGCGAAAAAACAAGATGCGATTAAAGAAGCTCTCACAGCATCAAATAAAACAACCGAATATACTGCTCCTGCCGACTTGGGTGCAGCAGAAACAGGCGTCATCGTTACGCTCTCATCTGCGCACGAACAGCTGTCCGGCATGGTAAGGCTTCGCAATCATCTGGAAGGGAAACAACGGACTGCCGAAACAGAAGAAGAAAAAGAAGCGCTTCAGAAAAAGATTAATACCCTTTCCAGAGGAATCGGCACCAAAATGTCTTCCGCCGCAAACACGATATCTGACCATGTCAAAAACATTCAGACAGACGACAGTAAAAAGCAGCCAAAATCCAATTATGGAAAAGAAGAAGTTTTTTGGACGGAACCAAAACAGACAGATAAAAACAAACCGGCAGCAGCCGCAGACAAGCCTTTATTAAAAAAACAAGACAGGCCTTTCGAAAATGTTTCTTATGTTATAAAATAATTTTGTTAAAATAAATTATTCCAAACTATTTATTTACCGAATCCTGGAGCGTGTCTAAAAAATACGTTTCGTCTGATGTTTTCTGAATACAATATCTGATTGTATAAAATTGTCTGTAACAGGCAGATATTGTATCCGGAAACATTATATTTTCCTTCATTACACGAAATACCTCTGTAAATCCCAAAAATATACAAATTTTTTTAAACCTAGTATAAATATATTCAGTTTCTTTTCCGATAATCATATAAATGGATTTATTATGCCCATACAGTTGACGCTGTAATTTCATGGAAGAAAGGAGGGGCTTTTTTATGGCACTAGCAATTGGTTCTGCCTATGATTATTATTTAAAAACCTATGGTTCTCAGCAAACCTCACGTTATGACTCCCATAGGAAAGAAGACTTGCGCAATACCGTAAACAAGATCAAGATATTAAATAAAGAATCTCCTCTTTATAAGATCAGAATGTCTGGCGACGTACAGAAATATGCAATTGACATTAAAGAAAGCGCAAGAAATATTAAAAATGTTGTAGCATCTTTTTCAGAAAGCGAAGAAGGAATCGGTGCCGCCTTTGAAAAAAAGATAGCAACATCCAGCAATCCAGATGCAGCTACTGCACAATACATCGGCGACAGTTCATCGTTAACTACAAACGAAGGTTTTGAACTGGAGATTATGCAGCTGGCTTCTCCGCAGACGAATGTTGGCAACTTCCTGAAACGTGACGAATATGACTTTCTGCCGGGAAGTTATTCTTTTGATTTGAACATGAACACAAACTCGTACGAATTTCAGTACAACATTAACGTCGGTGATACAAACGGCGACGTCCTTTTCAAGCTGGCACGGCTTGTGAACAATGCGCATATTGGCCTGAAAGCAGATATTTTAAACGGTTCCCAGGACATGGCTGCCCTGCGTCTGGAATCCAAACAAACAGGACTTTCCCCAAAGGAGACTTCACTCTTTAAGATTGTCCCGGAAAATACACATGAATCACGCCAAGCGATGCAAATTCTTGGAATTGACTCTGTAGCCGCTATGGCAGAGAATTCTTCTTTCCTGCTAAACGGCACAAAGCATAGTTCTTATTCCAATACATTTACGATTAACAATACTTTTTCTGTCACATTGAATAACACAACGCCAAAGAACGAACCTGTTACCATTGGATTTAAACCAGGTTTCGAAGCAGTTACAGATGACGTACAATCACTCGTTGATTCTTACAATTCCATGATACAAATTGCTGAGAATCATTCAGATATGCCGGCATCTAATGAAAAACTGCTCAAAGATATGGGAAATGTCGCCAAAACATTTTCTTCCTCTTTGCAGCCGCTAGGTTTACATGTATCAGAGAAAGGCGTTATCGACGTTGACAGAGAAAAATTAACGAAATCTGTCCTGTCCAAAGACTCAGATGACGCAATCAGTGTTTTGAACCGTTTTAAAGATGCCGTTGGCCGTAAAGCAGATGAAGCATCTTTGGACCCAATGAACTATGTGAGAAAAATACTCGTAGCATACAAAAATCCTAATTCAACGAAAAATTTTGTATGTCCATATATCTCATCCGTATACTCCGGAATGATGGTGGATCGGATTTGTTAACATAAAACCATAATATCTGCTCCAGCATTTACATAAAACAGATCAGATATTATGGTTTTATTTTGTGTCTAAAAATCTCTTTACAATTATAACAGCTTGTATTAATATATCTTTACAAGATGCAAATATGCTTTAATTACGAAAGGAAATCCATTATGAATCAGTTGAAGACTTTACGCAAACAGCGCAATATATCCCAGGCGGATATTGCAAATGAACTTGGCATAAAGCCAGCTGCTGTTTCAAAATACGAAACAGGCCGTGTTCCTTTATCAGAAGACTCTATTGGGAAACTTTGCAGCATGCTGCATGTAACAGCTGATGAACTGCTTGGCCTTGCCGCTTGCAAAACATCTGACTCTGAAAAACCATCCGTTCATTCAAAAGCCACCGGACAAATTTATCCTGCGTCCATCACACTGGAAGACTATCTGCTTACACTGCTGAATACGATTGCAAAGCAGAAAAAGCAGATGGACCAGACGATTCGCAACCTACATTTATGTGGAATTCCTATAGCTACCATAGCAAGAGTAACCGCTATCAACGAAGCGGAAATACAAAAGCTGCTGGACACAATTTAGCTGTCCGCAGCTTATTTTTTATCAAATCAGGTTTTCTGCAATAACTGTAGCATCTGTTTTATTCTGGTTTCATAATTATGATTTAACTTTACTTTTTTATATCCGTTTTCTGCAATGATGCGTCTTCGGTCTTCATGTTCCAAATAATAGGACACCTTTTGCGCCAGTTCCTGTCTGCTTTCAAATATCACCAAATCCTCATCAGGCTCAAAATAAAGCTCTAGCTCCGGCTGATAATTCGTCATCAAAAACCCGCCGGATCCAAGTACATCCCATACGCGAAGCGGTATCCCACTTTTAATATTAGGAATTGTAAAATTCAGATTAATTTTGCTGCCATAAAATACCTTTGGCATTTGCGTCCAATAATCTACAGAACCTCTGTAATCTACTTTGACAAGGTCATGCGTATTACTGTTCGTATAAATCGAAACGGGATGCTTTTTTACCAGCTCTAACAAACAGCTGCATCTCTGTTCCTTTGCAACCTTAAATCCCAGCACAGTTGTCGCAAATATTAATCTTAAATCCGAAAAAGAACGTTCCGATTTTTCCAGCCGGTAATGCCGTTCCAGCTGCATACAAATATCATCCGTCAGCAAGCGTTCCAGCAAATTCCCCCCGCTGACATTCATTTGTGCCTCCATCGCACAGTCCAAATACCCCTGCAGATACGGAGGAAATGTAGGCACAAGACTGTCATACGAATTCCTTTCATATAAGCTTCCTACAAATGATATTTCATTTTGATATAATTTTAAATCATCCGCGTTCTGAATGATATGATCTATGCGGTTTGTATCTACCGCTAACGGCAGATGCCAGATCTGTTCCACTCCCAGCTCTTTAAAAAATAAATAACTGCTTTTATCAAACAAAAAAATATAGTTGCAGCGGTTAAATACCGATTCATGATACATACTGATCAGCGGACTGTCACAAGACCAGGAAACATACGGTATGCCCTCTTTTTCACATGCATCAGAAATAACACCGAAATAATTAATTGTAAATACAAAATCATATGGTTTTGCCCGCATCATTTTCAACAATTTGACCGTAAGCTCTTCATCTTCATCATAAGACGGCAGATGCTGTTCCACAAAATCAATTTCAAATCCAAAGGCACGAAATGTCTCAATAACATCAAGATAATTATAAGCTCTCCATTTGTACATTAAAATCAATTTGTTTTGAATCTGCATGTTTTCCTCCCAATAAAATGTATATGAAAATCTACTTTATTTTTATATTTATTATATTTTTAAATTTATTATATTTTTAAATTTATTATATCTTTAAATATAATATTTTTTTAATTACAATAACTGAATGTCACAAAAACGATTTATCCACATATGATGCTCTTTTGCGTCCTGATATCCACAATCAGCCATTGCTTGTGCACATATTTCATTTGACAGCAGCTCCCTTACTGTTTCTGCAAGAACTTTCTGATCCTGCAGATCAAACATTTCCAGCTGTTCTCCGTTTACAAACTGTTCCTGCAAATATTCTGAAGAATCACTCACAACCGCTGATCCCGCCAGCATTCCATTAAAGATACGGTCATGCGCCCCTCTCTTAAACCATGTCATCGAATTTAATACAACCTTGCTCTCATTCATCAGCTCCAAAATCTGTATAGGCTGCACAACTCCTCCATAAATTAAATTTGGATTATCCCATTCGCAGCGATCCCATCCTACTCCGAACACCGTTACTGTAATTCCGCCTTCTGTCAGCGTACGAATCATCTGTTCCCGATAAAAAGACACTGCCAAAGAATCCAAAAAGCGCAGCTCCGTAATCATATCCCCAAGCTCATTATCATTAAATTTTAAATTAATTTCTTTCATACACTGTTCTATTACATATTCTGTAGTGCAGGCCGGATTTTCAATCAGTCTTTCCAGCGCGCTTTTCACTAAAGCAAACGCATCAAATTCCTGTATCTTCCCAAGATCAGGAATCAGCCCCTCTGCCGCATAGCGTGACAATCCTCCGGCATACAGCACATCTATTTTTCGTTCTGCGATCGGAACCATCCTCCTTTGGCTGTCATTCCTTAGAAGCTCTATTCCTGCATGCGGAAAAAATTTTACCTGTTTGATATGCGGGAAAAACCGTTTTACATAGTCTGCATGATTGCGATCCATGCAAAGCAGCACCATTTGTTCCGGAGCATGATCTAAAGCAGATTTATAATGAAACGGATGATCCATCATGATATTATAAAATGGCACTGCAAATTTATCCCAAACATTATATCCATCTTCAAATTCTATGTGTAGCCCTATATTATTAAGTGAAATAACCGCTGTTACCTGATTTATCAAAAAAGCTTTTAACCGAATCATCTCATCTTCAATCTGAGCAGCATCCACTACCAGGCATTCAGCCCCCTGCCTGGTAAACAATCTGACAAATTCATCCGTATATAAATCCAAAGTGCGGATGAGTCCTCTAAAAAAAATATATCTTTTTTTCATTTCACTCTCCTTTACAATTTCCATCAATAAATTGACAAATTCCCGTTTTCCCACTATAGTATAATTATGGAAAACTATTTTTTCTAATAACGACGAAAGGGGGACTTACTTATGAGCAGTATTTCTGGTATCGGCAGTATTTCATCTTATAATCCTTACAGTCAGATTGCCAGCGGCAATAAACTGCCATCCGCTGCAAACGGCGCCGCAGAACTGACAATTGCTGAAAAACAGGATGCACAAGTCAGAGGTTATAATGCAGGCACAAACAACCTTCAGTCCGGCAAAGATGTACTGAATATTACCGACGCAGCTTTAGGCGGCGTGACCGACTATCTGCAAAGGATCCGCGAATTGGCGCTGCAGGCTTCCAATACGGCTACTGTAACTGATTCAGACCGCCGTAATATCCAAAAGGAAGTCGACCAGCTCAAGCAAGGCATTCAGGACATTGCTTCACAGACACAGTATAATACTTTAAACCTGCTGGACGGCAGTATCGGCAAAGGCATGCAGCTTGCATCTGATTCCAACGGCAATTCTGTTACGATCAACAATTCAGTAAACTCAACACTGGATGCGTTAGGCATCGCAGACTTTGATGTAACAAAAAATTTTGATCTGAGCAAAATTGACGACGCACTGGAAAAAGTAAACGATCAGCGCAGCCAGGCCGGTGCACAGACAAACCGTCTGGATCATGCCATCAGCTACAACTCCTATGCTTCTTTGAATACACTTGCAGCCAGAAGCAGGCTGACTGACACAGATTATCCAAAAGCGATATCTGATTTGAAAAAACAACAGACGCTGCAGACTTATGCATTCATGATGCAGAAAAAGAAAATGGAAGCTGAAGCACGCAAAATGCAAAACTTCTGGATTCACTAAGCGCAGCGATCACTTAGAAACTGTTCCAAAATAACAAAATCCAGCCTATCAACAGTCAAGCTTGCGATGGGCTGGATTATCCATTTATCAAATGCATTTTATATTTTCTTCAAGAACACGGTATTTTTGCATGATTACCCAGGCCCTCAACAATCTTTCTGACAAGAATCCATATATTCTTTTCTGATAATCATCATATCCGCTCAGATCCGTCCTTTGCTCCACTTCAAATAAAATGTCAAACAGCCATGCACAATAATCATCTAATATCTGTTTTCGCGTAATCATAATATTTCCAAGCGAAATCAAATTTGACGATAACGTCCACAAAAATGCTGTCTCATATTCCGGAGTCCGTTCCCTGACCACCTCCAAACAGCACTCCAGGTCTTTTGACATATGTTTTTCACAGTAATGCTCATATTCATTCGCATGCCTTGACATTGAACTGTTCGGCAAAATAATATCATAATTTAGCATTTGTTCTTCTATGTAGTTTCCTGTGAGTATCTGTCCGTCATGTTCAAGATACCGTCGGTAATGACATAAGCCAATAATATCACAGCTGCTGTTTTTCCACATCCAGTATAACCCTGTTAATTCACAATAATTTGCATTCCTGTCAGAAATATTTTGTCCTGTATGATCTGTCACATATCCAAGATCTTCTTTTCCTTCCCTGCCTACCTGCAGCGGAATATAGATATCTTCTTCAGCAATATTACGAAAAGCCTTATGCGCTGCTATATATATTTTAATATCCATACTGCCTTGTCCCCTATCCTGCCATTTTCCCTACTGCCATCTGTCAAAAGAACGGCACGGCATTCAACATTTAAATGCTGCAGTATGCCAGGCCAAATACCCTCTGCTCCAGTTTTAATTCCTGACAAGGATATCGTTTCATCACATAATCTGCAGCATTCTTCTGATCCACATCAAATAAAATCATGGAAGCATGCATGCGCAAATATTCAATCATAGTTAAATTTATATTTTTTTCCAGGCATAATGCAATCCCAAGATCATATTTCCTGTCAGGAAGATTTTCCTCACAATATATTTGATCATAAATAACCTGATAAATCGGCAGTTCAATATCCGAATACAAATCCACCCCATCCAGCCTTACTTCCTGAGGTATGCTGCAGTTCATAGCCTGTCGGGACAATGCTCCGATCCGCTTTAACATCATTCCAACATCTAAGATACAGGCCGGCTGAATCCTCTTTATAACTTCAAAATAAATGTAAATATCATTTTCATCTGTGACTGCCTCCTGATATAACTCCATTACCATTTCTCCCTATCATACAATTTGCTGCCATTCACAGCCTGATGGCCCGCTCATACCGTTCAAACCTGGCTGATATCTTACTGCGCAGTCCCTTTCATCTCTTTGATTCTTTTTTTCGCCGGTTCGTATTCCCCGCACTTTCGATACAACTTCAGCGCCTTTCCCTCATTGCCAGTGCATTCATAAATCACCCCTGCATTGTAAAACGCGAGATAGCTGTTTACCCCTTTCATCCGGCTTTCCTTTTGGCCGGCAGCCTTTAAAAATTCCTCTATCGCGCGATCAAACAACTCATTATTCATATATATCAGTCCCATTAAAAACTGAAAATCCGCGCTGCCTCCAAATTGTTCATAAACGCCTTCCAATCCAAGTGCCTGATCCGCTTTTTTGCTGTTCAGCAGCGCATAACCATAGCACTCTACCATATCAATCACATATTCCAATTCCGGGTTTAAATCAAAAGAAAGCGCTTTCGAAAAATATTCACTTGCCTGCTGATACTCATTCATCAAATAATAACTCTTGCCAAGCTGATATAAAATATATGGATCCGGCCCATCTTCTTCCAATACTTCTTTCAACAGGCAAATATTTCGTCTAGCTTTAATTATTCGCTCCTGTTCAGATAATAAATACCCTGAATGATCAATGATAATCGAAGTATAATAAACCGGATACTCACTTCCATCCTTTGCTGTCAGCTGTTCATGGATTTTCCCTTCATAATGATAATACCTCCGGTCAAACAAACGGTTAATATACTCTCTGTTCTCCCTGATTTCATGATCCTGTTTGATTTGATTCACACGCTCAATCCGCCCAACTGCTTTCGGATTTTCGGTAATCTGCTGTGTAAGCTTCTTTAAATCCAGACTGCGCATATATTCATCACTGTCAATCACAAGCACCATATTATTTTTAGCCTTTGACACCGCAAAATTTTTCGCTTTTGCAAAATCACCGCACCATGCAAACTCATAAACAGAGTCTGTATACCGTCTCACCATCTGCACAGTCCCGTCCACAGAACCTGTATCTGCAACAACAATTTCAAATCCATAGCCAGAAAGCTGCCTCAGGCAGCGTTCCAGATTTTCTTTTTCATTTTTCGTAATTATGCATACAGACAGCACACTGACTCCTCCCGATTCCGCATATTCCAAAAAATTTAAAAATCTTCCAGCAGCGGCACCTCTTCTGAAAATGTCTCTTCCCCCAGCTCGTCGACTGACGTTTTTCCAGCTTTCCCATACTGATACAATTGATCTAAAAATTCAATTGCGGATCTGATTTTCGTACGAAGCAAATATCCGCCAGACTGCGTAGCTTCCACAAGTAAAGATAAAGACAGATTCGGTGTCCATTCGTAAGCTTTTCCATGGAAATCCTGTATTTTATACAATACCTCATGAATTTCTTCTTTTGTAAGAGGCAGCAGCTGCGGCGCCCTGCTAAGTAAATCCAAGACAGTCTTTGCCGGCTCCTGTTCCTGCGGATATATCTCTTCCAGATTTTCATATTCATGTTTTCCCTCAATGACATCTTCCACATAAGATGCACTAAGCGCAAACATGCTGAACGTAGACTCCGGACATTTTTCCGGCAGCAGAAATCCCGCCATATTCCGATACGCATTCAAACGGGCTTTTTTGCTCAAACGGCCCATCAGCTCCGTTTCATCTATCAGTATCACCCATCCGTTATAACCCATTTGTGTAAATAAATGGCTCATAAAAGAAAAATAGTCACCGCAGTGCTTGGTTTTCGTAAAATTTTTATTATATTTTACCGGTTGATTAAATATTCGACGATATATTTTTTTCAACGGTGCATTTGCGACAAAATCACCTTCCAAATCCGCCTGAAGCAAAAATTTTTCATCTGAATCTTCAGTACACAAATAAGACCGGAACAAATAATAAAGCTTATCCGTTTCCAACTGCTTTGCGGCATAAAGCACCATTTCGTTCGCTGTCTTACTTCCCGCAGATAAATTCTCCAGTTCAAACATAAATCCCGGCTGCTGCCGCTGCGGCAGATATGTATTTTGAATGATCTTCTGATAAACAAGATAAAGCTTATCCATCGGCGTTTCCTTACTTAAAGATATATAAGAAACGACCATTTGATTGGAATGCGCAAGATTAAAAACAGTATTTAACAAATGCGTCTTACCTTCCCCATATTTTCCGCTGATCACCATGCCGCTTGATTTGTGCTGTTCGCATACCGCATCCAACCGTGCGGATATATCCTTCATAATCTTCGGACGCGCCTCAGAAAAATATTGCCCTACCGCGCGAGATGAAATCCCAGAACGCAGCGCTTCAATAATATGTCTCGCTTCTTTATCATACATCTGCTTTTTCCTCCCGCATTGCTTCCCGAATCAGTCCAGGGATACCGACCACCCCTGTATGCGCCTGCTGCACAATCTCTTTTGCAGTATTCAAATCCAGCGGAACAGCGGCTGCCACTTTCTCTGACTCAGCAAACTTCTCTGACATAGACACAACAATTTCCGGTGTATATTCCTGCGCGGCAAACCGGTCCAAATCAACCATATCAGTAAAACAGTTAAATCTCTCTCCCACAATCTCATTTTGTATACGCATCCATAACGCCTGATAAGATTTCAGCCCCGTATTTTCATTATCAATCAGCTCCCGGTCAAACGCATATACAAACATAATATTTGACATACTGTCAATATCATCAATCAGCTGCCTGATGCTCTCATACGTATCTTCCCTCTTCATTTTCGTATAATGCAGCAGCTCCAGACTGGAACGGCTGATCAAAATTTCCAGATCATCAATCGTAATAAACAATCCGGAAAAATTCCCCATATGAATAACTTCCGCTAATGACCGCAGCATATGCCTGGCATTATATTTCGTAATCCGGCTCGGATAAAAATCCAGGGCACGCAGCTGGGAAATTTTAATTGAACGGTCACCTTCCAGCCATGCCATAAGCATATCCCGATTTTGCTCTTCCAGCAAAGGATATCCAAGTATATATCCTGTTAACATACTGCATGCCAGCGCAAAGTTATTATCCAGCATAGGATTATCCAAAAACAAATGCCGCAGCTGAAAACGGATTTCACGCTTATTCAGCGCATCTCCCAAGCCGTTTTGCGAAAGATAATCAATAAATTTCATACCCTTTGGAATATCATGATAATCAAATCCCAGCTCCTGGATTAAACGATGGCTGATTGCCTCCAGACACCCCATAATGTCACACTGTTTGAAGATCTCAACATAAATATCTTTAAAATCATGCATCCATATATCTTTAGCCGAAAACCGAACTACCTTATAATTTTCCTGTTCAGCAGCCGACGCCATCATACGCAGAAAATAGGTCTTACCGCTTTCTTTTCTCCCGGTAACAAATTTAATTTTGCTGCCGCCATTTTGAATATACTGCTGCAAATATTTTTCTTTCCAAAAGTCAGCAAGCGACTGAATCCCACTTCCATTTTCCATCCATTGCGGCTTCATAATCACACCTCTGCGTCAAAGAAACGAATCGTTGCAAGAAATTGTTCCTGTCCGTCCTTATCCAAAATACGAATCGCCTTGTTATTAATACGGCTTGGGCCAAACTGAAATCTTTTCCCGTTCTTTGTCTCTTCCACATCCGAAATATATAATCTCGCAAGATCAAATGCAAAGCTATGCTGATCATAATCTTTACGAAAACGGCTCATCGGCGCTAAAAATTTATACAGGCTTGTCAAATAAATATCCGACTCTGGCCGCTTTTTTAATTTTAAAACCGCAAGATCATAAGCGTCTGATAACTCATTTGCAAACGAAGCCGCATTAAATGAAGCTTTATTCAATTTTTCCTGACCATTTTTTATGATATGGACAAGACTCTTCGGCCGGATACACTGCACTTTTTTTCGGTCCAGATACACATCCTGATTTTCCGTATCCAGACGCACCCGGTATGGAAACATCTCATACACCGGAAACTCGCCGCGAACATCCACAAAATTTTCCTGACACGCAGCAAGCATCTGCTCCGCAAAATCCCCGTTCTCCAAATATTCTTTTGTATCAAAAGCATCTATTGCACTTTTCATTTCATTCACAGAAGCCGAGACAGACGCCGCTGCCTCCGCCATAACAGACAGATCACGGATTAGATTTTTTATATCTCCGCTTTCCGTTTCACGATGAACCGCTTTAAACAGCTTTTGCAGTGAAGCAAGCTGATCCTTAACATTTTTTTCTTCCGACTGCAGTGCCTGATATAAATCTTCGTAATTCATAATCTCATCCTTTGCATTCATTGTTTAAATTTACATAGCTATAAAAAGTATATCTGATAGAGACGACAATTTCAACAATTTCTTAAAAAATTTATAGCAAAATTTATAGACGAATTTATGGCAGTTTATAACCGTTTATAACCTCTCAAATAACAGATTGCAATACAAAAATTTTATACCAAAATTTTATTTCTTAAAAAACTTTCATCCCTGTAGAAATTATGGTACAATAAAAAATATAAACTTAAAATGCCTGACAGGAGCAAAAACATGAAACAAGTATTACATCACTGGCAGGAAGAGTGCCTGCATCGTTGGTTTGCAAACAACAATCGGGGCATTGTACAAGCTGTAACCGGTTCCGGCAAAACGCTTCTGGCTCTGAATGCCGCAAAACAACTGGAACAGCACCTCCAAAAACCGTTAAAAGTTAAAATCGTCGTCCCTACCAGCTCTCTGATGTGGCAGTGGAACCGCTCGCTTAGGGAATTTCTCTCTGCATCCGACGAGAACTCCGCTGCTGATCACAACCCTGTTTCAGAAAAATCAATACATACAAAAATCGGCCTCAGAGGCGATGGGTGCAAATCTTCTCCTGACTGCAAATACATGATTTATGTCATTAATTCCGCCCGATATGAACTGGCCAAACAGATTCTGGAACAATTAAAAAACGGAGAATATGTCCTGTTAATCGCAGACGAATGCCATCATTATGCAAGCGGCCAGAATCAGCTGATCTTTGAATTTCTGCCATATATCAAACCATACGCAGCACAGTATTTCTCCCTGGGCCTTACCGCAACCCTTCCTTACGGACAATCCCTTAAGGATTTGACCGCTTCCCTTGGCAGAAAAATATACACCTACAGCATGGCTCAGGCATCCGCCTGCCGTACCATCTGCCATTATGATATTTTTCACATCCAGCTGTCTTTCCAGAAAGCAGAAAGAGCTGAATATGACGATATTTCCGAACAACTGCTCGCCATCTACCGCAGGCTGGTACACCAATACCCTTCCCTCGCAGACCTGACCTCCAGCGAACGCTATGAAATGATTCGCCGCCTAAGCGGCAATAAAGATTCTTCCTCTGCAAATCTTGCCGCCAAATACATGAGGCTCACCTATGTACGGACAAACCTCATCTGCCTGGCCTCCGAAAGAATTCTCTGCGCCGTCAGCCTGATCCAACATCTGGCAGAACGTACACCGCAGCTGGAAAAAATACTGGTCTTCGGCGAACGCATCAGCCAGGCTGATCAGCTGTACGCACAGCTGGAAAAACAATATCCCGGAAGGATCGGAAGATATCATTCAAAAATGGGTACACAGGCAAACAAAAATACTCTGGAAAGATTCCAAACAGGAGACATCCGTATTTTAATCACCTGTAAATCCATGGACGAAGGCGTCAACGTACCAGACGCCTCCATAGGAATCATCTTATCCGGCACCTCCACCGAACGTCAGCGCATCCAGCGTCTGGGACGTATCATTCGCATCACAGAGGACAAGACAAGCGCGCTGCTGTATTACCTGCACCTGGCCGACACTTCCGAAGAAACATTTTTTCTTCCGGATACCGGACAAAACCGAAATTTTGATCTGGAATTTATTTCAGATACCCATCGTTTTGTTCATCCCACCTACAACCACGCAGCAAATAAACTGCTTCGAAGCATGTGGTGTGCAGGCTTTAAAAGAGACCAGCTGCGCGAAGCCGCACGCTGCCTGCACGCAGGATGCATTCGTTCAGACTGGCTGCTGGAACAATCTGTCCTTGAAGCAAACATGCAAAGCGCAAAATACGCCAGCGATAAAAATTATTGGAATTGCATGAAAAAAATACAAAAATTTATTTCGGAAACACCTTAGAGCGTGTTTGAAAAATGCTTTCCGTGAGATGTGCTTCATACTTTGTGGAGAATTTATCCCAAATTTATGAGGCATAGCGGGCTATGTTGATTAAATTTGGGATGAATTATCCGCAAAGTGGGGAGTGCAAATCGCGGGAATGATTTTTCAAACACGCTCTAGCGCGTGCTTGGCTATTTCTCACCAGCCAAGTCTGCGTGATACGTAATTTGTGGGAAACGAGTTTCCCACATCTCCCACGTATGGATTGTTCTAAAAGAGCTTTAGATGACATTAGATTCCGCTGACTGCTGAACCGTCAGTGTCAGCCCCAGCGGCTGCATGATTTTTAAAATGGTGTCCAGGTTCGGTGTTGTTTTGAAAGATTCTATCCGGGCAACAGATGACTGTGGGATTCCGCACATGGCAGCAAGCTCCCTTTGGGAAATCCCCAGCATATTACGTTGATTGATAATCGTGCTGACAATAGAAGATAATGCCTCCACCTCCTCCATTGTTTTTCTGCTTTCAGGATCAACTTCCTTTACAAACTCTTTATAATCATTCCAAGTCTTCATTTTTTATATGCCTCCTTCCGGGCTAAATAATCGTCCCGCTCTGCTTTTGCCTTTTTCAGGTTGAGAATACCCATATGATATGTTAAAATAGAATAGAAAGAGAGGAACTTAAATGGAAAACCTAAGAATAACAAATACGCCGTACGACGACGTGTTCCGTACACTGCTAAATGACTGCACACCCCTGATTATCCCGGTGATTAACACCATATTCGGAGAGCAGTATACCGGAGATGAAAAAATCATTTTCTCTCCAAACGAGCATTTTCTGAACCAGCAGGACAGGAATGAGGATGAACGAATTACAGACAGCAGCTTTGAAATACAAGGAAAAGAAATAAAAAAATACCATCTGGAATGTCAGAGCCGCCCCGACAGCAGTATGCTGGTCAAGTTTTTTGAATACGGAACCCAAATTGCACTTGATGAAGGGGAAATAAAAGGGAACACCCTTACCGTAACGCTCCCACATTCCGCCGTGCTTTTCCTGCGATGTCGCGCATCCACACCGGATACATTAAAAATCCGGATCGAAATACCAGGCGGAACTGTCGAATATGATATTCCGGCAATGAAGACCCAACACTATACCCTGCAGGAAATCTTTGATAAAAATCTGCTCCTGCTGATACCTTTCTATATTTTCTCCCATGAAGAACGGTTCGCAGAATATGAAAAGGATGCTACAAAACTAAAGCTTCTGCAGGCAGAGTATGAGCAAATTAAAAATAAACTGGAAGAGCTTGCTGAAAACGGGACCATCAGTGAATATGTAAAACGCACCATTATAGACATGTCAAATAAAGTACTGGTACATATCGCAGCAAAGTATAATGCTGTCAGGAAAGGAGTGAAAGACATTATGGGCGGAAGAGTTCTTGAATATGAAGCAAAAACAATTAAAAAGGAAGGTATAGCTGAAGGCAGAGCTCAAGGCAAAGCGGAAGGCATAGTAGAAGGCAGGGCTGAAGAAAGAGAAGCCAGTATCAAAAGTACCGTCTCGATCCTCAAAAATCTAAACATCCCGCAGCAGACAATCTTGGCTAACATTCAGGAACAATACCACTTAAGCTGCGAAGCTTCTAAAAAATACCTGTAAAATCTCAACCTCCCGGCACTGTATTTCCTGTCAGTTCCGGGAGGTTATTTTCCAGTGCCTGCTTTCATCCATGCATCCGTTTACCATACAAAGAATAAGCAATTCATACTGTCAATGCAATTCTACAGGCGCCATATTTTTTCCGCTTGTTCCTGCGGCGTCTCGCTTCCATTATTTTCCAAAATCAAATCCGGATTCTTTGGCTCCTCAATATCCACATGAATCCCCGCCACTTCTTTCTGCTTTTCCCTCGTCAAACCACTATACAGTCCTTTCTGATCTCTGGCCCGCAAAGTTTCCATAGACACTTTCACATAAATTTCCTTATACCCGCCTATATGTTCACGATTCCAATCCCGCACACTGTCAAACATAGAAATCGTACAACAAACAACATTCATCCCCTGCTCCTGAAGCATCGCACATAACCTGGCATAACACATCGCACATTTCCTGCGTTCCTCCTGCGTATATCCAAAACAGTCTCCAAAAACACTCCTTAAAGTATCCCCATCCAAAAAAACCGTATTCGGGTACTTTTCTTTCATCTGCTCATAAAACAATTTTCCTATCGTAGTCTTCCCTGCTCCGGAAAGACCTGTAATCCAATATACCGTACCCATATCATTTCTTTTTTCCTTATCTTAATATCAAAAACATGGCATAACTGCTGCATCCACTATTCTTTCAGCTGTCCTTCTACAACTTTCAGATCATCACAATCATCAATCTCAAACCACCCACGCTGAATATGAACTGCCCGCAGCTTATGACCTTCATCAATCAGCCCTTGCAGAAGATCCGTCATATACATTTTGGCATAAGTTCTGTCTGTCCTCCAGAGTTTTTCACCCTGCGAACTTCTTCTCTCCGCTTCAGCGCTTAAATCCAATACCGCCTGCAACCCTGTTCCCCGAAAGCGCATCAGCCCGATATACTGCGACTGCACCTTATTCAAATCCGTCGTTTTCTGCCCGATTTCCAGCAAATAATGCTCTTCATCATACAGCAAAGTTTCCGCATCGTCCATAGGATTCTCACACCGCTCTGACCAATATCCATACCATCCATCATCCACAATCACAGACATCGGATCCTGCGCCGTTAAAATCTTACGAAATACATCTGTATTATAAATAATATCCCCATAAGAAACAATGATATCATCTTCCGCTTGCATCAATTCCCTTGCACACATCAAAGAGCATACCATATTTGTTGTCTCAAAATTCTGATTCACAATAACATGAATATCTGAATTCTCAAATTTTTGTATTAAAACATCATTCCGGTATCCCGACACAATCGTTATGTCATCATCCCGCACGCCACAGCTTCGCATCGTATCAAGCTGACGTTCCAGAATGGTTTTTCCAAGCACCTCCACCATACATTTTGGCCTGTCATCTGTCAGCGGGCGCAGCCTCGTTCCCTGCCCTGCCGCCAATATAATTACTTTCATGGACTTCCCCTTTCTCCTATACAATAAAAAACTGCCACGAACTAAAAAAAATTCCTAATGCAGCCTTATTTGCATATAGTTCTATTATCATACTCACTTTTCAGCAAAAAACTGCTGCACCCGGATAATATCTGCACCCGCAAAAGGCTCTTCACGTTCCGGATGCCACATCGTTCCTAACAAATACTTTTCCCGGCAGCAAACAGCTTCCACAACACCATCATCCGCCCGTGCAAGCACCTTTAACGGCGCCACCGCATGAAAGCACGCCTGATTATGAAAACTATTCACTTCCAGCTCGCCTATATCCCCAGAAATTATATGATGCACAGCCACATGTCCTTTTACCTCTTCCAGCATACACCTAAAATAATCCAGGATCACCTGCATTCCCCTGCAAAACCCATACACAGGTATTTTCCGTTCTATCGCATACTCCAGCAGCTTTTTTTCCATATGATCACGTTCAGGCGCATCGCCCCCATATTTCACAAGGCTGTTGCCGCCAGTAAATATGATTCCCGCTGGTTTTATTTCTTCCGCCATCTGTATGGCAATCTCACCGACATTCGATACTGGAACAGGCAAATATCCGCACGCTTTGATAAAGCGTGGGATATTTTGGTCTGCACAGTCTCTTCGTTCTCCATAACTTTCTATAATTTCTACTCTTTGTGTGTATAGAACTATTTTCATATTATTTTCCCGTCTGGTTATTACAAAACCTCTCTTCGCTCTCTCTTACTCTATAAGCACTGATTTTCTGGAATGCACTCTATTTCAGCTGCGCCATCCATATTCTTGTCGTATATGGAACTTTTAAATACTTTTCTCCCTTTGCTTCTACTGTTTCCCGTATTTTCGCATTGATAAATTCAAATTTATCTTTAGATTGGCGCTGTACCGTACCATGTGATTTCCAGCCCTCTATAAAATCCTCCGCCAAAATCTCATGCACCACAATACCTTCTACATAAACCACATCATGAAATAATCCGCTTTCCTGAATCACTTCCGTCTGATCTTCACGTCTTGTTCCATAACTGTAATCCTCAATCTGTTCTTTTAATATATCCTCAATCTCTTTTTGCAGCGGATCTGATAAATCTCTGTGATTCCACATACATGCAAACCATCCGCCGTCTTTCAAAATCCTTTTCGCTTCTTTTAAAGCTTCCTGTCGATTACATACGTTAAAAGAAGAGCCAAACGTTACAATATTAAATTGGTCGTTATCCATTCCGGTATCTTCCCCAACTCCTTCAAACCACTTCACATTTTCAAACTGGCTTGTACGCTTCACTCCGTTCGCACGCATGGCATCATTTGGTTCAACTGCACATACATTAAGTCCATACTCAGCCAGTTTTAGAGTCAAATGTGCCGCACCTGCACCAACATCACAGGCTGCATCGCCTTTTTTGACCCCAGCTGTCTGCAGCATTTGGTCAATTGCGCTTTGTGCGTAATCTGGCCTTTTTAAATATGCCTCTGCTAATTCTGTGTAATCCCATTCTGTTTTCATTTTGTATAGATCCTTTCTTTATTTTGATACAGAATACAGATCAGAATGAAAGGCATAGAAAATAATAGATTCATTCCATCCTAAACAAAAGCATATTTAGCAGTTATTATAACCTCACTCAACAATTGCATCATTGCAAATTTGGTTACTTAAATAATAATGCAATCATTATTTGTAATTTTTAACCCCGTTTACAACTTTGCACTGTCCATGATCTGGAAAGATAAGGAACCTCAATCTCATCATAATCACATATAATATTTTCTATTTTTGCGAGAATTCTCTGAAATCCTTCTTCTCCCGCCTGTACCTGTATATCATTTACAGATTTCCATGTATTCATATATCTTTCTTTTGTCATGAGCTCCGTATGCGGAGCCTCAACAAAAAGAATATCTTTAAAATATCCTCCGCTAAGCAGTTTTTCTTTCATCTCTTCTGTCGTTATAGACTTTCCAGAGGAAATACGCTTCATCTGTGGAACTTCCGAATAAACAGCATCTTCTATCTTTTTGTGCAGTTCACTGCTCTCAATATCTCGTGGATTCCAAATAGCCGTAAAAAAACCACCTGGAACCAATATCCGGTAAAATTCTTTCATTGCCTGATGATAGTCTGCCCAATGAAAAGAAGAACCCATTAACGCCCAGCTTACACAATTATCGCTAAGCTGCGTTTCTTCCGCAGAACCAGCTGACCATGAAAATACCCCCCCCCACGAATTTTTAGCTGCCTCATTGCGCATAGCTTCATTCGGTTCCACTGCAAAACCTTGTAAACCGATTTCTGCCAGATTCTCTGTTAATTTCCCCGTTCCAGCGCCAATATCGGCAACTTTGCCTTCTCCTGTAGTGTTAAAGACATGATTTTTCAGACATTCCAATACAACTTTGGAATATCCAGGGCGGTTTGCATAAAATTTTGCTAATTCCGTAAAATCTCCATGTTTCATTTCTTTTTCTCCTTTACCTTAAAATTTTAATCGTTTTGCCCTGTGCATCTATTTCCAAACACAAAGCATTCTTATATTGCTGAAACTGTTTCTCTCCTACTCCAACTGCTGCTGGTATCCTCAATTCTCCTGCACGTATAGCCATATGGGAATTTGCACCCCCATACATTGTAATAAATCCGCCTATTCCATGTGAAAAAATCCAATCGTATCCAGGATCTGCGCTTGGTATTAAAACAATTTTTTCCTTCAAATCGTATGAACCATGTAATGTTTCCAGCAGACATACATCTCCGGTTACTTTACCTGAAGTAATAAAATTCGGTTCTGAATCCGGATAATAAAACCTTATAACGTCTTCCGGATTAATAATAACCGGCGGAAGGGTAATCGTCTGCGTGATTTCAAAATTATGTTTTCCCTGCTGAATAGAATATAAAAACTCTGAGCGAATATCCTTTGTAGACGAATATATTTCATAAATAGTATGTATATTAATAAATGCACACTCTTCCACAGAAATGTCTTCCCGCCGTCCTAGATTTTCAATCATCTGTATCACTTTACTCAGATTTCTCGTAAATACAAACTTGCCATACTCACGGCTTTCAATCACCGTTTTAATAAAATCCATTAACTCCAGTATATCGTTTGTCAGTCCGTTTTCAAGCAATTTCTTTTTCAATTCTGCCAACTGCTTCAAAGAAAGCCGAAATTCTTTTACATTTGTTTCCTGTTGTTCACCATTCTCTTTCCATTCAAAATACAATTCCGGCGCTTCGTCATACCTCAGAGAAGTAATATCATAGGTTCCTGGCCTCAGATGTCCGTATTTTTTCAAAAATGCACTTTTTGACAAGTTTCGAAAATCTGCATTCATATTTGAACTAACTGTATTCACTTCATTCATAAATGATTCATAGTCAGATTCTGTCAAAATGTTACAAGTTGTCAACGACTTTAGAATCTGCACGGCAATAAATGCACCCCTGGCCAGTCCTGCAAATGGAAGTGTTCCATACCGTTTGCAATCTTCCAACAACCAGTATATTTTTTCGATATCCTCCATGCTGCTTTCCATAATTTCATCATACCGCTTATTTAACAGTTGAATTTTTTCATAGTCTTTCCGCCACAAACCTTTTTTATGATCTATAATGTGATTGGTAACGTTTCGAAGTGCATCCAATATTTTCTTAATTTCTTCTTCTGTAAAACCATACTCCTTTAAAACCTGGATCCGTTCCGGCAAATCAAGTGTATAACAGGAAAACAGTATCTCAAATTCAGCTTTGTCATGTTTCTGCGGGCTTTCAACCAATCGATTAATATAATAATTCACCAGCTTTTCACTAAGCTCCTCTTCCAACTCTGCTGGAACAAAAGAATTAAAACTGACGCGGACATCAATATACGGCAATCCCGCAAAATCTACCATTAACGGAAAACTTCTTAGATTACGGTATCCATAATTATCTCTTTGATATGCCCAAACACTATCTGTAATAATTTCTCTGTATAAAGATAAAGCCAGTGGTTTGGGACGTATCCCGATCATCTCTGCCGGATTCCAGTCAGTCATCACACTGTAAATTGCTTTTTCTCCACATAAAAATGGCTTTTTTGTCTGTTCACGGCGAATCTTCGCTTCTATGCGTTCCAGTTCTGTTTTCTGCTTCTTAAGCTCAACTTGTTGCCCATTTAAACATAATGTACGTACCTGAAGAATATAAAGTTGTCCGCTTTCGGTAAATGCAAACTCAACATCCAGGTTTTCTCGTCCCCAAAAAATCTCCAATTCTTTTAATGCATTGCATAACTTTTTCATTTCATCTGATGTATGTTCACATTCGCTTCCTTTAAACTGATAAAATAAAACATTGTCTGTACCGTTTCCGGATGTGACAGCACTGGTAGATCCAGTGTTATTATAATTGATTACATAATAACTTCCAAGTGTATTTGGATCAACTGTAAATGCTACTCCACAGGATTTCACGTGTTGAAGCATTGGCTGGACAAGTATCTGATCCTGCAGTCGAATATTTGAATAGTCTGTGTTTATATGATACGATGCAATAACCTGATTCACCGCATCCATAAAACTTTTCATTCCAGAAACATTTAATATAGACTCATAAATCCCCGCAAAAGATTGTGTAGAAGTATCTTCCATCTGTGAACTACTGCGAACTACCACTAAATCTTTCCATTCAAGTTTTTCATATTTTTTAAGAACCTGTTCTTTTTCACTATGCCAGCTACCTACTGTAAAACAAAACTGTGGAAGTACTTTTGCATTGCTTAATCGCTGATACATTTTTTGCAATGTTTCTGCCTTTGTTCCTAATCTTTCCCGCGTCATTTACATCTCCTCGTTAATCACTAAACAACTATCTATCTCTCTACTCTAATTGGCTGACTTAAAAAATCTTCATAAGCAAGTCTTATTCCTTCTTTCAGTTCCGTTTTATATCTCCATCCCAAAGCAGCTGCCTTACTCACATCAAGTAATTTTCGTGGCGTTCCATTAGGTTTACTTGTATCCCATAAAATCTCTCCCTTGTATCCTATCACCTGAGCAATTATCTCAGCCAATTCTCTAATAGAAAGTTCCTTACCTGTACCTGCATTTACTGTCTCATTTCCACTATAATGATTCATTAAAAATACGCAAAAATCTGCCAAATCATCCACATATAAAAACTCACGCAAAGCACTCCCGTCCCCCCAGCATGTAACAGAAGATGCTCCTGCTTCCTTTGCCTCATGGAACCTTCGAATCATAGCAGGCAGCACATGACTGTGCGTCGGATGATAATTATCATTCGGCCCATACAAATTGGTAGGCATGACAGAAATATAGTCCATCCCATACTGCCTGTTCAGATATTCACAATACTTCAGTCCGCTGATCTTCGCCAGCGCATAAGCTTCATTTGTTTTCTCCAGCTCACTCGTCAGCAGACAGCTTTCCGGCATCGGTTGCGGCGCAAGGCGTGGATAAATACAGGAAGAGCCCAAAAACTCCAGTTTCTTACATCCATTCTTCCAGGCCGCATGGATCACATTCATTTCCAGCACCATATTCTCATACATAAAATCAGCCATTGCCTCGGCATTCGCTGCAATCCCGCCAACCTTCCCTGCTGCAAGAAATACATAGTCCGGCTTTTCAGCTTCAAAAAAATCCTCAACATCGTGCTGTCTGGTCAGATCCAGCTCGCTATGCGTACGCAGTACGATATTGGAATATCCCTGCTTCTCTAATTCTCTTACAATCGCAGAACCCACCATACCTTTATGGCCTGCTACAAAGATCTTATCATTCTTATCCATTTTTGTATCTCCCTACAGCGTAATCTATTACTTTACAACACCTTTTTCCAGATATTCCTCCAAATTGACTCTGATCTCTTTTTCAGCTCTTTCCATCGCAGTTTTTTTCATATCATGATCGACCATAAGCCTTACCAGATCTTCAAAGCCTGTTTTCGCAGGATTCCATCCCAACTCTTTCATTGCTTTTGTCGGATCTCCGCAAAGGTTTATGACATCTGTCGGACGGTAAAAATCAGGTGAGACTTCCACAATCACCCTTCCAGATTCTTTCTCAATTCCCTTCTCATCTATTCCATTCCCCTGAAATTCCAGCTCAATTCCCGCAAAATGAAAAGCGAGCTGGCAAAATTCCCGAACAGAATGCTGAATGCCTGTAGCAATCACATAGTCCTCCGGCTGATCATTCTGAAGCATCAGCCACATACACTCTACATAATCACGGGCATATCCCCAGTCCCGCAACGCCGAAAGATTCCCCAGATACAGTTTTTCCTGCCTGCCCTGTGCAATCCTGGCAGCCGCAAGCGTAATCTTTCTGGTAACAAATGTTTCTCCGCGCCGTTCTGACTCATGATTAAACAAAATTCCCGAGCAGCAAAACATACCATAAGCTTCCCTGTATTCTTTTACGATCCAAAATCCGTATTGTTTTGCCACTGCATATGGACTGTACGGATGAAATGGCGTTGCCTCGCTCTGAGGTACATCTTCCACTTTTCCGTATAATTCAGAAGTGGATGCCTGATATATACGGCATGTTTCTGCCTGTCCGGTAAGTCTTACTGCCTCTAATATCCTAAGAACGCCTACCGCATCCACATCTGCTGTAAATTCAGGGACATCAAAGCTGACCTGAACATGAGACTGTGCAGCCAGATTATATATTTCATCCGGACGTATTTTCCCGATTACGTTTAACAGACTCATAGAATCTCCCAAGTCACCGTAATGCAAATGAAAATATGGATTTCCTTCTAAATGTGTGATCCTTTCTCTGTAATCCACTGAAGAACGTCTGATTATGCCATGGACAGCATAGCCTTTTTCTAACAGCAATTCCGCTAAATATGAACCGTCTTGGCCAGATATCCCTGTAATAAGTGCCTTTTTCACTATATATACAATCCTCCCCATAACCCTATTATGTTTGTCTCTGTCAATTTCCGCAAATGAAATGACTGGTATTCCCTCACAAAAAGTTCCATTTTTAATTTCATTATTATCAATATCTTTGCAAAGCCGACTATACTCCTTCTATTCAAAATTTAGATACAATATTCCCGTACCTCTTTCAAAATATTCCCATATTCCCTTCCTTTCCCAAATAAAACTGTTGTCCCTAATACAAAACCTTTCACGCCTTTGGGCGCATAGGTTCTTATTTTATCATCTGAACATGCCCCATCCCAATAGACTTCAATATCACGTTCTTTTCTTACCTGAAGAAACTTGTTCAGTTTCTGACCAATATATGGCAAAAATACTTGTCCCGCATTTCCCGGGTTGACACTCATAACCAGAACTCTTTTTGCAAGAAAAAGGAGCTCATTAACCGTTTCAAAAGAAGTTCCCGGATTAACCGCTATACCAGGTGTAATACCAGCACTAATAATTGCCTGAAGCGTTGTTGCAGGATGATAATCTGCCTCTGGATGTACATAGATCACATCTGCCCCTGCATCTATAAAAACCTTTAGATAACTTAAAGGCCTTTTGATCATCAAATGAACCTCCACCGGTTTTCTGGTTAATCGCCGTATACATTTCAGATCCTGAATCCCCATACAAAAATTAGGCACGAACTGCCCATCCATAATATCTATATGAAAAGAATCAATCCCACCCTCTTCTAATAATCTTATTTCTTTTTCCAAATTACCAAAATTCGCGCACATCATCGATGCTGATAATTCCGTGTGCATGATATATCCTCCATGATTTCTTTTGCTATTTTTTGATTACTCCCAGCAACATATACAATTATATAACATCATGCATTCTATGTCCAGTCAGTATACTCTACTTTTATGTTAATAAATCATATATCGTTACTATTCACGGGGTGGGGAAATTTAAGGCATCATAAGTAGGGGCTTTTTCGAGCCCCTACTTATGCCTTTCGTAATAAGCTATAGCAAACAGGTACATAATCAAACCTTATCCGGCTGTCGGAACATCCAAAACCGTGTCCATATCAGAAAGTTCAGCTTTTGCCTTAGCCGGCTTTTCACGGCTGAAAACTTCCTGAACGGATTTATACAAGTTTCCTCCATTGTCCGTTGCAAAATGGTCAAGCACGCTGAGACATTCACAAAAATAAACCAGGTGTTCAAAGCTGCGCAGGGAGATCGCCTGGTTTATTTTCCCCTTCAAAACCCGCGCTTTCCGTTCACACAGGTTGTTGTCAGGCTCCACAAGCGGATTTGACAGGAACAGCAGGTGGTTATGCTTGTATTTAACCATCCGCAAATATAAGTTATACCCATCCTTATAATAGTCTGACGGCGGCTCATCTTCGTATTCTTTTGTGGCTGTCTGCACGATAGCGTCATACCTTGCCTCAAAGGCAGCTATTTTTTCGTCTGCAACACCTTCCGCAGCCATGTTGTTCTCATGGATCATCTCCTGTATCAAGGCCAGCATCTGTTTGTTCCAGGTAAGGTTTTTCTCATTTTCTATGCTGTTCTTAAGGTAGCGCTCTATATGTACCATGCACTCCTGATGGTCAGAGCCGCAGCTGTAAAAGCACGCCTCGTGGTCATGGATGAGGATCCCGCCATATGTTTCCACCGGTGTCCCCTTTATCCCGGCATGGCCTTTGCTTTCCCGTGCAAAATACATGGTTGCGCAGCCATTGCTGCATACAACGACAGAATTGTTGTCTCCGTTGACCCTGGTCACTGTGCCGTCCACATGCATGACGGGCACATCAAGCAGCGCTTTGTACAGGCTGTCCTGTTCCGCCTTGCTTTTTAATGAAAATTCCTGGCACAGGCCGCTGATCATCCCGACAGATGGCGAGAGGGCGCCGTCTGTGATGTCGCAAACGAACTGTGCCGTTTTCTCCAGCGACACGCTGCACCTGCTGTTCAGCAAAAAAAGCACGGCCTTCATGGATACATCATAATTCACGTCATCCGCCACCCCTGCTGGGAAAGCGGAGTGTGTATTCCGGCCTTTCTTCTTATCATGGAACTCCAGGGCATGGTATTCGGTGACCACCGGAACGATGGCGATTCCGACCGTCTGTCTGGAAACAATGTTTCCCGTCGGGACATACCTGGAGCTGTCTTTGAACTTTTCCTCCGTTTGTATTTCCACTACCTTGTCTGGTTTCATAGGCTTGCGCGGATGGTGCGGGTGGTCTTTCTGGCCGCCAGGCTTCTTCCCGGTCTTTTCCCGGTTGTTCATGATCTTTTTACGGCCAATGCATTTAGACGATGGCATGGACGAATTTTCATAATTATGGTTTACCTGTGCGGTAAGTTTTAAGATAACGCCCTGTGCATCCTGCAGTTTTACCGCCGTTTCGTAGTACTTCTCCAGCAATTCCTTCCTTTTTTCATCCAACTCGGCAATCCGTTTTTTCAGACTTACGACCATATCCAGCAATTCGGTGATGTTTTTTTTGTATTTCTTTACTTCTTTTTCATGTTCTTTTTGGACATCCTCCAGCACGTCCATCCACTGGCGCGTGATTTCCTTGCGTGAAAAAGAAAAGCTGTCACGCTCTTTCTGGAGTTTTTTTATTGTGGCTTGCTGGCTGCGGATGATGGCTTCGTATTCGGCCCGCAGCTTTACGTAAGCTTCGCCGGAACGGAAATCCGCCAGTTCCCGTTCCGCTGCCTTGAGCCGGTATGATAATGAAGTTGTCTGAAAATACTGCTGGTTATTCATGCGCGTCTGCTCTTCCTCCTGATTCCGACTTTTTATCAGAAATTTCGTCTGCAAATAGCTGCAGG
>CAOKJJ010000059.1 GCA_948468465.1 uncultured Eubacterium sp. | reverse complement strand
AATTGAGTAAGAAATACAAAAAATATTGGATTTATAAGCATTTTACCATGGCCAGCAAATCCTGCCGTGGCAGATGAAAAGTATTTTTATCATTGTGGTTTTTCCTCCTTTATTGCGGTGTTTTGCCGTGTTTTGCGGCGTTTTGCGCGGGTTGGTTTTTGCGGATAGATTGTTGAAAATATCACAATTTCGGCAAAACGGGGCAGAATGCGGCGTATTGAAGCCGTGAAACGTAGTAAAAGATAGGGTGTTTTACTACTAAGCAATTGTTATTATTTTCTTAAATCTTTACTGACCATACGTTAAGTGAAGTGTTTAGGCTTCACTATAATAACAAATTTCAAATGTTTTATAGCTATACAAAGATATTTCAAATTCCTCAACAAATACCGTATTTATTTTATAAAATGTAGAAGATACTATTAAATTACAAACCTTTAAACAAAACAATAGTATCATTCTAATGCTTTCAAACCATCTGCCGTATTACAAAAATGAATCGAAAATTTCCCTTTCAATTCTGGAAATGCCTCTAAATATTTTTCTGTAACAATTTCTTCAATTTGTTCGGTACAATCTGAATTTACTATAGCCATATAACACCCTTTAAATCCAGCTCCTGAAAAGCGACCACCCCAAATCTCAGGTATTTCCTTTGCTATACTGTGTAACTTCCGGAATTCAAGGCATCCACACTCATAATTTTCAATTGAACTATCACCCGATTCAAAAATCAATTGACCGAATTCATCTATATTTCCCTTTCTCCATGCAGTTATCCCTTTTTCTAATCGCATTTCCTCAGAAAAATAGTGTTCTGCCCTCTTCCTCAGATTTTTTGGAAGTTCTTTTTTGTAATGCTCAAATATCTCCTTTGGCACTTCTCTTAAATAGCTTTCTGTTATAGACGTGGATAAAATACCAGAATATCTTTTTAGCACAGATGCAGCCTCTTTACATTCAGCTACCCGAATATTATATACCGTATTCCTTAATGTTCTGGATATCCCAGTATAAATAATACAAATACAAAACGATGGCATGTTTTCTTTTGCAACTAAATTTTCCATATAATTATTCAAAGTATCAAGATATAACAGATTGCCTTCCTTACAATAAATTTCACAGCTTTGATCCAACATGCCTATATTAAGATTCATAAATTTATGCTCTGCAAGATAAGCTAATCTAACGAGTTCATTACGTTCTAAATAAATCTTATTAATTTTACTCAAAGCCGTCAAATATACTAATAATACCGCAGAAGAAGATGCAAGCCCACCAATTGGCAGATCTCCCATTATAACACCATAAAACCCATTCCTCAGTTTATATCCCTGATCTAATAATGCATTTATTGCCGCTTGTACATAGTCACTCCAATTATTTTTAATGCGAATATCCTTTTTTAACTTAACAGTAATTAAATTATCAAAATTAGAACTATATATCTTTAAAACAGGTTTCTCTATCGCCTTATAATATAAATTTATTCCTCTATTTAATGCAAATCCTAATACTTTTCCAAACTGATGGTCTACATGTGCTCCAATAGGACATATCCTGTAAGGGCAGAATACTTCACTTTCAGGAAACATCCCTGCAAAAAATTTCCCAAATTTTTCATTTATCATTTTTTTCGTCCTTTTCTACCGTTCAAAATTGTCATCAATTGATATCCATCCTCCCATTTTTTTATCCCACTCCTGTGTTGTGATGTGTGAGAATCCACCCCAATGTTGAAACGTCATTTCTCCAAAATAAATATGTCCAGAAACATTATATAAATCAACCCTTACATGCCTTATTCCTTTTGAAAGCAAACAAGCCACCTGAACCATCTTATCAAAATTATCTGGTTTTTCTATCAAAACATCAAAATTTGGATTTTCTATTTTAAGAGGTAATTTTTTGAAACTCATATCGTAAAAATTTGATTTTACAATCGTATTTCTATCTTTCGCCACCATAACAATTTTAGGTTCACCATTAAAACAAAAAAATTTATAGTCTGTAGGCAAGCTTTCCTTGTTACCTATAAATTTCTCAACGATAATGCGTGGTTTTACATTCTTATATTGCCACTCTCTTAAATAACCATAATAATTTCGTTTAAGCAATCGATTAAAATCTTTTCTCATTTTTCTCCAGTTAATCTGCTCTTTATCTCTGCAAATTACTATACTCCCAGAATCATGTGTACATTTTATCACAAATTGTTTAGGAAGCATAGCAATATCGATGTCATCAAAAGAATCAGCAACAGCCAAAGTTGGAATAACATATGATTTTCCTAATATCGATTCAACAATTTTTTTTGCTTTATACTTATCTACAAGTTTAGAATAGTATGGGTTTCTGTCGTATAATTTAACCCACTGTAGTTTTTCATTATATGTTACTGGATTATCAAAATCGGGCCAATATCCGCATTGTAAATAATATACTAGCTTTAAATAAAGTTCATCAGGAATAGAATCAACTAAATGCTGTAGACCCAACTTACAACAAATCATATATATTTTTTTATAAGTTTTATGTTTCATAAATTTCACCTTATACTATATTCTCATAAAGTTTATATAATACTCTCAATATAAATTCTATGATAATCGCTACAAAAATACAGACAACTGCAATATATCTTTTTGATTTACTAAGACCCATTGAAAAGAACAAGCTACTTAAAACAAAACAGCTTACAATTATTAAATTTTGAATAATTGACGCATAAAAGTCTGCACCCCTCTTAAATTTTTTAAAAGGAGTTCTATTTGTAGGATAATATACATCATATGAATTTGATAAATATTCGTCAATAACAATCTTCTGAATCTCATATAATACTTTATAATGCAATTTATAATTTACTCGTTGGCATAAAAACAATAAATAAAAAATAATTCCCAACACTCCAGTAAATAAAAATATAGTTCCTAAAACTAAATATAACTCATTCATTGCTATAGTTTCTGTAAAAAATGCCATAGTAAAAGTAGCAAATGTAGCTACACCTCCTACAATCGACAGATAAATCTCCATCCACTTATCTCTGGTTTCTTGTTGTATTTTAACCTGTTCAAAAATGTAATTTGCAAAATTGATAATATCTTTATATTCATTCTTTGTTGAATCGTTAGAATTTTCACTTCTCTTTTTTCTTTTTCCCACATCTTTATTCCTCTGTATTTAATACCCTTACTGCAACATTCTATCCAAATGCTTAATTATAGGATATTTAATTTCATCTTCTTCAATACGTTTCTTTAATGTTTTTTCACTTATTTCAACTATTTTAAACACCCATACTGTTGACAAATCAACATCTCCCATTTCTTTTTGAAGGATCCCATAATATTTTTCAAACTCTTTTCCTGAAACAATTGCTCTAACCGGAATCGCTCGAATATGAAAACTATCACCATCTTCCATTAAAGCGTTCATTGCTATTATCTTTTTAAACCATATACTATAAACTAGATTTCTATTTGTAATAGATTTTTCTAAAATTTCCAGTAAAATTATATTTCCCTCATAATCTATAAATAGCATATCTTTAAAAGTAACATGTACATCCCCTTTCTCACTAACTGTAGCAATTACTTTTTTTGTGCCAGAACTATTAAATCTCATTCTTATCTCATCACAAATTATCATACTATTATCCTCACCACATTCTTGCCAAATCAGTATTGGGATGGTTGCCACATCTCCTATAATCATCTACTCCATTACTTACACCATACTTTTTATTCAAATTATTTAACCCGTCTGCTATTTGTACGTAGTAATCTAAAGACGGCATTTTTTGCTTTGCAAAAATCGATCCAGAAGCAATTCTCCATACACATCCTACTACCAATATACCATTTTTAAACATTTCTTCTGCCTGTACTAAAGTATTTTTTATTCCCTCTTCTTCTGATCTAAATCCATATGGTGCAGCTAACTCTACCCCACATACTATTCCAGTATTTACATACCCTTTCCCAAATATATCAACTGCTTGAAATAACCTTTCTTTCCAATTATCGTATCCAACATAATATGCCTTTCCTGGACATATCCATTCAAACATTTCTTTATTAAGCACTTCTATATCAGCTGTATACGACATTAATCCAGTATTTTCATACAAATATCTTAATTGTTTTTCATTATAAGAACTCCCAATTAGTTGACTCGGAAATTTTGAAACATTAAAATTTTCTCCTATTTTTTTCAAAATTTTAACGTATAAATTTACTTCTTCATCAAAAAGTTCTTTTCCACCAATACAGCTTCCCCCTGTCAGAAAGATACTAGCATATCTTCCTTTTTCTTTTAATGCCTCTTGTATTGTCTCACTAATATCGTCCAACTCCAAAAAACACGGCTTATTTTGTTTGTGAAATGTTGATGCTATTTCACAAAACTTACAACCAAATCCGGTTCTTTTCCAAAAATCACAAAATTGATATGGATTTATATCTATTCTTTGAGGTCTTGCACTTGCTACCTGCCACATCGGTATACCGCGGCTGGTTAATTTTTCATAATAATCTGGCTTATCCCAAAAATATACTTCTTCCAATACTGTATCGCCATATTTTAATACAAATACATCCTCCTCAACATCGATTAAGATTGGTGATAACTGATTTTCTTTTTTGTGTATAACAGGTCGTGTTATAACTGTTGTTCCATCTCTTAACATCAATGATACTGGTAAGTCCCCTTGTGTTTCCCTGCTAATAGATCTCTGTTGTGTTTGATGTCGTTTCAAATCCACCTTTTCTAAAGCCTTGCTCGATAATTCAAAACCACGTCTTTGCAATTCTATTTTTAGAATTATAAAATGCGGAATATGTGGATATTTTGCGCACACATCAAAATAATCTGTTTCTTGTTTAATATTATCCTTATTTGTATACATTCTAGTACCACTTTTCTTTCTACTTTGCCTTCAATTGGATTAATTATATCATTTTAGCAGCATTTTAAAAAGACATTTTAACATAAAATTGAAATTTTCCCAACATTGAATAATTTCTAAAAAAACGCCCTGCAAAGCAGAGCGCCTTATCATTTTCCTATTCAAATCGCCCGGAACATCTTCTGCGATACCGGCAGCTCTTCTTTCGCCTTTTCCAGTTCCTTTCTGGCATCCGCCAGCTCCTCCATCCGTTTCAGCTCGTCCGTTGCATCTTCCAGCCCCAAGTGCGTGTATGTATTCAGCGTCACCCCGATATCGCTGTGCCCCATCAGGTACTGCAGCGTCTTCGGGTTCATGCTTGACTTCGCCATGTTGCTGCAGTAAGTGTGGCGGCATACATGCGGCGTGATGTTCGGCATCTGCACCCGGTAAATGTCATTGTAGCGTTTAACCATATGGTTGAAGCGGTGCTCCCAGTGCATCGCTACTAACGGGTTGCAGTCTTTATCCACAAACAGGAAGCCCGTGTATCCGCCTATCACTTTCTCATACCTTGGCGGCTCCCTGTCCTCGATGATGCCCTGGAAGCACTGCGCCACGTCATCCGTCATGGGTATTTTCCGTGTGCCTGCATTGGTCTTGGTTGATTCCACGATCAGCCTCATGTCGGAAGTCCTCTGGAGCTGGTGGTCTATGTTTAACACCTTATTCTCAAGGTCGACATCCCGCAGCGTCAGCCCGCAGAATTCTGATATGCGCAAGCCGGTATGGAAAAGTATGTACACCACTTCATAATATTTGCAGTAGACGTTGTCATCATGCACAAATTTCAGGAACTTCCGCATCTGCTCCCTTGTGATGGCCTCCCGCGTCACGCTGTCGTTTACCACCACCGTTGCCAGCTCAAAGCCGAACGGGTTCTTATGCAGCACGTCATCGTCAACCGCCATCTGGAAAGCCGGGCGCAGGACGCGGTGCTTCGCGTCACGCCTCACCTTTGTTTTTCCTGCTGCCATTTTTAAGCGCCTCCCTTTCTTCCGGATTTCCATCCAGGTATTTTTCAAACTCTTTCCTGATCACCAGCCTGCGGCTGCCGTATAGTGCCGTAAAGCCGCTTTTCTTCTTTTCCTTTAACAGCCTGTAAAACTTTCTCCTGCTGAGGCCGTGCATCTTTCCCTTTTGCCGTCCGGTATGCCTTCAGTCCTTCAAAAACGCCCTGGCTGTACTGTATAATTCCGGCACATTCATGCAGCACAATCTGCGCATCTTCTGTCAGCCTGCCTTCCTCCCATTTTCCGTTTCTGTAATCAGATACATACCTCTTATCTGTCTTTTGATATGTAAACCCTATGTTTTTCCAGTCCAAATCCATTATATCAACACTCCTTTTTCCGTAGTCACATCCTGTATCCTGCAGCCTCCGTTATGATATTTTCGGCTGCATGTTTTACATATGCGGGATCTGTTGCCAGATTCAGCCGTATAAACCCTCTGAAATTTTCGCCAAACCATTCCCCGTAATCAACTGCCAGCCTGCACTTTTTCTGTACAAACTCTGCGGTATCTTCCGCTTTTACAACTTTTCTCAGATCCAGAAGCACTAGATAGGTTCCTTCCAGCGCACACACGGTCACCTGCGGCAGGCGCTTCCTGAACTCTTCTTTCAGATAGCGGTAGTTGTCCTGAATGATTTCCAAAACATGCCCCAGCCATTCTTCTCCCCGTTCATATCCCGCCTGCGTGGCCGTCATCCCCATAATGCTTACTTCTGTCCGGTTCAGGCCGCCTGCAAACCTGTCATATTGTTCCCGCAGCCTTTCCTCTGTAATAATAATGTGGGAATGCAGCAGCGTGGCAAGGTTAAATGTCTTAGAAGCCGATGACAGCGTAAGGACAATGTCACGGTATTTTCCCCCGGATACAGCAGCTGCCGGAATGAAAGAATGCCCCTCAAGCACCAGATCCTGGTGGATTTCATCGCTTACCACCAGCACACCGTGTTTTTGGCAGACTGCAAGCACCTGGTCCAGTTCCTGTCCGCTCCACACCCTTCCCGCCGGATTGTGCGGCGAACACTGGATAAACATCTTAACCCCGTTTTCTGTAACTGCTTTCTCTATTTTTTCATAGTTCATTGTAAAATAGCCGTTTTCATAATCCAGATCTACAGTTACCAGCTTCCTGCCGTTATTTGTGACTACATTATGGAACGGATAATAAACCGGCGTCAGAATCATGCAGGCATCACCAGGCTTTGTAAATGCATGAATCATCCATGCGATCGCCGTCACGCACCCGGTCGAAAACCGGACCCACTCTTTTTTTACCGGAAAATGATACCGCCGCCCCATCCAGTCTGAAAACACACGGTAATACTCATCCGGAACCATGGAATAGCCAAATATCCCGTGGCGGATTCTTCCCGCCATTGCGTCAAGAACAGCATCCGGCGCCCGGAACTCCATATCTGCAATCCACATGGCCGTCAGGTCCATTTCCCCGAATTTCTCCTCCAGCCCGTCCCATTTCATGCAGTCTGTTCCTTTCCGGTCCGTCAAATACAAATTTAAAAATTCCTGTTTATCCATACACATGCCCTCTCACTCTTTCCAGGCTGCATTTTCCCGGAACACACCTTTTGCCGTTACCCTTTTGCACCTGCAGAAAATGCAGCCTGCCAACACTTATGATCTGACTGCCGCAGCCTCAATTTCACAAAGCACACCCTTTGGCAGCGTTTTTACTGCCACGCAGCTCCTTGCCGGCTTTGATACAAAATACCCGGCATAGACCTCATTGAATGCCGCAAAATCCTCCATATCCGCAAGGAAGCAGGTTGTTTTAAATACACCTGCAAAACCGCTTCCGGCTGTCTCTAAAATAGCGCCTACATTCTCACAGCTTTGCTGCGCCTGCGCTGCGATTCCTTCCGGCACCTCACCCGATACCGGGTTCACTGGTATCTGCCCGGATGTATAAATAATCCCGTTTACTTCAAACCCCTGTGAATATGGCCCGATCGCGCCCGGCGCCTTTTCTGTGTTAATTACCTTCATGTTCTCCATTTTAACTTCCTCCATTTTCCTTATTTTTTATATTGTGCCTGACCAGCCTGAAACGGTTAAAATAAATACAATCACACAGGCAAGCAGGATTAACAGCAGCACTTTTGGAAATACCCAGCGGAACCATTTTGCAAACGGAACATCTGCCATGGCACAGGAACCGACCATCCACCCTAACAGCGGGGAAAGCAGGTTCGTAAAGCTGTCACCCATCTGATATGCTACAACTGCAAGATTCAGCTCCATTCCAAGCGCTTCCGCTACCGGCTTCATAATTGGAACCAGAATCGCCGCTTTTGAAGTCGCGGAAGGTATCAGCGGGTTTATGATAGAAACGATAACCGTCAGCCCAATACTGGATACCGATTTTGGCAATGACAGCAGCGGCAGTATCAGCACATGGACAATCGTATGGATGACATTCCCATTCCCGAGAATAAGCGAAATAACTTTGGCAAGTCCGATGACAAAAGCAACAAATGCCATAGAAGCAAGCCCTTTGGCAAAGCTCTGCCCAAGCTCCTCTGCCGACATTCCGCCCACAATGCCCGTCAGTATCATGGTTACCAGCATCACTGAAATCATAAAATCAAATGTCTCGCTGCCGCCTAACAGGGAATAAAGCGCAATAATCAGATACTGCAGCAGGAAAATAATAATGACTGCTATTTTTCTCCAGCTCATATCCACTTTTTTAATCACCTGGCTCTCATCCAGGTCCCCGCCATCCTCATCCAGATTCCACCCCTCGCTGTACATCAGGGAAGCAGCCGGATTCTTCCTGATCTTTTTCACATACCGAAGCACCATAACAATCGCTACCGCCAGAAAAAAATTCATAATCAGCAGCCTTGTAAAAAAAGCAGAGTACGGCGTCACGCCCATCAGCATCTGTGTCGTCGCCTGCTGCGCCGGGCCGGTGCCGAACCCGATCAGAGCCGCGAAAGTGGTCACCGCCAGTGCACAGATGGGGTCCAGCTTCAGCTTTTTGGAAAACAGGATGCCGATCGGAACCACGGCAATCAGTGCATCTGTCCCGCCAAACCCGCCGAGATACGCCATCAGTGTCATCATTAAGGCAATCAAAAGCCCTGCGCCCTTGTCTTTCAGCTTATATACGGCCCAGTTCATCAAATCGTCCATTGCGCCCGTTTCCAGCACTACATTAATTGTCGCCCCGGAAACCATGACAACAAACATGATTGTCGCCGCACCCTCCAGCCCTGTCTTCATCAGCATGAGTGCAGCTCAGGGGCTGACCGGCGTCTGATGCCCAAGATACTGGAAATCCGTCCCGATAATCTCGCCCGCTTCATTTGTCAGAAACTGCCCTGCCGGAATCAGGTATGTGGCAAGACATGACAATAAAATAATGCCTGACATAATCCACAAAAGATGCGGCATCTTGAATGCTTTTTTCTTCTCATTCATGATCTTCCCTCCTCTGCCTTAGTCACTAAAAACAAATGCGGCTTCCGTACAAGCGCCAAGAGACAGCACGGATTCATCGATATCAAATTTTTCGTTGTGGTGGGCCGCGCCGCTTCCATACGCCTCATTGCGGATACCCAGAAAACCCAGTGCGCCTGCATATTTTTCAAGGTATGCACTATAGCATTCTGATGCATACCACCTGCCGCATTCTGCCAGCACATCTTCCCCGCAGATTTTAACAGCCGCACGCTGCACCTGCAGCGCCACTTCCCGGTTGAAAAACCTCGCGGTCCCTCCTACATAGGCATCTTCTGGGATTACATTTGTCGCTTCTCCCGCCCTGACCATTCCAAACCCCAGCGTTACCGTTTCCTCCACATCCAGCCGGCTGACAAATGCGGAACCAGCCTGTGTAATGATATGCGCTGCAGGAATAATCGGATTTAGTGCCTGGTCCGGCCTGGAGCCGTGGCCGCTTCTGCCTTTGATATGAAATCCGATTCCGACTGTGCCGGCCATCCTCGGCCCCGGAACCACATTTACCTTTCCGGCATCCAGGCCGTTATAGACATGCAGCGCAAAACACGCATCGACCGGATACTCTTTTAGAGCTTCCATCATAGTCCCAATGCCGCAGTTCGTTTCCTCGCCTTCCTCAAAACAGCAGTAAACCGTCCCCTCGATGTCATCCTGCAGTTCTTTCAGTGCCTTCATAGTGCCAAGCAGCATCGCCATATGCGCATCATACCCGCAGGCATGGGAAACGCCCTCCACGCAGGAAACACATTCTTTCTTCTGCTTTAAGTTCTCATCATCCTCCCGAACCGGAAGCGCGTCCATATCTGCCCGCAGGACACGGTGTTTTCCAGGCTTTCCGCCTTTGATGATGGCAATCAGCCCGGTTCCTGCCAGCAGCCTGTACGGAATATCCATGCTTTCTATCTCCCGGACAAGGATTTCCCTTGTATGATGTTCCTGCCCGGAAATCTCAGGATGCCTGTGGAACTCCCTGCGCATGTCTGTCATATACCCCTGATACCTGGACACAGTTTCTTTTATATGTAATGCATCTGTCATATGTTCCTCTTTCCCTTCCTGCACAAGCTGCCGCAGTGCAGCCGGCCCGCAGGAAATC
Organism: uncultured Eubacterium sp.; assembly: GCA_948468465.1. The sequence goes on along the minus strand of CAOKJJ010000059.1, from coordinate 16,589 downwards.
TTTTATTGATAGCTGCGGCTTTTTAAGCCGGCCCCAGATACTTTTCCCCATGTTTTGTATTTACCGCTTCACAGATCCTCTTTAACCCTTCCGCCAGAACCGATTTCGGACATGCAAGATTCAGCCGGATGAACCCGTCGGAACCCTGCACAAACATATTTCCGCCTTCTAACAGCACCCCGGCTTTGTAAGCAAAAAATAACGGCAGGTGCTCATCCGGTTCAAAATAAGCATTCAGATCCACCCATGCAAGGTACGTTGCCTCTGAAATCCGGAATACCGCTTTTGGAAGATGTTCATTCAGGTACTCTTTGGTAAACCGGAAATTTTCATCCAGATAAGCCCGCAGCTCTTCCACCCACACGTTTCCTCTTTCATAGGCTGCCTGCGCCGCCGCGATACTCAGCGGATTATCAAAATTGTAATGGCGGCTAAGCCAGGTTTCTTTTAATGTATCATCACGGATGATAATATTTGAGATCATCAGGCCGGCCAGGTTAAAAGTTTTGCTTGGAGCCATGGCAGTAACGAGCCGTTTATAATCCGGCATGATTTTTCCCAAAGGGATATGCTTCTGGTCCAGCCTGATTAAATCACAGTGAATTTCATCCGAAATCACCCACAGATGATGCCTCTCAATGATTTCAGCCAGTTTCTTCAGTTCATCCTCTTTCCATACGCGCCCGCTTGGATTATGCGGATGGCAGAAAATAAACAGCGTTGTCTTTTCATCGGAAGCCTTGCGTTCGAAGTCCTCAAAATCGATCTTATAATACCCGTCTTCATTCTTTAGATCAGAACAGACATACGCCCTGCTGTTATAGTCCGCCGCATATTTAAAATAAGCATAGGACGGTGTTAAAAACAGCACCTTCTCATCCGGCTGGCAGATATAATCCACCATTTCATACAGCGCCGGAATAATCCCGTTTGACATCACCAGCTGCCCTTTCTCAAAACTCCATCCATAGCGCTTACAGCACCAGTCAGAAAATGCCTCATAATAGCTTTTTTCAAATACGCGCGTGTAGCCGAAAATACGTTTATCCAGACGTTCCCGTATGCCGTCAATGACCACGTCCGGCGTTGCAAATTCCATGTCCGCCACCCACATGCGGATAAATTCCTCATCCCTGTAAGGGAATTCCATCGAATCATCCGCATGGAAGATGTAATCACGGAATCCATCAGTATTCATGGAATTGGTATGCTGCCTGTCAATAATTTCATCAAAATTGTACATTTTTCCTTTCTCCCTTCTTCTTTTTTATGTATTTCGTATCGTGTAACATGATTTTAACAGCCTGTTCCAGAATGGTCAAAACACCCTCTGTTTCGTGTGGGTGGAATTATTATGCTGTTTTTTTCTTCACAGTTGATTTTTTGTGCGTAAAGTGATAAAATTGGATTATGTTATGTAAAAAGCAGAAAAATCACCAAATTTTGTATTTTTATGATACTTTTAATTACAGCACTGTCAGGAGGACTGCCCTATGTCAGAAATCAGCATGGAAATCGGGAAACGCATCCGCAATTTCCGCAAAATGAGGCATTTCACGCTGGATGATCTCTCTAAAATCATCTGCAAAAGCAAGTCAGCCATTTCCAAATATGAAAAAGGGGAAATCGCTGTCGATATTGAAACGTTATATGAAATCGCAGATGCGCTCCACATTCATGTCGAACAGCTTTTATACTGCCGCCCGGACAGGACGGCGCTTGGATCGGAAGGGAACCACCCGGCATTTTTTGAAGGCGTCTCCCAGTTTTATTCTTACGTATTTGACGGAAGGATCAACCAGATTATGCGCTGTGTCTTTGACGTGCTTTCGGAAACGCTGCATAACCAGTATAAAATCATGATGTACATGAACTTTACAGACTTCAGCCGGTACCAGCACTGCGAAAATACTTACTGGGGATACATTGAACATTACGATGCCGTGACAAACATTGTCCTCACAAACCAGGACCACCCGATGGAAAAAGCCAGCGTGCAGATCCTGGCCTCCTATCTGGATGCAGATACAAAATGGGGGTTATGGAACGGCTTTTCATCCCGCCCGATGATGCCGATTGCGATGAAAATGCTGTTTTCCAGAACCCCTTTGAAAGAAGATTTAGAACTTGTAAAAAAATTAAAGGTATCAAAAGAAGATATCCGGCTGCTGAAACTTTACAACATGCTTTCCGTAACCTGACAGCAGCCAGGCGCTGCTTTACTGCCAGTCACGCCTTCCATAAGCTGTGCAGGTTACAGCAAGCATACACTGCCTCCACTTCATCACCCTCACAGACAGCGAAACACACTTCTGGCTTATCCTCCGGATGCAGTACTTTCCTCTGGTTCCCCTGCTTCGTCTGCAGGGACACCCACTCAATGTAATGCTCCGGCAGCATCGGATGCTCTGCGGCATCTACACGATCCAGAGTACCCCCTGTCTATGCCTGATTTAAAAATGTACCCAGCCGTTTATCCTCTGTACTGATATGGGAAACCAGAACACTGATATGCCCGTTCAGCTTTCCAAGTTCCGATATCGTTGGCCCGGACACGGATATCCGGGATGTAATTTCTTTCAGCGTCTTTTTGTATTTTTCATGGAATTTCATATGTGCCGCTATCCCAGGATAACCGCTCTGTTTCTGAAGCTGCTCCTCATGTGAAAAATGCTGGTTCACATAATTGTTCAGGAATTTTATTGTTTCATCCATGGAAGCCCTTCCTTTGCCCTCACTACAGGCTTCTAGAAGTTTGTTTACTGCCTGAAACAACTCCCTGTGTTCCTTATCTATAACCGCATTTCCTGTTTCCAATTTCTTTGTAAATTCATACCTGCTCACTGACATCCGCCCCCATTTCCTGCACAGCCATGCTTATCTTCCCCGCATCCATGATGATGCCCTTCCTCATGATCACAATGGACATCCGGGTCAAACGTCAGGTTTCCTACAAGCAGTTTATCCACAGCCTCATCCGCACTGCCAGATACGCCTCCATAAAGGCGGATGCCTGCTTCTGCTAGAGCAGTCTGTGCACCTGCCCCGATCCCGCCGCAGATCAGCGTGTCCACGTTCAGTGCAGACAACATCCCCGCAAGGGCACCATGACCGCTCCCGTTGGTATCCACTACCTGTACCCTCGCAACTTTCCTATCTTCAATCTCATAAATCTTAAACTGCTCTGTATGCCCAAAATGCGGGAATACATTTCCATTTTCATAAGTAACTGCAATCTTCATAATCCCATCTTCCTTTCTTTCACCTTCAATTTCAGCCATAACTCTGGCTCTGTCACATTTTTTGCCACAGCACCTCCATGCAGAGCCATCACAGAGCACATAATTCCCGCCGGAAATACAAAGCGTCTTTCCACCCACAAGACAGTCCGCGATCTTCGTCCTGGCTCTTTCATACATTTCCGTGACCGTAGTGCGGGAAATCCCCATCTGCCTGGCACACTGCTCATGCGTCTTCTTTTCATGGTCGATCAGACGGACCGCCTCAAATTCATCCACTGTCAGCAATACCTGTTCCATACTTTCCATGCCGCAAGGGGCAAAGCTGCTGTATTTAGGCTCAAAACAAATTCTCCTGCACCGTAACGGCCTCCCCATGCATCCACCTCCATTTCCGACATATGACGATAATATCACTGCAGATTTTAAGTTTCAAGATACTATGAAATTTATGAGTAACTCATTTTAAACTTCCTTCGTTACTTTTACACCCCGGCTAGTGCTCCATCCGGACAGAAATTAGAGTTTATTACAGCCTGATTCGTGCCATTGCTGCGTTAAAATTTCTAGTCGATGGAACCACATCGCCGTCAAAATTTTGCCTTGCACTAACACGAATCAGTCAGCACTAAACTCTAATTTCTGTCCGGATGGAGCACTAGGACAAAAGACAAAGTATCTTGACATTATTATAATTTTATACTAATATAATTTTATAGTATTGGGAGGAACATAGAAATGTCTTTAGCTTTTGGAATTTTAGGATTTTTAAACTACGGGCCTATGAGCGGTTATGAACTGGTCAAAGCATTTGAATCATCCCTTCAGTTTTTCTGGCATGCCCAGAGCAGCCATATTTATCTGGAATTAAAAAAACTGGAAAAGAAAGGCTATATCAGCGGCGAAACAGTCATCCAGTCAGACCGCCCAAACAAAAAGATTTTCTCGCTCACCGAAGCAGGAAAAACAGCATTTATGGACTGGCTTGCCGAAGGGCCGGGGGAAGATGCTACACATTTTAAAAGCGCTTTTATGATGAAAGTCTTTTTTGGCGGAAATATGCCCCCTGCCCAAAGCGCTGGTGTGTTAAGAAAATTTAAAGAAAACTGTGAAGCATATCTGGAGGAAATGGGTTCGGTCCCCGGTAATATAGAGCATTATGGTTCTAACAAAGAACTGTATCAGACCATGCACTGGCAGTTTACGGTAGATTTTGGCTGCTGTTTTATAAAAACCTGTATAGAGTGGTCAGAACGCTGTATAAAAAAACTGGAACACATCAATGGGCAGAATACAAAGGAGGACTGACTATGCCGCATGCGGATCTAAGAAAAGAATTAAATGCAAATCAGCTAAAATTAATTGCCATTGCTGCAATGACGCTGGATCACTTAATATGGACATTGTACCCCGGCTATTCCACAGAATGGTTTGTCGTTCTGTTTCATATTACTGGCAGGCTTACCGCACCCATTATGTGGTATTTTATCGCAGAAGGATACCATTACACGCATGATGTCAAAAAATATGCCGCCCGGTTATTCCTGCTGGCAGCGGTATCCCATTTTGCATATGATTTCTGCTTTGGCATATCTTTTATACCTTTCCAGACAACGGCGTTTAACCAGACCGGTGTCGTCTGGTCACTGGCATGGGGACTGGTTTTACTGTACATATACGACAAAAAAAACTGGAAAAACTGGCAGAAAATTATAATTACCATCTTTGTCTGCCTGGTTACTTTTCCATCAGACTGGAGCTGTATCGCAACCCTGTCCATTTTAGCTATCGGAACAAACAGGGGAAACTTTAAAAAGCAGATGGCGCATATGATGTTCTATACATTCATGTATGCCATAGTATATTTTATATTTATCGACAGAATATACGCATTTATCCAGCTGGGCACCTGCCTGACAATCCCGCTTCTGCGGCTCTATAATGGAAAACGCGGCACCATAAAAGGAATCGGAAAACTGTTTTATATTTATTATCCGCTGCACCTGTGCCTATGCGGCGTTATCCGCATCTTATTATGGGGAGCCGGTTTTTCCACGGGAACTGCAAATTTTTGAAAGGCATTCACACAGAAAAAACAGAGAGTTTATAGAATGCCTTTCCAAACGGAACTGAAAAGAAATTGATTACAAAAACAGTCCTGCTTCAACAGCAGTAACGGAGGAACACCGAAAGGTCATTGAGGTACAGGCAGCTGATAGTTTTTCGTATGCCGGATATTTCCCTGTAAAAATGGGGCCTAGCGGCAAACTGCCTGCCGCTGATCTTATTTTTCAGCGTAAATCAAATTAACCCATAATACTGCTCTTACTGTTTTGTTCTTCCAAACAGATATCAAACTGTCCCAGCATCAGATATTATGCATCAGAAAGCGGGACTGGCACGTTTTCCAGTCCCGCTTTCTGATGCATAATATCCGTCTTTCCCCGCCATTATCTCCCACCGTCGTTATAGTCACACTTCTGGCAATGCTGCATGGTATGTTCCGTATCCTCTTTATGATAAGCGCCCGACCACTGGCAGATGCTCTGCAAAATGGGAACGACAGACAGCCCCTTCTCCGTAAGGGAATATTCCACCCTGGGAGGAATTTCATCATACGGCTGCCGGTTTATCATACCGTTTTTCATCAGCACCTTTAATGAAGCGCCAAGAACCGCATCCGTAATATTGGTAAGCTCACTGCGCAGTTCACTGTACCGCAATATCTTTTTTGCCGCCAACACACAGATGATCCGGGAATTCCATTTACCCCCGAACACATCCAGGCCATATTCCAGCGGACAGCGGATATCCTTGTCTAATTTGGGTTTATACATATGATCACCTCAACTCATTCTTTTTCTGCGTATCCCCATATCATTATCCCTTTATATCAGCAAAAAATCAAGTTACTATGAAAAAGAATAGTGGCTAATAAATTTACGAATATATTGCCCATATCAAGTAGAAAGAATATACTGCTGACATAAAAAAGATAAAGGGGACATCCATATGATAAAGAATATTATCGCAGGCACGACAGGAGCCTATGAAAAGGAACTGAAAAAGCTCCGTCTGGCCTTTGAGAAAGCTAATGCCGTGATCATCGGCGCCGGGAGCGGCCTTTCCGCTTCCGCAGGATACGAATTTACCGGGGAACGCCTGGAAAAGCATTTTGGAGACTTCGTGAATAAATATGGCATGACAGATATGTATACCGGCTGTTTTGCGGACTTTGAAACCAATGAAGAACGGTGGGCCTACTGGGCACGCTGGGCATGGATCAACCGCTATGAAGAGATTCCAAAAGATACCCACAGGAAACTGCTGGAACTTCTGGCCGGGAAAGATTATTTTGTCCTGACTACCAACATCGACCATACATTCCAACGCTCCGGCTTCCCGAAAGAAAAGCTGTGCTATACCCAGGGCGATTTCGGGCTCTTCCAATGCCAGGAGCCCTGCCACACTGCCACTTATAACAATTACGAAACACTGAAAAAAATGATGGCAGAGGCCAGGGGTATGCGGATACCCGCAGAACTTATCCCGCACTGTCCAAAATGCGGACGGGAAATGGACTTTTATACCTTGAGCTGGGCGTCGGCTTCAATTCACCGGGCGTCATAAAGTTTCCCTTCTGGAACATGGCAGCAAAAAATCCGGACGCCATTTATGCAAGCGTAAACCTCACCAATCCCTGCTATCCCGCATTATTAGAAGACCGCTCCATTGTGATAAGCAGGGATATTGACGCCGTTATCCGTGACCTGGCATAATACCCTCCCTCATCACACAACTATTATTTTCCATATGCAAAACGGGTACAGAGCATTTTTATGGGCTCTGCACCCGCCGCTTTTTGTCCGCCTTACAGAACTTTTTTGTTCTCCGCTCCAGGGGTAGTCACGATCACCTTTTCCGGTGTAATAACCAGCGCGCCCTTTGCGGTAGCCGCTCCATTGAACATTTTTTCCACCATAGCCTTAAACGTATCAACCACCGCACCTTCTGTCACGTACTCCGCATCGCCCTTAATCTGGTAGCCTTCCAGAGACTTGGCATCATATACGGAAATGGCAATCCTGCCGCCGTCTGCCTTCAGATTGTTCAGCGTGGTCTCAAGGAATACGTCGCCCACCACCAGCTTCCCGTCTTCTGTTACATCCTTGAACGCCACGGGAACGACATTCGGCTCATTACCGGCACAGGTAGCCAGATCCCACATGCTCTCTGCCAGCAGTTTCTTTACATTTTCATTCAACATAAGAATTACCTCCTAAATTTTATTTATGTATTGGAACTGATATACCGGATTATAGCTGACAGGCTTTTCAAGCACAAGATATCAGCAAATTAATGAGTCACTAATAAATTTCATAGCGGCATTATCTGGCAGTGCCCTGAATCCAGCCCATAGTCCGTACAGCCTCCCAGGGTTCTGCCGCCCATCATACCGCTTGCAGACTGCCCTGGTTCATGGTAAAATAAACCCATGAGACAGCAGGGAGGATAAAATGGCAGAAAAGAAAACTTATGAAGAACTGGAAGAACGCATCCGGGAACTGGAAAACCAGTTAAAAGGCACAGGAAACCGCGAATACAAATCCCGGCTGTTCGGCTTTCTGTTCGGGCGTGAGGAAAACAAGCGCTGGACACTGTCACTTTACAACGCCATCCACGGCACGTCTTATGATGACATCTCTGCTGTCACCATCAATACGATTGAAGACGTGGTTTATATGGGCATGAGAAATGACCTTTCCATCCTTGTTTCAGAAATCATCAGCCTTTACAGGACCTTAGAATTGTACGAACAGCAGAGCTCCTATAATCCAAACATGCCCGTCCGCGAATTTATGTATGCAGGAAAACTGTATGATAAATTCATCCATTCGGCAAGGCTCAACCGGTACGGCAAAAAGCTCCTGCCGCTCCCTCTGCCGAAACTGGTTGTTTTTTACAATGGCACAGACGAAAAAGAGGATGAATGCACATTGTCCTTAAGCGATGCATTCAAAGAAGAAATCCGCCAGAATGTGCTGTACAGATACAGCAGAATGAATGAAAGGACGGACGAAAACCGGATTCAGGCAGAAGTGGAACAGATTTTCCATGATGCAGATCCTGACATCGAAGTAAAGGTCAGAATGATAAATATCAACCACGGGCATAACAGGGAGATGCTTTCAAAGTGCAGGCCGCTTGGGGAATACGCATGGTTTGTGGAACAGGTCAGGAATAACCAGGCAGATGCCAGCACCGGAGAGGATGATAAGCAGACGGGAATCGGCAGTGCCATTGACAGGGCAATTGATGAAATGCCGGAAGATTTTGAAATTAAAAAATTTATAACAGCCAACAGGGCGGAGGTGAAAGATATGTGCCTGACAGAATATAATGAAGAGGAAGCTATGGAGATGCTGAAAGAGGAAGGCCGGCAGGAGGGTCTGCAGGAAACAAGGCTTCTGGATATTAAAAACCTGATGGACAGTACCGGATGGACAGCCGAAAAAGCAATGGACTTATTAAAAATCCCACAGGAGCAGCGTATTACCCTTTATTTAAATCTGTCAAAATAATAACAGATGATCCCATGCCTTAACGCAAACAAAAAAGCGTCAGTAAAACCATTGATTTTTTACAGGCGCTTTTTCATTTCAATAAAAATATGCTCATTTCCACACCCTTAATGTTCACGCCTTCAATCGTAGTAAAACCGTAGTAACCCACCGCTCCTGCTGCCACGATTTGCCCCGTTCTGCCCCGTTTTACCCGCATATGCAATGCATATCCGCTGTGCTGCCGTGGCAGACGAAAAGTATTTTAATCATATCTCAAAAAATCCTTGTATTTACTGTATTTCCTTGATTTATCGGCTTTTCCTGCGTCTTGCTTTAGCCTTTCGTCCGTGGCATATTGTAGTCTAAATTGGCATATCTTTGACCTCAAAAGTAGTAAAAAAAGTAGTAAATTGTCCTCCGCCGCTGTCCGACCGTAACGGCGGCAGAATCAGACTGCTGTATCAGATGATAATCCTGGCTATAAAGAATTACAGTAAAAGCAGGACGCTCCATTTTAGAGCTCCTGCTTTCATAATTCTCCGTTTGATCAGTATCGCCTCTCAATCCCCGACGTTCTTCAATTTTCCTCAATTCCATACATCTTTTTTCCACAGTTCTTCTGCCTAAAACGAAAGATGTTAAAATATTTCTCATTTCACAGAATTTTTCACTGTTGCAGCATCATTTACATGTACAGCAGACAGCATTTGCAGCCCCTGGTAAAACAGGAACACAACAAGTAAATTCATCATTTTCAGAAAATCCGGAATTATAGCGCGTTCAAAATATTGCGCGATAATTGTAACATGCATAAACTGTTCCTCTGAGCCTGTGGCAATAACCTGACCTGTATTACTGATGGCATAATAAATATCATTGAACACAGAATTCTCTATGACTCCATGATACCATTCCAACGCAAAGCCGATCGCAACAATACATAACGCACCAGCCACAGTGTGTAAAAACAGCTTCTTTCTTTCAATTTCCCTCTCAGGCATCTGCGGCACATTTTTCCTGCCCTGCAGGATAACATAGAATAAAATACCCATAAATGCTGACCAGATCAGACTGCTGTATGTCGGGTAAAAAGCATCTACATGATCCATCGGCATTCCCAATGACGGGTCATAAGATACGCTGCGTATAAAATAACCCATATACGGAACGAGGACGAGAAGATACGCAATTAAAATACAGGCGATCCATTTGAAACATTTTTTCATAAAATACTCCTTTCCAAGAAAATGAAAGTCACGTAATCATACTTCTCAGTCGAATATGCTTGTTTTAACTGTCAGCCTTGCTATGCTGCCCTCTTTTGTTCTCGCATACATATAAAGGAAAAAGCTAACCCCTTTATTATGACATGGATCTGTATTATAGATAGAATTATTAGCAGCTATATTGTCTATGGTGATAGAATGCTTTGTACTGTTTGCAAGGCCAACATCATACTTTGCAAAAGCTATTTGAGAAGGATTACTATACGTGCCTGTGTAAGAAACCAGTTCATTTGATGTTCCCAGATGGTCAATCCACGTAATCCTGCCCGTAAGCCCAATCCCAAATTGAGTCGTACTGTCTGACGAAGTCTTTCGCTCAGATGATTTTACTTCTAATGTGTACATATCTCCTTCTGATGAACGTGTATTCAATGTATGTTTCACCAAAGAAATATCACAATCCATTGGCAGGACTTCTCCATTTTCTGTTTCCAGACAGGCTGTAATCCCATCCTTTATTTCTTGGGTAACTTCAATTTTTTCTGTTTCCATGCCATATACATCTGTAGAATAACTGAACAGACATCCTGCGCAGCAAATCACTGCTGTTAATTTTTTCAATACTTTTTTTATATTCATAATAATACTATATCCTTGCTGTTTTGTCTGTTTTTTTTAGGGACACAAAACAAATACATATTTTATTTATTCTTTTCAAATGACCATCCTTTCTTGAAAAATGTAATCTCCATTTTTATACCTCTGAGGATTTTCATAATTCATAATATCATCTACTTTCGCTATATTACTATGGTTATTAATGTATAATGTTCGTAACTGTGTTAATAAATCTTTTATATTTATTATTCTAATTACATACTGTGCATTTATTTTACGATATATTTATAAAAATGTCAATAGTATAATTACAATTCACTATATATTTTATAATTATACTATTTTTGTGTTTTATTTTGACACCATGCAGTAAAAGTGAATTTGAACAAAAAAAATTGAAAATAACAAGAAATTTACCAGATATAACAGGATCGTTACCAGTGAAATAAACATGGCGGATTCAGAGATCTGTTCCACATACCACAATTTATAGCAGATCAAAAAATCCTTCAAAATTATGAAGTCTCAGCTGGATGCGGGGCCTGTTTTTGCAGAAAGAACGCACAAGTACAGACCTATTTTATCTGTCATCTATCTGCTTTACTCGTTACCGCAGATTAAAATCTATCGTCTGGCACTATATTTTACGATTCAACCTGCAAAGACAGGTATTCTATCATAAATCCAGCTACAATCAACATTATCTATACCCTGATATCCAATCCTCCGCGCATCCCGTCCGACCGTTCAAAAATGCCTGTGTCAAAAGCGTCCCCCGGTTTCCATCCCGAATAGTTTTCCCTCGCCAGCTTCTCCATTTCGGAAACAAAATCTCCCGCCAGCTGGTCCAACGTCCATGAAGCGGAGCTGCGTTGCTTTGAAGGGAGGGATCTTAAATACGTATTGATCACATCATTTCTCCCGGTTCCTTCTGGTATGCTTTGGCCATTGATGCTGATAAAATCCTGTTTCACGATTTCTGCCAGCTCTGCTTTTACCTCATCTGACACAGATATCATTTTTTCCAGCTGCTTTTTCCTGTGATGCATCTGTCCGCCTGCTCCTTTGACATCCAGGGAATACCGTTTTCATCATAATATAGTTTCCCTAATTGTAACTGCCGATGTTCGTCTCCATTGCCATAATCTGTCCTCCCTGAATAAAATTGATTGAAATCCTTTTCGTTTCCATAGTTCGCTACAGCAGTTTCAGCAGTTTCATATACCAGTGATCCATGACGCTTTCATAAGAAATCCGCACGACTCTGTCTGTAGAACCGCCTTCGTAAATACAGGCCTCCGCTGCGCCAGCCAGACCCGGAAGTTTATAAAATCCGTCAAAAACAATCCAGATTTCCCCGTCCGCATGATTTTCTTCCAAAAACTTCTCAAACGCTTCTCTCTCAACATAAACACATCTGTCGTCATATGAAATCATCTGCGCCAGTTTCCCGGTATCGGAGGAGACTATCCGGGGATTCCCGTCATCATTTCCAACCATAATGTCCCGGCTTTCATTGCATCGCGCATAGGAATGTGTTTGTACCGCCAGCAGCATCGCCGCAGCCGCAAGCACGGCCGCGACTGCCATGCCCGCACACATCCTTTTCCGGTATGGACGGAAATCGGCAATCTCGCCCATTCGCCTTTTGATATCGGCAAATTCCTTTTCTCCGGCATAGGTAACAGCAGACGGCATATCCCCTGAACCAGTGCGCAGCAGTTTCAGCGTTTTCAGCAGTACCAGACCATATTCGTATGCCGGTCTCCCGCTGCTTTGTATACACACCCTGTCGCAGATATCCTCCATATCCGCCCGAAACTGTTTTTGTAACATTCCAAGAAACGGATTCACCCATAACAGACACCGCAGGATATCCCATACAAACCCAAACCACAGATGACCCAGACGGATATGCGTCTTTTCATGCTGCACAACAGCCATCGATTCATCCCGACTGTAGTTTTCAAGCATCGCTCTGGGAATGACAATCTTTGGTTTCAGCAGCCCGACGGTAAACGGCGTGACATTCATATCCGTAACTCTGACCCAGGTATCGCCCAAAGGAACCTTTTCCATCCCTGCAACCAACTTCCAAAGACACAGCCGTTTTCTAAATATGCACACAGCCGCGACACAAATACCCGCCGCATACACACGGTCCATCCATATCCACGACATTGTTGCCGCCGTCAGCCACCATGTGACATGAAGAACTGCCTCATTTTCATAAAACAATTTCAGCTTTCCCAGAAACGGAAGAAGCAGAAACGATAACCATAAAAGTCCCCGCAGAAAAGTCCGTTCTGAAAAAAATAGTTTTCGAAGCAGCATCACCAGTCCGGCCAGTAAAAAAGAAAAGGCTGCACACCGCACCAGCTGCGTCGTGTAATACACCGCGCCAAAATCCAGGAGTCGGCCGATCTCTGACCAGTCAGGCATGAGAGCCACCCTCTCTCTGTGTGGATTCCGCCTTCCGGTCCCTGCTCTGCTCCAGAATTTCCTCCAGCTCCCTGATCTGTTCATCTGTCAGGACAAAACTATGCAGCAGCGCCGCCATCGCATTTGTCCCATTGCCGGAAAAATAGCTGTCCACAAACTTCCTGCTTTTCTCTCTGACACATTCCTCCCTGGTCCTCTGCACATAGTAATGATAACCCCTTGCGTCATGCTCATCCACTGTGTAGCCAGGAACATTTTTCTGACTCAGACGGTTCATCAGCACCCGCATCGACATATCCACATTCCCCTGCATCCTTTTGCAGACCTCGGAAGACGTCAGAGGTTTCCCGCAGGCCCAGAGAACTTCCATAATCTGCCATTCGCCCGGTGTAATTTCTTTCTTTGCCATACCGCTTTCTTCCTTTCGATTTATATATTGATAATCTTTTTATCGGTCAATCGCCATTAATCATCAATATTCGTTGACATTTTATAGAAAAAATAAACTCTTCGGCAACCAGATCGCACAATTTTCACCAGCAACCGTCTGAACCATGCTTTCTGCAGACTGTGCCGCACACTTAGCGGAAAATTCGGCCCAGATTTATAAGTCACAGATAGCTATGCTGCCATCCACCGACAGGCTCGTCCATCTGCAGATTTGACCGGACGGCATCTTACCCGGACATCCGATTCCGTTTTCGATTCTCTGACTGGCACAAATAAATACCGATCAACAAAAAGATCGGAAATAACACTCCTGCCAGAAAACCCACTTTCAGATTATTATTGAAAGCACCGGAAACCATCCCCACTACGGTAGGTCCTCCCGCACACCCGACGTCGCCGGCCAGAGCAAGTAGTGCAAACATTGCGGTGCCGCCCCTGACATCAGAAGCCGCCGCCTTACTAAACACCCCCGGCCACATAATACCAACAGACAGACCACACAGTGCACACCCGATAAACCCGACCGTCGGACCCGGCACAAGTGAGATGCAAAGGTAGGCAGCGATACACAAAATACTGCTGACAACCATAAATCGATCCAAATCGATGCGTTCTCCGTGCTTTCCATAAAAGGCTCTGGCACTTCCCATCAGAAACGCAAACAGCATCGGTCCTGCCAGATCTCCTGTTGTCTTGCTGACATGAAGTCCCGACTCTGCAAAAGCCGACGCCCACTGGCTGACTGCCTGTTCGCCCGCTCCGGCACAGATCATCATTATCATCAGTACCCAGAATATCCTCTTACAAAAAAGCTGCCGGATGGTTGTTCTCCCTTCCCCCTGATCCATCAAAGAAGCAATCGGAACCCTTGTAAACAGAATCATATTTGCAAAAGGAATCACCGCCCAAATGCACGCCATCACCTTCCAGTTTTCGATACCGAACAGATGAAAAAAAGCTGTCGATACAATCACGACTGCCATATGCCCCCAACAATAAAAGGAATGCAGCAGGCTCATGGCCTTTTCTTTATTTTTTGTAGGACAGGCTTCCACGATTGGACTTACCAATACCTCTAACAGTCCGCCGCCCACCGCATATACGGCAACCGCAATCATAAGCCCCGTAAAAGCATTTTCCAGCAGATCCGGTAAGATCGTCAGAAACAGGAAACCCGCCGCAGCACAGACATGCGCAATGATCATCGACGCCCGATAACCTATCCGGTCCACGAAAGTAACCGACAACATATCCACCAAAAGCTGCAATCCAAAATTGAACGTAATAAGCAGCGTAATCTGCGTCATCGGTATCCCATAACTGTTGTGAAAAGTCAGAAAAAGAAGCGGCACAAAATTGTTTACAATCGCCTGCACAATATATCCGGTAAAGCAGGCATACAATGTTTGATTATAACTTTTATCCATAATCGTTCTCCCGTTGTTTCTATATTTTCAAAATGTCTGCATCTGATTTGCAGATTTTATAACTATCTTTACAATGTATCGTACTGAATCAAAAAAGTTGTAAACTGGTATTTTGGCAGATACTGACTTTATTTTACACAGCAGAAAACCGCCCTTTCATACAGGCGGTCGATCTGCCATCACCTTTGTGAATCTTACGGTTTGTATATCCTGGTTTTCGCTTACTGCGCCATCGATACGCTGCGTCTGATCTGCACCAGCACAAGCACCATACTGACACCGAGCAGGATATGCCCGATTCCGGCAATGCCGGATATCGCAGCATTCATGCCAGAGGAAAGCGCAGGCGCCAGCACCTGCGTCACTCCCCGCACGATAAACATTACAGCGGTCAGATTCAGACCAGTATGATAGACAGCCAGTATCTGCCCGGTTTTGGCACTGGTGAAAGAAAAACTCTTTTCCAGCAAAAGAAGCAGCAGGAAAAACACCATACCGAGCAGAAAATAATGGGTATGTACGACTGAGAGTGTGGTTTTTGCAGTAAACCCGTTGAATTTGGTAAACTCCCGATAAAACACACCGCCGGCCATCGCAAGAACAGCATACAATAAAGCCGCATTCATATAACGTTTCATAATCCTTCCTCCTTATGTAAGCATAATCCATAAACTCCATTATACCATGTAATAAACCTGGTTTCCAGCCTGCATTTCAGACAGCAGAAGGATATTTTTTCAAAATCCGTTATGAAATTCTTATATCGCTGCGCATCACAAGGTTGAAAATTGAGCAAAACATGATATAGTCACCTTAAGCAAAACATAATTTTTCAAAAAGATAAGGAAGATCCTACCATGTGGAAATGTCCAAGGTGCGGAAAAGAATTTAAAAATACAAATCAGAGTCATTATTGCGGAGAAAAGCCGAAAACAGTCGAAGAATATATTATGCGTCAGGATAAAGACAAACAGGCCGACCTGTTTCTTATGAGGCAGATTCTACAGCAAACACTGCCAGAAGCAGAGGAGCGAATTTCCTGGAGTATGCCGACCTATTGGAAAAACCATAACATTCTTCACTTTGCCGCTTCAAAAAATCATATCGGCTTTTATCCCGGCGCCGAAGCAGTCATAGAATTTAAAGAAGAACTGGAAAAATATAGTGTGAGTAAAGGAACCATACGTATTCCATATGGAAATATTGACGTTGGTTTAGTGAAAAAGATTGCTTTATGGTGCCTGAATACCGGAAATCATGCATAACTTCGATGTATCTTCCGCTTCAAATGAAGAATGGAAAAAATAATGTCTGTAACAGAATGAAACCAGATTCCGGCAGAAAGTCAGGGCTGAATCAAAAGTCTTTATGTGAAAGCAGGCCAAAAAACCGGCAAGCCCAGACCCTGCCTGACTATCACGGACATCTGACAAAAAGGACATTTGATAATTGAGGGGGTGTTCTGTTTATTGCGCGCCGCTTTCCTCTTCCTGCAATAGCCAATCAGCTATATTGTAAATCTCAATACCCTCATAACCATATTTCGGGTGCCTGGTTCTGGCAATGATCTTTTTGGGATAAGCATCTCGGATTTGCAGTAATGGCAAACATTCTCTTTCAAGA
>CAOKJJ010000058.1 GCA_948468465.1 uncultured Eubacterium sp. | reverse complement strand
AAAAAAAACAGGCCGGAACTTTTCATTCCGCCTGTTTTCCATCTGATTTCATAAAACCGTGTTAAATTTTCTGCACTTCATCCTTCAAATCTTCCGCCATAACCTGCACATTCGTAGTCTGTGCCGCGATTTCTTCTGAATTGGCTGCGATTGTAGCAATCCGGTCACTCATATGATTAATATTTTCTATCAACTGTTTGATCGAATTGACACTTTCGTCTACCATAGGAATCGTCTCTTCCGCCTGCTGATTATCTTTTACAATTAACGTCTTAATAGATGCCGACAGATTACGGATCTCTTCGGCTACTACCGCAAACCCACGGCCCTGCTCTCCCGCGCGCGCCGCTTCAATGGATGCGTTTAACGACAGCAGATTTGTCTTATTTGCAATGTTAACGATATTTTCACTTGTATTCTTATAAATATCAATAAAGTTCAAGATGCTTGCCAGCGAATCTTCCAGCTTATAGCAGAACTCCGATATATCATGCAGCTTGCCTGCCAGATCCGTCGCTTCATTTGCAGATGCTTCATTCGCCTCATTCAATTCAACGACCGCATTGGACAGCGTGCCGAACTGGCCTTTAATCGCATCTATCTTGTTCATCCTGTGTTCATGCTCCTGCCGCTGCTGCTCGTTCACCTTTTCCAGTGCAAGGCTCTCGTTTTCTGCTAACTCTTTGATATAATGGATACAGTTTTCTTTTGCATTTACTTTGTTGTAAATGGCATATGCCATATCCTTGCACGTATCATAACCGCATGCGCTGCAGTTGATGCTCTGTTTTAACGGCGTATCTTTCAGCATGCTGTGATAAATTTCGTTCAGTTCGCTTGCTGACGGTTCGCTTACTTTAATTTGCTTGGAAGAATCATATTTACGGATAAAATCTGACAAATTCAGCTCTTTAAACGCTTCCATCAGATTCGCCAGACGTTCCTTTGGCGTACTCTGCTGCGACCATGGGCTTTTATTTGACTTACGAAACGGCCCTTTGCCACGCAGCTCCTGCTTATCTATCGCACGCATTTTACTCAGCGTCAGCAGCACGTCATCGGTATTTTTCGCCGGATCTGTAGCCGTTCCGTAAATACAGCCTTTGCTGCAGTTTAAAATATCTACCATGAACGGCAGTTCCGCTTTATTTTTCACCCGTTTTAAATATTCCTTCAGATAATGGTACGCTTCCTGCTCCCCTTCTACCTGACGCACGACCTGTCCTTTTCCAAGAAAATGCTCCACATTCTCACGAAGCCCTCCCGGCATAGGATATAACGATCCCATCCCGTATTCCAGCTCATCCGTATATTCCGGGCTGCTCGTATAATTTCTGCCTATGTGCTGCATCAGCTTCAAAAAAGTAACGTTGTATTTTACATATCCATAATTGTTTTTGTCATTGATCTCTCCTTTTTTCGCCACACACGGACTGATAAACGCAAGATCATCCGTAAGCTTTAAATACTTTTTTACATAGATCGCCATGCACATCATCGGACTTTGTACCGACATCATTTTGGGAAGCAGCTCCGGAATATATTTTTCCACGTAATCTACTACAACCGGACACGGCTGACTGATACCTCCTGTAAAATTGTTTTCTGTTATGTATTTTAAATATCCCCATGTTGTGATATCAGCGCCAAATGAAACACTATAAATATGATTTACGCCTAAAGATTTCAGATAACCGAGTACTCGTTTATACTCCTTTGGATAATTTGCCAGAAATGCCGGTGCAACAATCACCGATATTTTTCTTCCGCTTTTCAAATCAGAGAAAAACTGTTTTGTATCATCATGATAAGATCTTGCATCGTGACCGCATGCATCCAGACATGCGCCGCATGCAATGCAGCTGTCACGGTTTACCCATATCTTTCCTTCTTGTGCAATATTTGAAACAAGCGTCGGACAGACCCTCACGCATTTATTGCATCCTGTGCACTGATCATTTGTATAAACCAGCATATCCGCAGTATTGAGCAGTTCATTCATGTCCTTCATTTCACAACTTTCTCCTTTTGCAAATTTTGCATATCTGATACAGACTGAAAATGCCTGTTATGTCTCCAGTTTCTTGTCATATCTCCCTTTCTTTATTTTATCAGATATTTTTGCAAAAGAAAATAGTTTTTGTGCAAAAAATGTAGCTTGTATACCGTTCATCCATTTTTCAATGGCACCCGCCACATTTGCTGCAGTCTCCGCCACAGCTGGATTTTCCCTGTTTTTTATCTCTGACCATACCACGGACGATCAAAAAAACAACTCCCATAAGTCCCGCTAAAACTGCCATTGTTCCCATTTTCACACCCTCCTGTCTATATTCACTCTATGATCTATATCACATTTATTAGTATAAGCTAACTTTAAATAGCTGTCAAGAACATTTTTTCTGTATCACTAATCGTCAATCTTTTCTATACTGCTCAATCAAACAGACATGTTCTTTTGTTTCTTTATCATAATCAATCCCTACCATCAATATTTCCCCCGCATATTCTTCCAAAGATTTTGGATACTGCCGCTCTTTGATCTGTGCAATGGCAGCCTGCGCCTCCCTGAGAATCCTTACATACATTTTTGTAAAAATACTGTTTCCTCATATTGTAATCGAAAACCAGCGAAAAAGCAAACTTACGTTGCAAACCGATTTACCATCTCCACAACATAAGACACCTCTTCGCTCGCCATCCCATCATACAACGGCAAAGATAACACTTCCCGCGCATATTGTTCCGTAATCGGCAGATCTCCTTCCCGCATTCCCAGATACGCATACGCCTGCGATAAATGCGGCGGTATCGGATAATGAATCAATGTGCCGATTTCTTGTTTTTCTAAATATCGCATCAGCTGTGTGCGGTGTTTTGTGCGGATTACAAACTGATGCCAGACATGCTCCGCCCCTTCCCTGACCTGCGGTAAAACAATCTGTTCCTTTGATAATTCATGTAAATAACGCTGGCAGATGCTTCTTCTTCGCTGCTGAATCTGTTCCAAATGAGACAGCCGTACACGCAGCAATCCCGCCTGCAGTTCATCCAGCCTCGCATTCGCGCCAACTACCTGATGCATATATCTTTTTTCGCTTCCATAATTACGGATCGTCCGAATCTGTTCCGCGATCTGCTCCTGATCTGTTACAATTGCTCCCGCGTCGCCGAATGCTCCAAGATTTTTAGACGGATAAAACGAAAAACAGCCAATATCTCCAAACGTCCCTGTCATCTTTCCCCGGAACCTTGCCCCGTGCGACTGCGCACAGTCTTCGACCAGTTTCAGCTGATATTTTTTGCATAGCCCGACAATCGGCTCCATATTAGAAGCCTGCCCGTATAAATGTACGGCTAAAACCGCTTTTGTCCGTGCGGTAATCTTTTCTTCTATTTTGTCCGCATCCAGATTGTAATACGCATCCGGCTCCACAAACACGGGCAAAGCCCCGTTGATCGTGATGCCCATCACACTTGCGATATACGTATTGCCCTGTACGATCACTTCATCCCCTCTGCCAATGCCAAGCGCCCGAAACGCAATCCATAAAGCATCCAGCCCGCTGGACAGCCCTACGCAATACCTGCTGCCGGTAAAACGCGCAAATTCCTCTTCAAAGCCTTTCACTTCCTTCCCAAGTATATACCATCCGCTGCGCAGCACTTCCAGCGCCTTGTCCTCAAATTCTTTCTGATACATGCGAAATCCCCGGTCAAGCCTGTTTGGCATAATCATCCTTTTGCGCCTCCTTCACATGCTGCAAGAAGCAGTCATAATCCCTGATATATTCATCTGCGTCATAATGTTCGCTGGACAGGCAAAGCAGCACAGAATCATGACTGAAATCATACATCTCCTTCCAGACCATTGCCGGCAGATAGACGCCTGTATGCGCCCTGTTCAGAACAAACACCGCTTCATTTCCCAATCCGTCTTTCGTCCTTACCTTACACTGCCCGGACACATTGATCAGCACAAATTCAGACTTTTTATTCGCATGATGTCCCCTCACCGCGTCCTGATCCGAACCAAACATATAAAAAATCCTTTTGATCGCAAATGGGATATCGTGATTGCCTTCCAAAACAATCAAATGCCCTCTCTCATCTCCGAACTTTTGAAATTCAAGCATCTGCGCACCCAAATACTTCATAACTCCACCTCATTTCACTTTTCTTTTGCTCTTGATCATACTGCGTATGTAATGCATAACATTTTATATAGAAATGTTATGCATTACATACGCAGTCCAACGTTCTGTACCCCGCATAAAATAAGGAAAAACAAGCATTAAAAAAAGGCCGGGTGAAAACCAGCCTTAAATTTTTGTGATTGCAGGGAAATAAAACCATCATCCTATTTGCTTGAAAAAATTGCGGATTCTTTGTTTTATTTTGCCAAATATGCAAAGAAAGCATATTTATTTTTGTATAATTTCAACAATATTTCTAATGGTATTGCAGAAATAACCAATTTCATATAAAATACCTTTAAACAACAATTCTATATAAAAAGTTGTATTATCATTCCTAAAAGCAATCGTTTTTTCAGGATTCATCCGCCGGCACAATCTCAATCTCCCCTTTAACATTCTTCAAAGCGCCGTCTGCCGCGCGAAGAAACAGCCGATACGTCCCGTCCTTTGCCGGAGGGCCGGCAGTAAAATCCGCGGTACACTCCAGTTTTTCCCCTTTCTGCCGTTTCGTATGTACAAAATAATAAGTCGTATTCAGCCGCTTATCCGAAGGCTTAGCAAAACCAATCTGCATCACAGTTCCCTTTTTCGCCAAAACGTCATACCTGATTTTATCTCCCTCCGATAACGTATATTCTCCCAGCCAAACGATCTCTCCGCTCTTTACCTTTTTCAGATTGACAGGAATCGTCGTTGTCTGTATATCATCTGTATCATCCTCATCGCCGAACAATTCCAGAATCTCTGCCTCAGTCAAATAGGATACTCCTGTAATACAACAACCAGCCAGATATAATACTGCCATTGTCTGCTGACGCGGTTTTTCAAAAATCGTTTTCCCAAAAGCAGAATGGCAATCAGCAGACTGCCGGAAACAGACATCGAGCATAAAATTTTTAAAACCACATTCATGATTCCCTGATTCCTTTCCCTTCCGCTTTCCCTTTTTCCAGCAACGTTTTCAGTTCTTCATATTCCTCGTCCGTTAACAGGTCACCTGTAATCAGATTCGAAACAAGCCCCCTGACGCTTCCTTCATATATTTTATCCAGAAAGTTTACTGTCTGCGCCGTCTGGTAATCCTTCTCCGAAATAAGTGTGGAATATTCATTTCGGCGCCCGATTTTTCTGGCGCTTAAAAAACCCTTATTCATCAGCCGCGATAACAGCACGATCAAAGTATTCTTTTGGCACGGCCTGCCTCTGGCCTCCAATTCATCCATAATATAGGGAAACAACGTCACCTCCTTTGGATTTTCCCATATGATTTTCATAATTTCAAGTTCGGCTTCTGACAGCTGCTGCCCCATGTTTATTTCCTCCTTGATGTATAACGTCGTGTTTTACATTTAATATATAACATAACGTTATACATTTGTCAAGACGATTGGCATATAAAAACAGCAGACCGGCCATCTGCCTGTCTGCTGTTTTTTGTTTTTTCTACACACTGTCTGTCACGCAGAAAATTTCCACCTGCTTTTTATAAAATGCGATTCCCAGTTTTATGATCTGTTTCACTCCTTTTTGCAGCATCAGTTCCTCATAGTTTCTTCTGTTTATCTGATGTACCGTCTCCTCAGACAAAGTTTTCAATTTGTCAGCGACATCAGCTGCGTTCCCAACACTTCTTTTGCTCAAAACTTTCAGCTCTGCTAAAATGCCTGGCAGCAATTGATCATATGGCTCCATTTGGATATCGTATCTCCCGTCTCCTGACTCCCGGTTAGAAGTAACCTTGTACCAGTTGTTCATAATGGCAGAAAGCCCCAGCATCATTCCCTGATAAAAACTTTCCTGTGACACATCATAAATACTGATTGTCTGGCGCAAAAAAATCTGGATCTGGTTTTGCAGCTCTAAAACATCCTGATTCAGAATGGCTTTTTGAATAGCGATAGCTGTAGACTGCCTGAAAACATTTGACAGCGCTGAAATAATCTCTTTCTCATACACGTAGAAAATTTCTTTATTCGGAATCATCAGTTCACAAAACGCCTGTTCTTCCATCTGCCCTTCTGTGCGGATCATCTTTAAATAACCAGCTGTCAGCAGAAAGCTGAATACGGTGGAAGGATTTTTCTGAATCTCCGGATAAATGACGGATGTATCTACGTATGCAAAGACTGTTTTTCCCTGCATCAGAGACTGCAGTTGTTCACTGACATCCGCCGAAGCTTCCGATACAATCCGCCGAATAACGTCGTTGCTTCCGGTCGCCTGCCAGTATGCTTTCGGATGACAGCGATCATCCAGATAATTAATCACAGACCATGGATTAAATATTTCCGTATCTCCAAACTGATAGCCGTCATACCATTCGCATACCTCGCCGTACTTATCCTGCCGGTTGTAATACTGCAGCATTTCTGCCATCTCTTGTCTTGTAAATCCAAAATACGCGCTGAATCTTTCATCCAAAACAGAATATACTTTCAGATTATTCATCCCGCTAAAAATACTCTCTTTTGCAACTCGAAGAATTCCAGTAAGAAAACCATACGACAAATGACTGTTATCTTTAAATGCCCCGGAAAATAAATTTCGCATAAAGTCAATCATTTTATCATAATAGCCGCACATGAATCCTTGCTGAATCGGCGTATCATACTCATCAATCATAATCATTGGCGCAATACCCCAATGTTTTTCAAGCATTTCTGACAAATACGCAATGGAGTTCGCAAGTAAAGACGGATCCAGTGAACCGTTTATAAGATCTGCGCAATATTTCCTGTCAAAGTCATTGCATTTGCTGCTGTACCATACTTCTTCATGCCTGACATATTCTTTTGTAATCAAAGCCTGTATATTTAACAGTGCATCTTTCCATGTACTGTATTTCAAATCCTTAAAAGTAAGAAAAATAACGGGATAAATCCCCTGATGCCTCTGATATCGTTCCCCGCATGCCCATATTTTTTTGTCTTTGAAATAGACAGACGTATCTTTGTCCGTTTTTTCAAAAAATGTGCGCAGCATATCCATTGTCAAAGTTTTTCCGAATCGCCTTGGACGCGTGAATAAAGACACTTTCGGCAGCGTATCAAGAAATTCCCGGATAAAAAGTGTCTTGTCCACATAATAATAATTCGTCACCGTTTCTTTAAAATCCGAAACACCGATCGGAAGAGGGGTTTGTATGTAAGAATGTCCATCCGCTTTCATCTGACAGCCTCCTCGTATGCCCTTTTTTGCATATGGACAGTATGTCACATCTGAAATTGCATGTCAAGGCAGCAGCATCCACTTCAGTAAGTATTGCTCTCGTTCTTGCCATACTCAAACCAAGCAATTCTGCAATATCACATGCCTGTATATTTTTTTAATGTTTTTCTAACAGCGCCTCTTCCTGCCGTCAATTCCCGAAACATTTTTTCAATCTTCTCCCCTATGCCAGCCTGATATAAGTCAATGCCAAAAATATGAACATTGGAAAGAATGCTTCGTAACTGTCCAGTATATGCGTCTGTATTGCCGATTTCTATGCCGGCTAACGCTGCGGTAAGTTCCTCAAGCATTGGATCTGGGGATAATTCAAATCTGTCTCCATTATCATCCACTCCCAGCAAATACCTGCACCAGCCGGCAATAGCAAGCGGAATATATGTAAGATTTTCCGCTGAATCATATTTTTCTACATACGACTTAATTGTCTCACCATATCGGATCCCAACCTTCTGTGACGTATCCGTTGCTATCCTTTGAGGCGCATCCGGCATATATGGATTCGGAAGCCTTACATAAAGCACCTCATTCACAAAATTTTCAGGCGACAGGATCCTCGGGTCCGTAACAACCGGCATCCCCTCTTTTAAACCGATCATTTCCGCCAGTGTCTTTAATTCCGTATCTTTCATTTCATCCGCGATTAAGTCATAGCCTAATAAACATCCATATACGGCAAGTGCTGTATGCAGCGGGTTCAGGCATGTTGTAACCTTCATTCTTTCCACTTTATTTACGGTATCCCTGTCTGTCATATATACCCCCGCTTTTTCAAGCGCAGGCCTGCCGTTTGGAAAATGATCCTCAATCACCAGATACTGGGGAGCTTCTGCATTTACATATGGAGCGATATAGGTATTCTTCGAAGTTATAATGGGATCCATATTTTCAATACCTGCTTTTTTTAGTTCTTCCGCTATTGTGTCTGCCGGCCTTGGCGTTATCTTATCAATCATAGACCATGGGAATGATACTTCATTTTCGCTCTTAATATATTCCGCGAATTCCGCCGGCAGAAATCCCCTGCTGATCCATTCATCCGCCATCGTAACTATGGAATTTTTAAGTTTCTCGCCGTTATGTGAGCAGTTGTCCATAGACACAACCGCTAAAGGATATCTTCCTGCCTTGTATCTTTCATACAGCAAAGCGCAAACAATTGCCATTGCCGATTTTGCTTTATCCGGTCCGCAGTCTATATCTTTTTTGATAAACGGATAATAGTCACCGGATGCATTTTTTAAGGCATAACCTTTTTCCGTTATTGTAAAGGAGATCATCTGCAGTTCCCTGCTGACAAAAATTTCCTTCAGCCTGCTCCAGTCATCCGCCGCATCCGGATCCGCTTTCACAGCCTCCGCAAGAGAACCAAAAACTTCTTTCTCAGTATTTCCATCCGCTTTTAAAGTTACCGCAAGCACAAGGTTATCAAATGGTTTGTATATTTTGTCCACAACATCAAAGTCAAATGTTTCCACACAGACTATCCCTTTATCTAATTCGCCTTCTTCAATCAGCCTGTCAGCAATTCCGCCTATAAAGATCCTGAAAATATTACCGGCTCCAAAATGCAGCCATACCGGCGTTTTTTTTGTGCGTCCGGCTACCTCCTCCACATCATATGCGGGAAGTTTTATTCCGGCTTTTTTCCATAATTCTGTCTCTTTTATTCCCTTTAAAGTCAGCTCCATCATTTATTCCTCCTCAGCTGTTTGGGCAGTGTTCCATAATATATTTTCCTGTATTTTCTCCAGCCTCTTTGCCAATCCGGTTATATCCCTCCTGTAAATAGTGAAATTCATCTTTCATCAGGCCGCAGTCTGCAAAAGTCTTAAACTGGCTGCTCACCAGGATGATATGTTCATGCTCCCTGGCCAGTTCTTCCTGTGCTTTCTGAATGGGCACATACAGCTTTCTGTCATCCCGGTGGTTTCCGATCTGAATTAAGAAGCATGCCGCAATTTTGCATTCCCTGCAAAAAGATTTCAAAAAACTTTCCGTATGCTTTTTATAAGTTTCCTTGGGCGTATGCAGATCCCCGTCTGTACACCCCTGGCACCATGCCATTCCCTGATATACGATATGATATCCGTGGCTGCGCAGCCACTGCTCACAGCTTTTTACCCTCCAGACGGCATCCTTATAGTAATCCGTCCCTGGCATCCATTCACCGATTGAAGAACCGCCCTTCGCACAGGAAACCGCAACGACTGAGATACCGGTTTTTGTGTAGCAGGCATTTACAAATGCCGTAACCATAGAACCCGTCTTCATCCCGGGCTCTGTAACTCCATTTTCATGATTCTCATTCTCCCCAAAAGGTTCCTGCAAAGGCGACAGACAGTCTGGCGCAGTTACCGCCCTGTATTCATATCCTGCCCCCTGTATCAGCGCAGGCGCTTCCATTGCATTTCCACGGCCCGCCATATTGCTCTGGCCCATAAACGCCATAAGCATAACTTCATTCCGTTCCATTTAACATCCCCCATTTTTTCATACTTTCAGATATTTCCTCTCCCGCCTACAGCCATGGTTTTCTGCACATTTCCTCATACAGTTCCTCATTGGTCAGATGATTTTCCATATTCGTAATCAGCACTACCCTCCGGTCTTTTTCCGGATAAATAACTTCACGCTGCCAGAGATAAAAATCCGGTCCGTCCCCCACATTTCTGACATACCCCATTAGCTGGCGCAGCAGATACGCCGTCTGCCTGATGTCTGTCAGGCATTCGTTTGCGTAAAATCCCCGCCACTTATCATGTTCGCACCGCCGCATGGAATCTGCTGCCTCCTGATAGCTGTCCGCCGCTTTCCCAAGCAGATAAAAGGCATCCATATACGACCGCTGCGTTTCCTTTACGTATGCCTGGTACGCCTGGCAGAACAGCATCGCCCCTCGCAGACAGTGCAGCTGGATGCCAGCCTGAAGAACTGCAGAATCCTTCCATAATCTGTACGCATGGACTGCCTGTTTCCTTTCCAGCCCGGACAGCACATCGCTGCACGCTTCCAGCAAAGAGGAAAATGCCTGTTCCGCCCTGCCGCATACATTCTGATACCATTGGATCTGTCCTGCCAGATGCTCTTTCTTTGCACACCAGAACAGGTTTTCACATGGCTTTTTAATTCCGCACTTCATCCAGCCGGATATAAAGTGGCGTGTAAGGTAGTTGGAAAACTGTTCTCCGGCATGTTCATCTTCATGTTCTCCAAAAACCGCCGTACTTTTTGCATAAGCCGCCAAACAGTCCGCCATATCTTCCAGCAGGGTGCATTCCTGTGTCCCGCTGCTTTCTGCATCTTCCTTTTCCAGCTCTGCGCCATAATACTGTGCCAGATATTTTTCCCTGTGCTCCTGTGCGGACAGCGGTTCTTCCTGCCACAGGTTTGCAACAAAATCCAACGGATAGACATGCGGCTTCACATTGGATGCATTCACCATCCAGAATTCGCGGATTCCGGCGCTGTATGCCGCCTCCAGCTCCCGTCCGGCAAATTCCATGGAATTCGGCAGCATCGTGATATGGTTCGCTGCCTGCAGATCATAAAAGGATACGTGATAATACGTTCCATGCGGCTGCTTCCCGGAATGCCCGTCCGGAAGCGCCGGCACCCTCGGATTTTCATTGCCCTGTCTTCTGGACACCATTTTTCCGTAACCATTGTCTGCCCATACCATAATGACGTCGTCGGGTACCGTAAGAAAGCCCTGCCTGTAAAGTTCCATAATCTCGCCATACAGGTTAGTGCAGAACACCGCGTCCGGAACCGCTTCACGCACCATATCATACTGCTCCTTCATAACGCTGCTAATAAGCTCTCCGCGCTTTTGGGGTGTATCACATGCCGCATCATCATCCCAGAACGGACGGTCTCCCTGTCCCCGGAAACCAATATTCCAAATAATATGCATCTTTTTCTGCCGTTCAATCCCATCCCTCCATAATCTCCGGAACAAATCCCCGCATTCTGTAAAAGACGGGTTTTCCTGCGGATAAGCACGGGCAAACATTTCCGCACCCAGCGGCTCTGCATGATGGTGCGTGATCCACAGCCCCATGTCTGCGGCAAGCGGCGCATATTTCTTTGCATTCTGATCAGTCCCCGGTATCACCATATTCCCTCCCAGGCGCAGCAGCGCCTCAAAAGCCATTTCCCATGGGTATGCCTCATCCACGCCGCCATCCCAGTGGCTGATCAGTACTTCATCATTTAAAAACCATCCGCGGAAACGCACCCGATACTGCCCGGAACAAATTCTCCCTTCCGGAATCAGGACCTGAGCACAGCGGTCCAACTCCTGGTCATTCCAGAACCAGAACGGAAGTATCCCCAGATATTCCCTGCTTATAAAAAGCAGTGCGTAAACAAAGCCCAGATCGCTGCCGGCTGATACCGCCACGGTATCCCCACCTATTTCTATGACATACGCTTCCGCTTCCATTTCCTTTCGCTGCAACAGGATGCAGCCGCCCGTTTCCTCCCCGCCGCCTGCAGATGCAAGCGTCATCTCCATATCCCTGTAAAAGCGGCCCACAGCTCTTCTTACCGGCTCTGTCTGTGCTTCCGCAGATGCAAACTGTATCTTCGTGTTCCTATTTAGTACAAAATCCTGCATAACCTCATATCCTCTCTTTTTCTATTCCTTGTTCATGCCTTCTGGCATATACTTTTGAAACAGCCTGACAAAAATATGCGCCTGCACCCATGCAAAAAAAGCAAATCCAATCACAAGGTCAAAAAACAGCGCCGTCCAGATCTTTTCAGAAAATACAAGCAGTACCGCCAGAGGACCCAGCGCAAGCACTGCTGCCAGAACAGAAAACGGAAGATATGCCAGTCCCATAAACAAGGCGTTTTTCAGTGTTCTTTTTAGACTGTTTTTAAAAACCGCCTGGATAGGAAATACATAGACAGCCAGCAATGCCAAAACTGCCGCAAGCATGACAGACGGGATAAATAAAACCTGTGCCCCTGGCAATAACTCCTGACTGCTGAAAGAAATGTCAAACACCAGAATACCCGCGGCAGAAAGCAGCGCCAGCCACAGGATGGTACCCTGCCTGAAATTTTGCTTCATGGAAGCAAAGAAACTCTTTACGATATAAGAATCCTCTCTCTTGATCATTTGAATCACAACCGCATATAACGCTGACGTTGCCGCCCCTGCCGTTACGACCGGTATACAGCACAAAACCCAGAGCAGATTCAAAATCACAAGGCTGGATGCCGTGCTGAAAAACTGGAATCCGCTTCCATCTGCTGAAAAAAAACTGCCTGACTGTTTCATCTTTTCCTCCTTCAAATTAAAACGCTTCTGCGCCTGGCAAATGTACTTCACCAGGCGCAAAAATATGTATGATTCTTATCCTTTAATGCCATCCATAGCAATACCATCCACCAGATATCTCTGGAAGATGATAAAAAATATAATAATCGGCAATACAGATATCACTGACATGGCAAACAGCCCGCCGTAATTGTTATAAGAGTTCGGATCCAGATACATATTCAGCGCCAGCGGAATTGTAAACTTTTTCGTATCGCTCATAAAAATCAGCGGCTGGAAGAAATCCTGCCAGATCCAGTAAAACGCAAATATGGATGATGTCACAATCGCTGGCTGAACAACCGGAACCAGTATCCGGAATAAAGTCGCAACCCGGCCGCATCCGTCAATCTCGGCCGCCTCATCCAGTTCTTTCGGAATTCCCTGAAAGAACTGCACCATCAAAAAGATAAAGAATGCACCGCCGAAAAACCACGGCAAAACCAAAGCTACTTTTGTATCAATCAGATTCAGCTTTTTTAAAATGATGTACTGCGGCACAACCATGACCTGAGCTGGTATCATCATGGTCATCATCACACAGCCAAACCAGAAATTGCCAAACCGGAACCGGATTCTGGCAAACGCATATGCCGCAAACAAAGAAGTGATGACACATCCTACTACACCCACAACCGTAACTTCCAGAGAATTTAAAAGGAATGTGGAAAACGGCACCCCGCCAATCCCTTCAAATCCGCTGGCATAATTCTTTACCGCATCAAAAACTTCCGGAATAAGAGAATACGGATTTAAAAACATCGTTTCATTGCTCTTAAAAGAACTGGCCAACAGCCACAGCAGCGGATAGATCATAATAAACCCAAGCAGGCACGCACCTGTATGAAAGATAACCGAATGTATCGCTCTTTTCTTTTTCATGCCCATGACTACTCCCTCCCTGCTTCATAATGTACCCAACTGCCCTGGGTTTTAAATAAAATGATCGTAAATACACCAATAATTGCTACCAGAATCCATGCCAGCGCACAGCTGTACCCCATATCAAAATGCGTAAATGCCTTGCGGTACATATAAAGCACATAGGACAGCGTAGAATCCAGCGGACCGCCGTCGGTAATAACATAGCTTTCCGTAAATACCCTGAAACCATTGATAATCTGCAGGATCAGGTTAAAAAAGATCGTAGGCGTCAGCATTGGCAGTGTAATTTTTATAAATACCTGGCCTGGCTTTGCCCCATCAACCATAGCAGATTCGTATAAAGAAGCCGGTATCTGCTTCAAAGCAGACAAGAAGATCAGCATGGACGACCCGAACTGCCAGACACCCATCACAATGATGACGCCAAGTGCCGTCTTCGTGTTTCCGAGAAATGACACTTTCTGGTGTATTCCAAACAATTCTAAAAGCGCCATCGCTACGCCCTGATTTCCAAAAATCTGCTTCCATACAACGGAAACCGCTATGCTTCCGCCGATAATGGACGGAATATAATAAAGGGTACGGTACAGGCCCAAACCTTTATGTTTTTTATTCAGCAGCATAGCAACAAAAAGGGCAAACGCCAAACGCAGCGGCACGAGAAACAGAACATACACAAACGTCACCTTCAATGCCTGCCAGAATGTATCATCTCCGGTAAATGCCCGGATATAATTGTTCAATCCGATAAATGACGGTGTATTTAACAGATTAAAATCAGTAAACGAATAATAAATGGAAATCCCCATCGGAATCAGCCACATCAGTATAAATCCAAACAGCCACGGTGCCAGCATCAGATATCCTGCAATATTATCTGCGGGTTTAATATGCGCTTTTTTCATAAACCTACTCCTCTCTATAAACCAGGCAGGGGAAAAGCTATTCCCCTGCTAACCTGTTCTAGTTATTTCTTGCCAGAATCTCATTCGCCTTTTCACGGAAGGAAGCTGCCGCATCCTCTGCCGATGCCTGCCCGTAATACACACTGTTTGCCGCGTTTGCAAACGCTTCATTTACCTCTGATATGCCTACCGGATCTGGTGCCGGTGTCTCGCCGCACATTTCCGACGCCTGATCAAGCGCATCAAACATTGCAATCTGCTGCGGCCCCAACCCGCCGTCTTTCTTCAGATACTCACGTACAGATGATGAAACCGGTGTTCCTCTTTCACCAAGCATAAGGGCATTTGCTTCCTCTGAATTAATAAACCAGTTGATAAAAGCAGCCGCTTCTTTTTTAACTTTGGACGTTTCCGCTATCGAAAAGAACATGCCTGGCTTCATCCAAAGACCTTTTTCATCGGAATCATCTGACAGCGGCGGCGTTACCATCTTAAGCTTGTCATTTACACTGCTGACCTTGGATGCATAATTGTTCCATTCCTGAATCATCGCTGCATCGCCAGTAACAACCGGCCCTGCCTCCTGGCCCAGTGTTTCAATCTGTGCATATTCATCCGGATTCGGCATCGCGCCTTTGTCCATCAAACCGCTCCAGAGATTGACAAAATCTACAAAAACCTTATCGTCGTCATATCCGAGCGATTTATTATCATCAGAAAACAACTTTCCGCCATGCTGTCTTACCCAGTAATGGAACAGGTTGGTATCCAGCACAGAATTCATGGCACAGCCGTATTTACCGGTTTTTTCCTTAATCTGTTCATTTATGCTCACAAAATCGTTCCACGTCCAGCTACTGGAAGGCTCATCAAGTCCGGCTTCCTTGATTACATCGGGATTATATCCAAAGCTGACGTATGAGGTCGACAGTACAAGCGCTGCCATCTTGCCGTCAATGCTGCCCGTCTGAAGCAGGTTTTCATCAATCCCGGATACATCAATCGTCCCATCGTCAATAAATCCCTGCAGATCGGCAATCGAATTGTTTTTCGCATAGGTCGTCAGATACAGATAATCCATCTGCACAATATCCGGCATGGAACCGGACGCCGTCTGTGTGGACAGCTTGTCAAAATACCCATCCCATCCGGACGGTGACAATTCGAATTTTACTTCCGGATGCAGCGACGTATACAGGTCGCATACCTGTTGCGTCTGATCATGCCTTGTCTGGCCGCCCCACCAGGTCATCTTTATGACGGTATCTCCGCCCTCTGCACTGCCCTGCTGCTCATCGCCGCCATCCTGTGCAGATGTCTGCTGGTCATTTTTCCCATCTGTCCCGCCTTCATTCGAAGGGCTGGAACCGCAGGCTGCCAGTGACAGCGACAGGATACCGCTTAGTACTGCTGCGGACAGTTTTTTCATCCATACACGTTTTTTCATATTTTATCTCTCCTTTTCCCGCATTCGCTGCGACTTATTTACTTGACAGGATTATTTTATAATGGAATGTTTTTTCTGAAAATGAAAAAACCCGACTTCAACTTTGAAAAAAACCGACTTTTCACCGTTGCTATGGATTTTGCTGTTTTTTCCGTACCGACAGTGTCTCCCGGTATTCTGATGGCGTCATCCCTACCGTTTTGCGGAACGCCTTGGAAAAATACTGTCCGTCTTCCGGAAAACCTGTCAGCCTTGCAGTCTCTGACAGCTTCATATCCGGACGGTACTGCAGAATCCGTTTTGCAATGGCAATCCTTGCCTCCTGCACATAGGCAGAAAATTTCATACTCTGATGCCGCCGGAACACCCTGCTGAAATAATCCTCGTTTAAAAACACAACTTCCTGGGAAAGATACCGGATACTCATCCGAGTTTCTGCCAGATGCTCATACACAGCCAGCAGGATTTTGTCCATAACTTTTTTCTCTCGGCTTTTCTCTTCTCCTCCGGCAATTTTCTGCATTTTTTCCATAAAAAACAATGCGGTTTCCCGAAACAGCTTTGTTTCTTCTTCTGTTTCCATAACGGCAGAAGAAACTTCTCCTTTGCAAAGCATCTTTTGTATCCATCGGCAGGATTCTTTTTTTTGTTCAAATGTATACCCATTTATCTGCATTTTACAGAAAACAAAATAAAGCTCTGCTAAAAAATCATCCAGGCCGGAAGCACTCTTTAATTGATCATAGCTGATCAGCTCATCCATCTCACCTTTCTGCTCTCTGAAAAACTCGTAAGACAACAGTTTCCCTGCGTGATGATTTCCACCCATATGAAACAGCTCATCTGTCTGCAGGTACAGTGCACGGATATCACGCATCAGGCCATCCTCACTCAGTGCCGCGTAAATAATGCGGTCTGTACCCCGTCCAAATTCACTTGCCACACGTTTTACCACAGCACGCACTTTCCTCACATCCGTCATCCGCAGCAGATAAACAGATTCGTTCGAATATGTAGCCGATAAAACCAGCGTATGGCTTCCAAGCAGCTCTCCAAGAATATTTTCCAGAATAAACTGCCCAAGATAATCAATCTCATGTTCAAACCGCAGGGCAAGCACACGTACGCGCAGGCTCTGCGCGTCCAGTTCTTCCATAAACAGCCGGTAATCCTCCTGTATCTGCTCCCGTCCCATCAGCAGGTTATAAAATACCTGCTCCTTTGCCCTCGGCAGAATCTTGCGGATGGTATGGTTATACGCAGCCAGTTCATTTTTCTGCTGCCGCCTTTCCTCAATCGATGCCTTTACCTTTTCTACCGCTTCAATAATCTTTGCTTCCACACATGGTTTTAGCACATAATGGCGTACCCCTTCCTCCATCGCCTGGCTCGTAAATTCATATTCGCCATAACCGGACAGCACGATAAATTCAATATCCGGAAAGTCCCTACGCGTCTTTTTAATCAGTTCAATCCCGTTCATAACCGGCATTTTGATATCGGTAATCACAATATCCGGGCTGCAGCGACAGATCATCTCATACCCTTCCACGCCATTCCATGCCGTCCCTGCCAGTTCGATTCCATAATCCTCCCACGCAATGAACTGGGCCATTCCCTCCCGTTCCGTTTCCTCATCATCTACGATCAAAAGTCTGTACATCGTCCTTCTCCTTACTTTTTTGCGGCATGCGGATGGTAACCCGTGTCCCGCTGCCAAGACTGCTCTCGATTATGAATTCACTGTCCGCACACGCATTGTGCAGTCTTTCCCGAATGTTCTTAAGGCCGATCCCATGACCTTTCGGCACGATTGTGCCATTCCTTACTGCCTCAAGATCTTCCTCATCCATGCCTGGCCCCTCGTCTTCCACACAAAATACAAGTCCGTCTTCCTCTTTGGCCACGACCCGGATCGTGCATGTGTTCAGCGACTGCTCCACACCGTAATGAATAGAATTTTCAATCAGCGGCTGCAGAATCATACGCGGCACCTGATACCCGCTTAAGTCCCCTTCTTCCACAACCTGAAACCTGACCCTGCTCTTATAACGGTACTGCTGGATGGTAATGTAGCTTTTTGCAGCCTCAAGTTCCCCATTGGCAGCTACATACAGTTCCCTGGAAAGTGAAAAGTGCATCAAACTGCCAAGCTCTATCACCATGCGCCTGGCATCTTCATTTTTTCCAGCCCGTATCGTCCAGTTCAGCACATTCAGCGTATTGCTCATAAAGTGCGGGTTAATCTGCGCCTGCAGCATTTTATATTTTGTATCTTTCAGTAAAAGCTGCTTTTCATAATTTTCGTGTATCAGACAAATGATCTTTTCCAGCATAATCTGGAACTCCTGTGTCAGGAGCCCCGCTTCATCCATCCTTTCCTCAACTTTCAGGAAATCCAGCGCACCACGGAAATCCCCCTTCTCCACCAGATAAATCGTCTGTGTAAGATGCCGCAGCGGGCTGGTAATAATGCCTGCCACTTTATGCACCATGCCGTATATAACCAAAAAGACCGCAAAAATCCCCGCAAACATGCCATACCGAAGCATAGCCGTCTGTCCGAGGATATCATTATACGGCACATAATTCACATACATCCAGTCAGTTTCATCAGATTTTAAATAACACATCAAATAACGTTTCCCCTCATACCGCACGGTCTCGCATCCCTGTCCCGCATCTATTTGAGGCAGCTGCGGCATGTTTTCACGTTTTCCGCAAACAATCCCGTTATCCGAATATACAAAAAGCAAAGATCCGGCATATTTCAGCTCGGATTTTTTCTTTTCAATCATCCCTGCAATGTCACTTGTAATCATAAAGGTCCCCAAATAACTAAGCCTTGCGTTTTTTGTCTCCAAAATATCCCGTCCAGACAGCAGATATGGAAATTCCTCTGTCGGTGCAAGCGCGGCATATCCGCCCCGCATCTGACTGCATATCTCATACAGCTTAGTATAAACCGCTTCATTTACTGTCCCGCAGTCGGTGCCGATTGTCATATTTACGTTTTCCCCATCCATATATATCACATTTTTTACAGACGGATGAATATTCACTTCATTCAAAACGATTCTGCGTATACGGGAAAGCATATAATAATAGGACTGCGACAGGTATTTTTCCCTGCCAGCTTCCCTTAATATATCCTGTATATCTTCGTCCATGGCCAGTGAATAGCTTAAATCCTCTATAGCCCTTAAATCCTCCCCGACACGCTGGATAAAAAATTCCAGCTCCTGCAGGGATTTTTCGTATAACTTCTTGTCATATATGGAAAAGCTCATCTGTAAGCCTGCCATGCTGATCAGATACATCAATACGGCTGACGCCAGATACACAGATATCATCTTCCCTGACAGATTCATATTACGAAAACACCTTCTGCAATTATTCTTTTTTTTAAGCAGCTTCTTCATCACACACTGTCTCCCCTGTTCCTTGTCTGATATAACAAATGCAAAACTTAGCCAAATTATTTATTTACAAGCAACATTATACGGAACAAATACTATGCATTCAATAAAATAATAATAAAAAACGGACAGTCTATCAAACTGTTCCGCTTAATATTTGGCCTATCCTTTCAGTTTTTCTGCTAAGGAAGTATACATAGAAGGGTGAAATTGAAATTTATGCAGCATAATTAGAAAATCCCTGTCTTCCCCATTATAAAGCACATTCAGCTTTCCGCGCCCCAAAACTGTAAACAAGCCAAGCAGGGATTTTCCATTAACAATGTTGTTATCCTGCATGCTTATACAGATTCTAAAATCACATTTTTCTGCAATACTGACAAATTCCAATGCGTCCTCAATGGAATTCAGATTGATCTGTATCTTACCTTCATTCATAGTTATGCCTCATTTCCTGCAATCTAATATGCCAGACGTTCTGACAAACTGTTCTGCGATGTTTTTCTGTCTGACTGCTCAACTTCATGCAATGGATGATCTATAACTTTATTTTATAAAAAAATATCATCTGCTAAATGGAAAAATCCGACTTTTATATTGAAAAAATCCGACTTTTTCAGAAATTGGATCCGCTTCTTTTCGGTATTATCTTGTTGCGCAGCAGAGTTATAGAAAATCAGACCCAGAGAGATTGAAAAATTTTGTACATCATAAATAGGAGCTCTTTCGAGCCCCTATTTATGCCTTTCAAAGTATCAAGATCAGAAAGTTCAGCTTTTATCTTAGCCGGCTTCTCATGGCTGAAAACACTCCAACCCTTTCACAATCCGGCACATTTCTGATTTGGTGTCCACATTCTCATTTTTCTACTTTTAGAAAACCCCAAACATTTTAAGCGCCCAGTAAATCATCCCCAGCACCCAGCTTGAAAAGATCCCAAATAAAATGACCGGCCCCGCAATCGTAAAGATTTTAGCACCAATTCCAAATACCTGTCCTTCTTTTTGAAACTCGATCGCCGGCGCCGCCACACTGTTTGCAAATCCGGTAATCGGCACAAGCGCGCCTGCACCGCCCCATTTTGCAAAAGTCGGATAAATGTTAAATCCGGTCAGCACAATGCTTAAAAATATAAGAATCAAACTGCACCAGCTGCCCGCCGTATCTTTATCAAGCCCCATGTTTGATGCCGTATTTAAAATAAACTGCCCGATGATGCAGATCGCGCCGCCGACAATGAACGCCCTGCACATTGCCCAGGCCAGATTTCTCGTAGGCGTCACCTGTTTGACATATTCGTTATATTCCTGCTGCTGCCGTTGTTTTTCTTCCTCTTTCATGTTCCATCAGCTCCTGTCTTTTAATATAATATGAAATTTCGGAAAACAGCCGCTGCATACACCGATCATCTGATGCCGTATATGCAGCTACTATACTTATCCATAGAATTTGCCGTTGCATCTGTAAATATGCTGGAAATTTTTACTTAACCTTTTTATATTTTTTTGAACAGACCTTAAGCATTGTAATTATAATTCTTTACAATAAAAAATATATTGAAATTCATTTGTAGTCATGTTATAATATGGCCGTACAGAAATACACAAGTAGTCGTATTATAATTGTACAGAGATAACACGTAAATCAAAGGAGGAAAACGATGAAAAGAGTTTTTTTTAGGAAAGCGCTTGCAGTCATTCTCGCTTCTGCAGTAACAGTTTCGGTTGCACCGCAGCGAAACCTGACAACAGCTTTATCTGCCAGAAGATATGTAAGCCTGAACACAACATTTAAAACTTTAAAAACAGGTCAGAAAGGTTATAAGCTATACCTGAAAAACAATACGGCCGACTGGAAGATCCGTAAGGTCACCACTTCTGACAAATCCATTTGCACGGTTTATGGAAAAACAGAATCTGATGTTCTGCTAAAAGCCAAAAACGAAGGCCGCGCAACCATCAAAGTTCAGCTATCTACGAAAAAAAGAGCTGTAAACAATAAAAAAATATTAAAATGCAGAATAAATGTAATATCATCAGCACCACAAAATACAGATTCTGCGTCGGAAAATCCGTCAGGAGCTGATGCACAATCTGCCTGCAATGTAACCTTCGATACAGATGGCGGAAGCGCTGTTTCAAGTCAGACTGTTAAAAACGGCGAAACCGTCAAAAAACCGGAAGATCCGGTAAAGCAAGGATATGTATTTAACGGCTGGTACAAAGATAAGAATTATGAAAACGGCTATGATTTTACTTCTGCTGTAACAGAAAATATAACGCTTTATGCAAAGTGGAGCAAAAATTATACCATCACGTTCCAGACAAACGGCGGAAATAAAATAGAAGATCAGACAGTTGAAAGCGGAAAGACAGTAAAAACACCGCAGGCTCCTGTAAAAGTCGGATGCACATTTGTCGGATGGTTCACTGACAGCCAGTTAAAAGAATCCTACGATTTTTCCACACCTGTTACAAAAAATATGACGCTTTATGCCAGATGGGAAGTCGTATATACAAATACCTCCGGAAGCAATACCGGCAGTACGGGCAGCAGTATTGGAAGCGGCAGCACAGGAAGTGACAATACGGACAGACCGTCTGGCAGCTATATCGTTAAATTTCATTCAAACGGCGGAACCAGCATCGCCAATCAGACGGTAAATAAAGGTGCCTATGTGAGCATGCCGGAAATTCCTTCACGGGATGGATATTCGTTTGCAGGATGGTACACAGACGCTGCTAACACGAATTTATTTAATTTTTGGGAGACGACCGTAAATTCAGATCTGAATCTGTATGCCTGCTGGGTAGATACAACAGACAAGACAGATACCGATGGCGACGGTCTTACAGATGCACTGGAAGCATTTTATAAAACAGATAAAACAAAACCTGATACAGACGGCGACGGATTATCGGATTATGCAGAAGTTGCCCTGCTCGGCACAGATCCTACACAAGCGGACAGCGATGGCAACGGCATTCCGGACGGCGAAGAAGACGACGACGGTGATGGTCTTACGAATCTGCGTGAAATCGAACAAGGCACAGATCCGATTCTAAAAGATACGGATGGAGATGGCTTAACGGACGGAGACGAAGTAAATACCTATCATACAGATCCAAAAAATCCGGATACCGATGGTGACGGAGTTTCGGATGGAAAAGAAGTTGAAATGGGAACGAATCCACTGTCTGCCGAAGCTCAATTTCCAGTCAAACTTACATCCAAACATACAGACACAGCTGTACCAACAGTAGAAATGGATTTGCTTGGTGAACAGGTTGAAACGCTGCGTATTACACCGATAGAAAACGATACGTTTTTTCCAAAGGATATGCCAGGATATATGGGACAGGCATACGATTTTCATGTTGACGGCACCTTTGATGAAGCGCTGATAAGCTTTCAGTTTGATCCGGCCAGCCTGCCGGCAGATGCCGTGCCGACAATCTACCATTTTGATGAACAACAGCAGATACTGGAAGAGATGAAGACAGAAGTAACTGGAAATACAGCAAGTGCGCATGTAAGCCATTTTTCCGGATATATCCTGATTGATAAAAATGCATATGAAAAAACTTTCAAATGGATCGAAAACTGGGATGGCGACCACAAATATACAGGCGTTGAAATTGTTTTTACCGTAGACG
This sequence comes from uncultured Eubacterium sp., assembly GCA_948468465.1. Next base: position 4,561 of record CAOKJJ010000058.1, on the reverse strand, counting down.
ATTCCGGCAGTATGACATGGAATGATTCTGCGAATCAACGCTTAAACGTTACGCAGACTTTGATTGATGAGCTGCCTGAAAAAAGTAAAATCGGCATTGTGAAATTTGAAAGCACTACAAATAAATTAACAGAACATCTTGAATCAGATAAAAATACTGCCAAATCATATTTATCAGAAGCCAATTTTTTCTCAACTGGCGGAACCAGAATGTACGAAGCTATTGATCAGTCATTTTCTTTATTTGAGACAAATGATGAAAGCATCTTAAAAGCTATGGTAGTTCTAAGTGACGGCGAAACAGAAGATATAAACATGCATGCAGATATGATCAATAAGGCTGTTCAGAATCATGTAAAAGTATATACCGTCGGATTAGGCGCAAACAGTACAAGCTATTTCGAAAGCTATTTAAAACCACTGGCAGCAGAAACAGAAGGTAAATTTTATCTGGCTGAAAACGCTCTTGAACTAAAAAATATTTATGAAGACATCGGCGATAAAATTGACTTAGAGACAGATAGTGATGGCGATGGCATCCCTGATTATTTTGAAGAAAGCATTACCCTGTTCAGCGGCGTCGAATTACATCTGGACAAAAATAATCCGGATACAGACGGAGATGGTTTGCCGGACGGAGAAGAGCTTGAACTAAGATATGAATACAATGAAGACCGCTCACAAGTTCGTGTAACCGCCAGGCTGCATTCCAACCCTCTGAAACAGGATACGGATGATGATGGATTCTCCGATCTTGTGGACGCTACGCCTATTGATCCGATCTGCTACCGCGATTTTGATACCTATAAGAAAACTAAGTATAAGGATGCAGCGACACTGACCGTATTTGTAGAGCAGCCATACAAGGGCAGCCGCAACGTAATTAATGAATCATTAGATGTCGGCCACACTTATGTAGGATTAGATTATGGTGAAAACAGCAGCGAATATGCCGGATTTTATCCATCAGAATCCTATGACCTTGCTAAAATCCTTTTCAGGCTAAGCGTAAACGGCATGATTCATTTGGATGACGGAGCCTATTTAACGAAAGGCATTTTGGGCAATTCTTATCAGGAGCCTCAGGGAACCGACAAAGGCAAGCCATGGCATGTCGCTTACACATTCCCTGTGACAAATGATAAAATCGGACAAATTCATGAATTTGCCAAAAATTACAAGGACAAATACAATTTAATCAGCAACAACTGTACCACATTTACCGTTGATTTACTTGCGTCACTTGGCAAATCACTCAATATATCTAAGCACACCTGGTCTAACGATAACAGCAATTTATTAGAAAAAATCTTTCTTTCCACATGCATTGGCTATACTCCTGCTGATGCAGGCCAGGATATCCGCTCTAATTATGAAGATTACATTTTCATGGACAGTGTGCAGTTAAAAGATGGCACATCTGTCGACGCTGTTTATGACAACTCATATCCAGGCTGTGTGGATAACAATATCTGATTGCAAAAAATACATATAAAAATGTAATTTGTAAATTGGAGCAAATCTGTAACATGACATTGGCAGATTCGCTCCAATTTCTTTGCTATAGAAAGTATGTAGGCAATATGTTATACTAACAATGAATAAAATCTATTGTATAAGGTGGCGCATGTTATGAATGTCATTACAAGAATAAACGGCCGTAAAATTATCAAAAGCATCTTCCTTAAATTCTCTCTATACGAAAAATGTAGAAAGAAAAATACGAAATATGCTTGCCTATATCCATGAAAACTACAAGGATCCGATCTCGTTGAACGACATTGCTTCCATCGGCAATATTGGCAGAAGCGAATGCTGTCTGCTATTTAAAAAATATGTTCATACAACACCAATCAGATATCTCGTAGAATACCGAATTGAAAAAAGCATCGCGCTGCTGTTGGAAAACGACAGCACAATTACTGATATCGCTCTCAGCGTCGGATTTAATTGTATCAGTCATTATATCAATACTTTCAAAAAAATTACAGGTACTACGCCATATCATTACAAACAGAAAATATTAGAGCGTGTCTGAAAAATGCTTAAAAATTATTCCGCTGAAAGAGCCCTTCTCTCTTTCAAAAGAGATCCGGGCTCTTTCCTGCATACAAAAAGATTTCCATCAGCAAATCACTTCGTATTTATCCATATAATAATTTTTTCTTTTTCCAAACTTCATAACTACATGCTCTATATTTTCATCAAAGTTTTTTTCAATGTCATATGCATGATAAAGCATATGCGTAAACCTGCCCTCTTTTTTTGCCCCAAACAAAATGATCTGCTTATTATCACGAACGATAAAATACTCTTCGGTTCTTAACTCACCAATTGGTATATGCAGCTGAATATTGGATTTGACAAAAATACCTCCCAATTCGTGAATCGTTCGGATCGCTTCTTTTACTTCCCCACCATTTTGCGAATTACCGATCTGGCCTATGACTTTATAATTTCTGACAAAATGATCCAATACCTGCATGTCAAAGCTTTCGCCCTCACAAATAATATTTTTCGGTATGGTTTCTTTCCCTTTATATTCCAAAATCGTTCTCACATTCTCATCTTCTGCAATATATACGTTACTCTCAAGCAACGGCATTAATTCATCTATTAACTCCATAAAATCCGCTGTATAATAAGCCAGTCCCGGCGTCCTCATATTAATCAAAATACGCTTTGCGACACAAAATACCGTTTCATCACGATATTTTTCATTCGCATGATAAGCAGCATCTTTATACGCCTGCATCATATCCATCAATCTTATATTCGTATATGAGGTTGTGATGGAACCAGGCCTTTTATAATATGTATTAAATGGCCGCTGAATATAAGAAACAACATTGCAATTACTCAATAGCAGGCTCACTTCCACAACTTCTCTTTCTTCTGCTACAAATATTTTTCTAACATCGCAGACAACAGCATCAGAATTATTTTTCCTTGCAGCCTTATACATAGATTGATACATATCAAGCTCTACCCAGTCATCTGCATCAACAAAACCTATATATTCGCCCTTTGAGGCGGCAATTCCCGAATTACGTGCAGGCCCCAATCCTTCCTTCGGCTTATGAAAGACCACAACTTTTTCCGGATAATCCTTCTGGTATTTTTCGCATAATTCATACGTCCCGTCACTGCTCCCATCATCAACCAGTATGATCTCTATCTCCTTAAGCGTTTGATGAACTAAAGTTTTCAAACACCGATCCAGGTATTTTTCTTCATTATACGCTGGCACGATAACCGAGACTTTTATTCTTTTGTCTTTCATATATGCTCCTTCCCTTACCACCACATGCTGGACAATCTTCGTTCTTTTCTAACCTCTTTCCACATCAGATATACACAAGTATCTAATACCAAGATTACTCTCAATCAATTCCTTTGACATTTTAAATCGGTTATAATAAATTATAATATATTTTTGATCAGATTACTTTCAATTTAGTATTTTAAAAGATAAATATATTCCATATCTATATAAAAGCAACTTAGCGGACGTTGCAGGTTTACGAAAATCTGTTATAATGAAGATAAAGAAGAACGGCAGAACCAGAGAGGCAGTGCTTCGTGCAATACAGATATGCAAGAATAGAAATGTACGAATTTAATTCAGAACCCCACGAGGAGGTGGTTTGAGATGACAGTGGAAGAGATTTTGCACCGGAAAATAGAGGAGATGGAGGAAACCATTTCTGGTTTGACGAAGCAGAATGAAGAATACAAAAATTTTATAAAGGATAATGGCCTCAAGGACGCAAAGAAGGATTATAAGGACAGACTGTTCAAGTTTATTTTTGGAAATGCTGAGAACAAGCAGTGGACTTTGTCCCTGTACAATGCGGTCAATGGGACGAATTACACGAATCCTGATGATATCCGATTTAATACCATCGGTGACGCAGTGTATATGAGGATGAAGAACGATGTATCCTTTATTGTTGCATTTGAGATGGATCTGTGGGAGCATCAAAGTTCATTTAATCCCAACATGCCCATGAGGTTTTTTATATACGGAGGACGATTGTACGAGAAATATATTGCCGCAAGTGATTATTATCCGTACAGCAGTATGCTCCAGCCAGTGCCAAGGCCGGTATGTGTCTGTTTCTACAACGGCAAAAAAGAGCAGCCCGAAAGACAGGTTCTCAGGCTGAGCGACGCCTATGAGGGCGAGGGGGATATTGAAGTCAAAGTAACCATGCTGAATATCAACTACGGAAAGAACCAGCATATGATGGATGCTTGTGAACCGCTCAAGGAGTACGCATGGCTTGTGGATGCAGTGAGGCGGCATCAAAATGAAAAGATGGATCTTGATGCTGCTGTGGACGCAGCTCTTGATGAGATGCCCGATGAATATATAATTAAATCTTTTCTTTTAGAAAATCGAGCGGAGGTGAAAAGTATGTTCCTTACTGAATATAACGAGGAAAAGGTCATGGAAAAAGAACGCCAGGAAGGGCAACGAGAAGGACGCCGGGAAGGACGCCAGGAAGGACGCCAGGAGAGAAATATTGAAGTTGCTTCTGATATGCTCAAAGCAGGAG
>CAOKJJ010000057.1 GCA_948468465.1 uncultured Eubacterium sp. | reverse complement strand
ATTACTTGTTGTTTAATACTATACGTTATATAATATCATTTGTCAAGTGGTAATTGCGGATATCTATAGCAAATTCAAATCATTGAATTCTTAATTTAACTTGCTTTCCAAGGCAGAATCCTATATACTGACTCTAAGAGTAACTAGCTAACACAAAATGCTTTAAAAGGAGTAAATAAATATGTACAGTACCGTAATAGAAATAAACAAAAATATTACAGGCGATGCTTTAAATAAATTACGCCAGCTGGCTGAAAAAGCTTTTTCTAATCGTGCCGGAAATGTGAAGAATTCCAGCAGCGATCCATACAAATTGATTTTTAAAGGCGAGGAAAAGGATTATGGGTGTCTTGATCTTGGAGTAGTTAATCTTGGAGACGTAGATGGCTTTCTCAGACAGATTGATTCCTGGAAATGGATTGATGAAGAAGATCCAAATGAAAGTTGTGATGTGCTGGAAGCTTTTGCCATGCGATAAAAATGCAGTTATACCAGTAAGAGAAGAACCGTTTTAGGCAAAACGGTTCTTCTCTTTCACAATTTTCAAAAAGTCTTCTTTTACAACCTCATATTTAGAAGGATCCCGCAATATTGCAGACGGATGATAGGTCGCGGTCAGTGCACAGTTTTTTCGGTATGTCCAGGTGCCATGCTGTCTTGTAATTTTAAAATCCGGTGAGATAATGCGCTGTGCGGCAATGCGGCCGAGGCAGACGATGATTTTTGGCTTTAGCAAATATGTCTCATATTTTAAATATGGCATACAAGCCTCTTTTTCCGCTTCTTTTGGGTCACGGTTGCCTGGCGGATGGCATTTTAAAATATTCGTGATGTATAAATCTTCTCTGCTTAGTCCGGCCTCCTGCAGCAGCTTGTCCAACACCTCTCCGGAACGCCCGACAAACGGGATTCCCTGTGCGTCCTCCTGCGCGCCTGGGGCTTCGGCAATCAGCATCAGCTGTGCCTTTGCATTTCCGCGCCCCATGACCGGCAGATTCCTTGTCTGGCTTAGTGGACAGAGAGTACATGCCGAAATATGCTGTTCAATTTCTTTCCATGTATATGGCATAAAGCTTCCTCCTGTCCCCAGTCCGATGCGCCCCTCTTCCATTCAAAAAATCCCCTCCCTTTCTTACGGCCCTGCATGCTTTTGCGCTTCCTGCTCAAAAACACGCTGAATCCTCTCCAGCAGATCCTCTGAAGAAAATGGCTTTAATATGTAATCACCGATTCCAAGCTTGGCACTTGCCAGCACAGAATCCCGATCCTCTACGCCAGTAAGCATAATCACCGGGATATCTGCCCGGTCTTTCCTCTTACGTATGTCCTGCAGCGTTTCGATGCCGTCCTTTGGCGCCATCTGAATATCGAGCAAAATAAGATCCGGCTTCTCCTGCTCTAAATATTTCAATGCCCGCACCCCTGAATTTACAGTTATCACCTCATAATCATCCCGCAAAGTGTTCGCAATCCGCGTCAAAATCACCGCCGTATCATCTACCGCTAAAATGCGTTTTTTGGAATTTTTGCCTGATAATTCACTCATTCTGTCATTTCCTCCTTTTCAAGCACGCTAAACAGTCCGCCCAGCAGCTCTTCCGCATGATCGTCCTCATATAATCTCAGCTGTTCTTGTATCTGCAGCAGTCTGTCTTCCACCTCTTTCGGCAGTTCATGCAGCAGCATCGTCCTTACTCTTTCTGCACACTGCGCGGACCGAAAATGCTGCAATTCTTCCAGAGCCTGGGCCGTCTGTTCTTTCAGCTTCTGAACAGGCAGGCGCTCCAGCTTTTCTTCCCTTTCGTTTTCCTGTCTGCGCTGCTCTAAAAACTGCCCGATATTTGTCAAAAGCGTCTCATATTCTGCCAAAAGCACGGGAAGCTTTTCATCAATCAGTGCCCTGTCCCCCTGTGCCGCGGCATTTTCCTGTGCACGGGCCATTTCTGAGACATCCATCGCTCCGATGTTGGCGGATGCGCTCTTTAATCCATGTACCTCGATCTGGTAATTTAACATGTCTGATGCGGCAAGCTCGCGCAGCAGCCCTGTCTTACGTTTGCCGTCTATATAATAAAGCTCCAGCAAATCTGCAAATCCCTGTGCGTCGCCAGAATAATACTGCATGGCAGACTTCATGTCCACGCCGTCAATCTGAAAGTCTGCCGGATCCAGTGCTTTGGATTCCTCTTCCTGCTTTTTCGTCTTTCTGTATTTTTCCGGCACCCAGCGCATTAACAGCTGATGCAGTTCTTTCCGGTCAAGCGGCTTGGAAATAAAATCCTGAAAACCGCACTCTAAAAAATGCTCCCGCATGCCTTCCATCGCATTGGCTGTCAGCGCTATGATCACAGGCGCAGCGCCATTTTCACCGCAATCGCTGCGAATGATCCTTGCCGCCTCAATGCCGTCCATGCCAGGCATCATATGATCCATGAAAATGATATCATACCGCACGGAGCGCACCAGTTCAACCGCCTGCGCACCGCTTTCTGCTTCGGTCAGGTCAAAGCCATAATTTTTCAAAAATCCTCTTGCTACCTTTCGGTTAATGACATTATCATCTACAATCAGCACTTTCACGCCAGGCGCCGTAAAGCTATAGGTAACTTTTTGTTCGGCCTGAGGCTTCTTCGGCGTCTCGGAAACAGGCCGCCTGTCTACGATTTTCTGAGGTATCGAAATCGTAACTGTCGTCCCTTTTCCATAGGTACTTTCCACCTCGATCGTACCTCCCATCAATTCTACGAGATGCTTTACGATCGTAAGTCCCAGTCCGGTGCCTTCCGCGCTGCGGTTCCGTTTGGAGTCTACCTGCTTAAAATCCTCGAAGATCTTATCCAGATCTTCTCTGCGGATGCCGCAGCCCGTGTCTTCCACGCGGAAAATTACCAGCTCCTCATCCGCATGCTCTAAAGGCCGTCCGGTAATATAAGTGCGCACATATCCTTTTTTTGTAAATTTAATCGCATTGTTTAAAATGTTGATCAATATCTGCTTGATCCTGCCGTCATCCCCGCTGTAGCAGCAAGGGATCGTTTCATCGCATTCATACTTTAAGATCAGTCCCCGCTGAGAAGCAGCCATATCCATCATGCCTATAATCTCATCCGCTATATTTTTGATGTAGTAATCTTCATACACCAATTCCATCTTGCCTGCTTCCACCTTGGATAAATCCAAAATGTCATTGATGATGGCCAGCAGATTTTTCGCCGCGGACTGCACGTCTTTGGCATGCGCATAGATTTCAGTATCCTCGCATTCTTCCATAATAATGTCATTCAGGCCGATAATCGCGTTCATCGGCGTGCGTATCTCATGGGACATGTTGGCAAGAAATTCACTCTTTGCGATACTCGCTTTTTCCGCCTGGCGCCGCACGCGCTTGATCTCGCTAATATATGCCTTAATATTGGTCATATCCAAGATCAAAATCACGCAGCCCTGCTTTTTTCCACTTTCATCTATGATATATTTACTATGGCTTTCATAGTGCTTTTCACCGATCGTAAAGCTCTGCGGCTCTTCCTCATGAAGCATTTCCTCCCGAAATCCCTCCACGGCCCGGATATTCTCTCCCAGCCGGTGGACCGGCAAATAGGTAAAAATATCTGCCGCGGCTTTATTATAATTGACCAGCCGATTATGCTCATCGAGCACAATGACGCCATCGCCAAGGCTCTCCAGCACTTTTGCCGCCGCCAGATGACGGAAATCATAGTTACGGCGGCTCCAGACAACGATAACTACCATGGCCATAGAAATCATCAGCGTGACTGGTGTAAGATCAAATACCTTGACTATTTTTAAAACATACGCAAGCAGCATAAGCACCGGAAACGTAGAGATTCCAAGAATCGTCCAGTACTGACGGTTGACCTGCCGGTCTGCACGCTCACGAATGGCAATCACTAATGTGTATATGCAAAGCGTATAAGGAATAATGACACGGACAATTAAAAAGAACACATACAACGGGCCATACGTAATGCTGATATGATAAAATCCGCTTTTGTCCGCAATCCACTGCACTTCTTGGTAAAAAAGGCCATTCCAGTTAAAAAATACCGTAGGCAGGGCAAAAAAAGTTACAGCGCCAAGCACTCTTAAAAGCCTTTTCGGCGGCGCAATGTAACAATAAATATAAATAAACCAGCAGTAACATAACGGCACAAAAGCAGAACCTACATTTTCTACCATGACGGCAGTCATCGCAGCCTCTACCGTAGGCGCAATCAGCTCCAATAAATAGCCTATATTCTGCACAAGCGAGCTGCACATAATGATAATTAAAAGCTTCTGTTCCTTCGCTCCGTCGCCATTGAGCAAAAGAAACAGCGCTACCGCCGTCAGGCACATGCCAAAGCATTCCAATAAAATAACGATATTTACCATCATCCCACACTTACCATTTCATTGATCTTATCACAATTATTCAGCCGCAAAAATGCTGCCGTCTGTTTCATAAAAATGCGTAGAGAAAAACTGCTTCATCGCTTTTATCATATAACAGGTATCCTTAATCCCCGCCGTCTCATATGCCGAATGCATCGCAAGCTGCGCCAGTCCGATGTCTACGGCGTTCAGCGATACCTTCCCAGAAGAAATATTTCCGAGCGTGCTCCCGCCTGCCTGATCCGATCTGTTTGCAAAAAACTGCACCGGCACGTCTGCTTTCTCGCATACATCCCGAAACAGCGCAATGCTTACCGCGTCACTCGTATACTTTTGTCCGGCATGAGATTTAATCACAATCCCTTCATTCATATACACACAGTTTTCTACGTCTGTTTTATCCGGATGGTTCGGGTGCACCGCATGCGCATTGTCCGCGCTTAACATAAAGCTTCCTGCCACTGCCCGGTAATAGTCCTCCTCAGATTTGCCAAGTCCCAGATGGATGCGCCTTAATACATCATATAAAAAGGTAGAGCCTGCTCCCTGCTTGGTGCCGGAGCCAACCTCTTCGTTGTCAAAGCAGGCAAATACATTAACGCTCTTCTTTTGAAATCCTTCTAAAAACCCCTTTAACGACGCATACGCACACTGTAAGTCATCCAGATGCTGCGCAGATACAAACTCTTCCTGCGCGCCCCACACAGACGGCGCTTCCCGGTTGTACAGATAAAGGTCGCTCCCATATACAGCATCTTCGCAGACACCTGCCGCCTGTGCGACCAGCTTTTTCAATTCGTCTTTTTGGCTCTTCGCCGCGCTGAATAACGGAAGCATATCCACCTGCTTATTATACGCATAGCCGTCATTGACCGACCGGTTCATATGGATGGCAAGGCTTGGTATCATCACAAGATCACGATCAATATTGACAAGCTTTGTCACAAAATGATCCGCTTCCTTTACAATCACCCTGCCTGCTATGGACAGCGGACGGTCAAACCACGTAGCACAGAGCATGCCGCCGTATCCTTCCGTATTTAACTGCGCATACTTTTTCTTCACCTCAATCAGCGCGTGTTCCTTTATTTTAAAGGTCGGAAAATCACTGTGAGACGCCGCGATGTTAAAACTGTAGTCCGAAAGGTCGCATCCTATGCCAAAGGCGATCACACTGGAATCGTTTCTTGTAACATAATATTTTCCGCCCGGCTGAATTTCCCATTTTTCACGCTCTCTTAATTTTTTATATCCGTTTGCTTCCAGTTCCCTGCTGATTTGATGCACTGCATGAAACGCGGTCGGACAAGCTTTTAAAAACTGTGTCATTTCCTGAGATATTTTCTTGTTCATAGTCTCCACTCCCTGTGTTTTATTTATAATTATAAAATACTGTCAATGATTTTATGCATCGAGCCTTCATTGTAAGAAGGGGCTGTCATAAACAGACAACCCCATACTTTCCCATACTATTTTGTTAACGCTTCTCCCGCTCTCTTTTTGCAAGATAAGGCATAATCATACCTAACGCTGTCAGTACAATCGGGGTAATAATATTAAGCGCCATCGTAAAGATATCCGTGGAATACATACCAAGAATACAGCATGCCGCGGTCAGCAGGAAACACCATACGCCAAAAAATTTGGCAACCGCCTGATTTTTTACAAACCGATATTCCGCCGGTATCGAATCGTACGCTTTGCGAAGCGCCAGATAGCCGACAAATACCCACAGATAACGAAGCGGCATACATACCGAATTCAGTTTGTTCAGCTGTGCCAGCACGGCAGCAGCTCCCGGTACAAAGGACTGGATCAAAATAATGCTTCCTGATAACGCGATGACAAGCTTGATACCATTCACATAAGCTCCCTGCTCGTTTCTCTTAAGCATGGCGCTCGGTACAAAATCTTTTGCGTCTTCATTGTCAAGCAGCATGCGCAAAGGCGCGTCAATGCTGACTACGAGTACCGCAAACTGTCCGATCATATTACAAAGGGCGTAAATAACCATCAGCGTATCTCCGATTCCATAATAGGTTCCCAGTTTCTGGAATGCCCAGTAGGAACCGTTGGACACATAGGAATTAAACACTTCTTCACTGCTGTTGATAACCGCCGGATCAAACATCCGCCCCATAGCTACCGTTCCAAGGATCGCACATACGACAACCATCACGGCCAGCATAATCATACCCTTTGGAAATCCCTTCGCCGGATCCTTTACCTTATTTACGTACGGAGAAATCTTTTCACATCCGCCTACCGCAAACACAAGAATCGACAAGGACGTAAAATATCCTACGTTAAACTGCGGGATCAGGTTTTTAAGGCTAAAGTCCATAGAGACATATCCGCCGCCAGGATTAATCGCCGGAGCCGCAAACATCAGTAAAATATACAAAATTGACATCACAAACATACTTGTGCCCGCAATGGAAGCAAGCTTTTTCAGCGGATTCAGCCCACGGCTTGCCACCCAGCAGAAAAACAAAAATACGGCCAGTGTCGCCAGCTGCACACCAATCGTCGGAAACGTATCATATGTTTCCGCATTGCGAAATACCGCCCAGCTAAGCGCCTTCAGTCCACCGCTGCCTTTGCTTGCAATATAAGTAATATGACACGCCCAGTACGTCCACCCTGCATAATAAGCAAGCTTTGGCCCCATGGTATTATGAATCCACGAGCTGACGCCGCCGCCGGAAGTCTTAAAGGCGGAACCAAGCTCCCCGACCATCAGCGTATACGGCACAAAATAGAGCGCAAACATCAAAACCCAGCTGAAAATAACCTGTATTCCGTTAAAATATACGAAACCGTTTAATACATTTCCAAATCCCCAAACACCGGAAAACGCAATAAACGCCAGCGTATACCAGGTCATCTTTTTTGAATCTTTCATTATTATCCTCCAATTACATTGTTTTTGTGCTGCATCTTCCAATCATAATTGTCGATTGTTGACAACACTTAAATTAATATAACATATGCTTCTGTTATTTTCAACAAATATTTATTGAAAATTTAAGAAAAAATTGGAAGATACCCATATACAAACACAAAACCCCATTAGACTATCAGACAAAAGAATTCCATACCAATCGTTTGTACCCCACTCATGTAAAAATGCCCCTGATCTGGATAAAGCAGAAAAAAGGCATTTTTGACATTATATTGCATGGTATTAAAATTTGCTTAAAGAATTCCCATCCGGTGCAGAAACGATACGGACAGCAGCTGCCATCCCTCCATCTCCATACGAAGGATTTTCAATCAACCGGCCTGACAGCTCATGCAGACGGTAACCGTTTAATCTGGAATGGATGATCTCGTTTTCCCATCCGAATAATCTGGACATGGATACAGCTTCAATGCCCAAAACAGCGTCTGTTATATGTTCTTTGTAAACAGAACTATGTTTTTCTATGATATAGCGCATCAGTTCGAGCCGCTTTTCCATGCTTTTCACATTTGTGGATGCAGGGACTGTCCGATAATGGATCAGCGGTTTTTCCACGATTCCAATGCAGCTGTCCGCATATGTCTCTAACATATGTAAAAAGAACTCCCAGTCTTCAAATCCACTTCGCATCGTTTCATCATATCCGCCGCAGCGAACCCATGCTTCCCGCCGCAGCATATGCGTTGCCGGACAGCAGTTGCGCGGCAGAAACGCGGCTATATTTCCTCCGCTTGGACATACAAGCGCATCCAGTACGCCGAACGTCTGCAGCCATGAGGATGCCGCAACCATTGTTTCATGTTCATGCAGCAGCCTTAAGGCTTCTTCTGTAAAAGAAGGCTCCAGGCTGTCGTCTCCGTCAAGTACTAAGACAAAAGACGACTCTGCTTTGCGGATGCCTGCATTTCTTGCCGCGGACACTCCTTGATTGGACTGGCGGATTACGGCCAATGGAACCGGTATCTCACAGTCAGATTCCAGATCGTTTAAAATCCGCTTCGATTTTTCCTCTGTGCTTCCATCATCCACGACCAGGATCCTCTGTGGTTTTACCGTCTGCCTGCATAGAGACCGCACAGCCTCGTAAATCATAGATTGTTGATTAAAGCTTGTAATAACCGCTTCGACATCGTTCCTGTTATGCATGTCATTCTCCTTATTTATTCATTGGCAAAATTCACCTTTTTCCTTATTTCCTCCACTAATTGGTACACTGTCGTACATGGGCACATCTGAGATGGCCTCGTTTTTCCCTCCCGTATACACTGCTTATACTTCTGCCCTGCAATTTGAAAAGCTTTTTCTTCATCTCCTGTCCGGAAAATTTTTTCATACAATCCTGCATCTGATTTTGAATATTTCTGACTGGTTTTTCTTTCAAAAATTTTTGCAAACTCATTACAACATACCCATGATTCCATAATAGCCGGCATTGCTCCATAATAAGAATGCATCCATATTTCAAAACATGGATTTGACCAGCCCACATTTATTCCTGCCTTTTGTGCTTCCTCTATAATTTCATCGAATCCTTTCACTTCATCTCTATCAAACACAATCCACGGCATACGATATTGTGCATCATACGCGGTCATTTCCAGACATTTACCAACCATTGCCTTTGTCTTAGTTTCCACCACCTTGATGACTAATTTGTTCTGTATCGCTTTCGGAAGCTCTTTATGCATCCCTTGAAAATAGAATCTTTCTGTTGCCTGTGTATCCGTAACCACCAAATAATATCCCAACTCCGGAATCTTCAATGGCTGCCGCTGCTCTCTTGCTTTTCTGTTGCCGGTTCTATCTTTTCTTGCCATATACGATTATCCCTCCTTAAAGATATTCATACTCTTTAATGTTGGAATTGCACCATACTTACCAATCAGGTAATTTTTTTCATAGCTCTCATCTTTTCGGACTCTGGCCCCGGATTCATCTATAAAGTCCGCCAGAGAATACAATTTAGAAATTCCCTGTTCATCTTTTTCTGTAAACCACACTTCATCTCTCCGAAGAAGCTGATTGGACAGCTGCCATGTATCATGTGTTGTAAAAATTAACTGTGCATGATTTGTGTTAATTTCCGGATTCAGAAAAGTAAGCAGACAGTTTCGTACAAGCAGCGGGTGCAGACGGGCATTTAATTCATCAATAAAAAATACACTTCCCTTCTCCAAAACATCCTGTAATGCAGGATATAAGGCAAACATTTTTAATGTTCCAGCCGACTCCTTATCTAAAGGAATAGCTGCAAATCCGTCTGAATCTATTTTTTTGTGCAATGCATTAATTTTATATGTTTCTTCTTTCGTTCCAGTATTTTGTGGAACTTCTTCTATTTCAAAATCCTTAATATGTTCATCAAAAGAAGCAAAATACTCTATCACTTTCTTTTGCACACGATCATCGTCTACAAAATCTTTCGGCAAACGACGCGACAAAAAGAAATTAGTAAACGGATCTCCAAAATCCGCGAATTCATTTGCCAAAAACCAGTCCCTAATATCTTTACACTGGTTCACTTTCAATTTCGCGCCAAGAGAAACAATTAAAACCTGCTTCTCCAATGCCACCTGAATGTTCTCCCTGCTGCTTTGGGGCAAACCGGACAAGTCCAACGTATTTTCTTCAACCGAACGGTAAAAAACAGACTTAAATTTCCGCGCTGTCTTAGCCTTCACATTCAGCCATTCCTCTGTGACCCCATATTTATCTACACAAAAACCATAATTATATGTTTTTTCCGCTTTATCTCCTGGAATTGTAAAATATATTTCAAAAGTAGATTCTGCATCACTTGAAACGCTGTCAAACAAAAAAGGAGTAGGCTTGTATTCTTCAAATTTTTCTTCTTCATCTCCATATTTGAAAGATTCAATCACATAATCTGCCATATATCCAAACGCATGATATATATTAGATTTTCCACTGGCATTTGCACCATAGATAGCCGCCATAGATAAAATTTTTTCATTTCCTTCTAAAACTACTCTATCAGAAAATTCTGTCATCTTTGCTGCTGACAAGTCCAAAATTGCTTCATCACGAAAGGATTTAAAGTTTTTAAAACTAAATTGAATGAGCATCATTGCACCTCTCTTTTTTACTAACTATTATACTGCGTTTTTCATATTTTACAATATACAAGTTCGATTTTTTCTCATTTAGATGTATTTTTGCAGCATTATTCATTCTTTTATTGCTATTTATGTATACGATTCTTCCATATCAGATCTTCTTTTTAAAATGAAAACAACCTCCTCTTTTTGAGCGGATTATTTTCCCATAAAAGAAAAGGTTGTTGCATAATTATTTCTTCCAGCGTTTTAAAGTCGGAAACCATTCGAGCATGCCCGTTCGTGCCTGTTCTTTTGTCATCTCAGGATGAGCGGCCAGCATATGCGGCACGCATACTTCCGCCATTTCCTCCATTGTCCCCTGAAAAGTAAATGCTCCGTTTTCATAACAATATTTGCAGTACTCTTCATTTTTACTTCCATCTGCATTCGTTCCAAACAGCTCGTCTGTATCCCCCATAGGCATACCGCAGCTCTGGCAGAATTTCTGGTTCATCTCGTTTGTCTGATTCACTTCGTTCATTGTTTTTCCTCCATATTTCTGTGTTTATGATGATTTTCATCGTTAATATAACACATATATCCTGACATGTTGTGTCATGGTTTATTTTTTTCATAAATCAATTTTGCCTGCTTCGCAATTCTTTCTTTCAGATCATCAGGCGAAAGGATCTCCACCTGCGTGCCAAACGACAATAAAAACCCTGTCAGCCACGCATCATCCGGCATTTGTGCACAGACAACCAGATCGCCATTCTCCTGCCGCTGCACCTGCGTTTTGTCAAAACCATCGTAAACTCGATATGCCATTTCTTCCGGAAACCGCAGCACCATCTGTATGCATGGAACATTGCCTGTATCATCATCCTGCTGCTGTGGGCTGCGGTACGCAAAGCGCTCTTTTAACATCTCCAATTCTAAGATGCGGCTTAATTTAAAAATCCGCCAGTCCTGTTTCTTAGTGCAAAACGCTTTTAAATACCATGCGGCTTCTTTGTATACGAGCTTACAGGGCTGCACAATTCTTTCTTTTACGGTGCTATGGGTTCCCGCATAACAGATTTTAACATTTCTGCATTGGATGATCGCTGTTTTCAGCAAGTCGAATTTTTCATTGTCAGATCCATCATTGCCCCACCTTGAAAAATCCACCTCGATCCAGTTGTCCATGCCAAGCTGAAAGATGGCGGAAAGCTTTTGCAATGCCTGGCTGCTGCTCGTGTTGTAAATCGTATGGATGCTTTGCAGCGCCGCAAGTATTTCCTGCTTTTCTTCTTCCGAAAATACGGCTTTATCCAGCACAAAATCATCCATAAGATGAATGCCGCCGTTTCTGCCCGCTTCAGCATAAACAGGGATGCCTGCTTCACTTAACGCATCCACATCCCTGTAAATCGTTCTGACTGATACTTCAAATTTTTCAGCTAATTCCGGAGCAGTGGCATGTCCTTTCTCAAGCAAATGGTACACCATTTTAAATAATCTGCTTTCCTGCATCACCGTCTCCCTCTTTATAATCCTTTGCTTACAAGTATTTTATCAAATTTTTTCTCAGACAATATTTCATGTGTTACAAGCTGGCCGTCATAGAAAAGAGAAAAGGCCGTAAATGGGGAAGGCGCATTTTGCGCGTCTTTTCTTGTCTGAATCGCAATCGTCTGCAGGGAAACGCCGCGGGCCTTTGCCATCTGTTCCAGCAAAGGCACATACTTGGCTGTAAACGGGCACTGATTCGTATAATACAGCACAAATCCCCCTGGCATCGCAGGATGCTCACGCACCGTATTTTGAAAGCAGGGCTTTATGACGTCTTTTTCAAAAGGCAGATACAGCAGTTCGAAAGGCTTTGCCGTATCCGCTGTTTCAAACCCTTTATATTTCATATATCCGGGATCGGAAAGAAAGCCCATCTTCTTTTCTGATGAAAGTACCGCAAGCCCCTTTTTCCCCTTCTGTCTGCTGTCTTCGATACACGCTTCCAGTAAAAGGTCTGCGTATCCATGCCCCTTAAACTGTCCGGATACCCACAGGCAGTCAATGTACATCAAGTCGTCTGCATGTATCACCGGCGCCCATGCATAGGACGCAGGGATGTATTCTATAAAGCACTTCCCCCGGACATTTCCTTTTAAAAACACAAGCCCCTCATCCAGCCGGTCTTTCAGCCAGTTCTTTTTTGACAGGACCTGCACATCCTTGTTATTGGAAATGGCACAGCAAATGTGCTCTTTGTCAATGTTTTCATGCGTCAGCCTAACAAGTTCCACGATTCCTTTTCCTCCTGACCTTACGCCCTGATCCGTCCAGCCGCCCGTAATCATACGCGGCTGACATTCAAGGACTTTTTCTTTATTTGAAAACAGAATTTTTACGGTTTTTTCTGTTTTTTATTAACCGTCAGCTTGATCATAATCTTTACGATCATAATCATAAGCAGAAGAATCATCGTAAAGATTCCATTCACGATCATGTCCGTATACCAAGGTACCGGCTGCATCGCATACAATCCGGGACGTGTCCTGTAGTCCCAGAAAACATAGAGTCCCTGTCCCGCAAAGGCCCCAATCAGTGAACAAGCCAGTATGTTTAAGATGCGATACAGTTTTTTTACCAATGGACCATTCTCCTTACTCATCCGCCATGCGTGATTTTTTACGAACGCTTGTAATGGTGTTAATCAAACACAACACGATAAACAGCCCCGTAAAGTTTATCCAAATATCCCTGTACGCCGTTTTCGCCAGGGGTTCTCTTAAACTGCTGAACCAGACATATCCAAATGCCAATAGCTGAGACGGCACATATGCAATCACATACCTGACAGGCAGCGGCTTAACCGGCAGCGCCGTGCATAGATAAAATGCCGCAAACCCAATCAAAAGGATCATCGCCCTGTCCAGTTCATGCCAGTTGCCGCTTGGATCTTCGTAAATGCCGCTGCATAAATACAAAACACTGTTCACAAGTGTTATTATCGTATATACAATTGCATACCACTCCGCTATGCTGATCCATTTTTTCTTATTCATAATTTCTAAAACCTAACCCTTTCACCATGTCATTGTACACGAAACTTCCGTCCAAAACTGTTCCAAACGTATCAACCCAAAATGGTATATAGCCACATCTGCATGCAACCATCTGCGAGCCAATATTCGTTACGGACGCAGAGTAAAATGGAACAATATTTCGTGTAAGCAATTCTTTTGTCAATTTTTTCACCAAATAAGTGCCTAATTGAGCGTTCCTATATGCTTCCTTAACATCCACACCTATTTTCCACACGCCCTTTACGGAAGATTCTGCAGCGCCTGCCGCTCCAATCACCTTACCGTTGTCTTTTGCAACAGTTACAGCTCTTGCAGATGTGGAACCGTCCTCATGAAACACCAATGAATTTTCAAATCCGGTCAGTCCTGCAAGAGACAGAATCTGCTGATCCATGAAAAAGTCACATTCAAAATCCAGCATTTCCAATAGTTCTTCCGTATGGCTGCCGTCAGGAACATAATGTATTGTCTGACCATAGACAAATGGAACCTCAAAGATTTCATCTCTGTTTTTATTTTCTAACAGTTTATGCATCTTTTTTGATAAATTGTTTGATGTACAGACCACGACACAATTCCTGTATGCCATTATTTTCATATAAGGCTGTGTGGCGTCGTAATTCACAGAATATAGAATATCTGATTCCTGCAGGTTTTCCAAACTGCAGAAAAATTCTTTCGCTAATAATTGTTCTATTTTCTCTTTTATGAATTGTTTCATACGTTTTCTCCATTTACTGCCAGCGCGCAGACAGTAAAAAACATCCAACATGGTTGATTATAATCTGTCTGGATCATCCACGCAATCTATTTGCTGTGAAATGCTTTCTGAATGCCGCAAAAAGATTAAAGGCAATATCAAGGATGACAAAAAACCCTGAAAAGAATCACATAACCAGTATCAGCGTCCCTACACCAATCAGCACGCACCCTGCCAGTGACTTCACCGTAAACTGTTCATGAAGGAACAAAAAAGCAAATACCAGGGTAAGCACAACGCTCAGTTTATCGATCGGAACTACCTTGGATGCTTCTCCTGTTTGCAATGCCCGATAATAGCACAGCCAGGACGCGCCTGTTGCCAGTCCGGAAAGAATCAGGAATATCCAGCTCTTTTTACTGACCTGTGTAAGCCCGTTCTGTGTATTGGTCAGAAAAACCATCCCCCATGCCATAACAACAACGACGACTGTCCGTATTGCCGTAGCAAGATTAGAGTTCACACCCTCTATGCCGATCTTAGCCAATATAGAAGTCAATGCCGCAAAAACGGCAGACAATATCGCAAATAAAAACCACATATCCTGCCCCCTCTCCTTCCACAGAGCTTTTCCTATCCCCTGTTCCAATCAGGAAATCTGATATTTTACGCATGTTTCCTGCGATTTTATTATATATAAAACAAATTTTATTCTGTCTTCTTTAAATTAATGCATATATATGTTGCATTTTGTTGCCTCTCAGACACTGTTTATCTTGGCTCAATTTCGAATGCTTTATCAAACACATGATTCTTGCTATGTTCCTTGCCAATATTAGTTTCGCGACAGTCGCGCATGCAAAGGTTGAGCCAGGGATTTGCCGCAACAAGTTCATCAAGCATGATAGAGATTCGTCGACTCGTCCATGGCTCTCTTGACACATAAACTGATCCCTGCAGCCACACAAAATTATTTTTTAGCATATGTTTCTTAATTACTTCATAAGCATTGTTCCAGCTTTCCCCTGGATAATATTTTTGTAATGCCTTTGTGTCTAAATCGAAAGTAATTTGTTTTCTTCCAGTAGCCATTATTCTACCTCATAGCGAGTAATTCCAGCATATCACAGCATTCCCCTGGGTCATCTTCCAACCATTGCCAAGAATTTGCATTTTTAACAAAAGACCTACTTTTTCCAAGATTTAGCACTCCTAAATCCAAACAGCCATATTTATCCTCTCCTCCCTCGAAAACTAGCCTGTGCGAATCCGTGCTTGAGTTCTCTACTTTTCCGGCACGGTTATCAAAGGCTTTTTCCGCAGTTTCTCGTAGTTTTCGCAACGCCTCACCATTAACGCTTTTCTTAATCTCAATGATTGAACTATACATAATCTATTCCTCCAGAATTCATAGTAAATTTTGTTTTCTTTTCATTAATTATATATGATTTTAGGCCTAAAAGCAACGCTAGGAATGTGCTAAAATGTACAAATTGTGCTTAATTTGTAACCGTTCAGGTAGGTCTGCACTGCACTAAATGCTGTATTCGATCTCGGACTTGATAAAAAATACTATCAGCCAAAAGAATTAAATAAGAAAATTAGAAAAATTTCAAAGTAAACAATCCATACAACATTTATAACAATCTGCAAAGTGGCTTAAACCTTGTAAAATCAAGGATTAACGCCACTTTTCTTTTCTACAAGTATTAAATATGGGATTATAATCGTCCACAGCTTTTCTTTCAATATGTAATCTAAAAATGCTGAAAATTTGCAAAGCAGTGTTATAATGTCACCTATCTGAATACTTATACGTGTTATATATAGGAGAGGAGGTGAAACATATGGGCTTAGAAGAAATTGTAAAAACATACAGTGATATGCTCTATAAGATCTGTATCATTATGCTCTGCAATGAACAGGATGCAAAAGACGCCGTCCAAGAAACATTCTGCCGGTTCTTGGAAAAAAAGCCTGATTTTAAAGATGAAGGACATGAAAAGGCGTGGCTGCTCAAAGTAGCGGTAAATTACTGCAGGGACATGCTGCGTTTTCGGCTGCGCCATCCACAGGTTCCAATTGACGAACTAGCTGACAGCCTGATTGCAAAGAAGGATCAGCATGAAACATTTTTGGAGTTGATGGCGCTGCCTATGGGACAGCGGGCTGTTATTTACCTATATTATGTGGAAGGCTATCAGGTCAAAGAAATAGCTGAAATGCTCGGTATTTCAGCATATGCAGTAAAAAAACGAATGCAACGCGGCAGAGAACACCTGCGTGTATACTGGAAGGAAGAATGCTGCAGATGAATTGTCAATGATAAACATATAAAGCTAACGCTGACAGTCATCAAAAGGAGAAAACAACTAGTGAATAATATAAAATTATTGAGAGGAGAACTGATGCAGATGAATCATTTAAAACTAAAGGAGACGATGAACCAAATACATTTAGGAGAAGAGATACAGGCGGAAATAATCAGCAATGTGTCAGACCGGATCAAAAGCCGGCAGCAGAAAATAAGACGGCGTAAAAAAGCATTCGTTACTGCCGCCGTTTTCGCGCTGATTACGGGAGCGGCTATTCCTATACAGGCAGGCATACGGTATCTTGTCAGTGACCGTATGGAAAATATACCAAAACAGGAGCTTACAGACATCCGGCAGATGCTTCAAGAGCAGGAACACGTAGAAACAGACAGCTTTTCCAGAAAATATTCCACTGAGGAAAAATCACGCATGCAGCAGCTTGAACGGGAATACCAACACGGAAAATTCCCAGAGCAGACAATCACACAGACAGAAAGTTCCAGCATTCCAGAAGGTTCTCTTTGTTATATTTCAGATACAGGGACTTTTCATCTTCCAGAACGCACTCTGACAGACGAAGAGTTACTCCAAATCATTGATTTTAAATATACGAGTGATTATGCACTGGCACAGGGAGACACCGCTGAGCAGGCACGAGAGCTATACGCTTCGGAAGCACGACGCCTTGAGAAAAAATCAAAAGACAATGGCGGAATTACAAAACGGGACGCAAGAAAAGCAGCAGCAAAATATCTCCTGTCAGAATTTGGAATATCCGCAAAAGGATTGCATGCTGATATCCATTTATATCAGCAGTCAGACAATATAACGGTATATCACGTCAGTTTTGAGATAAGAGACGCTCAGTCGGTTCATGCATACGGCATCGACATAAACGCAAAAGATGGCAGTCTGTTAGGTACCAGCAGTGCATCCCTTCCATAATTATCGTTATTTTAAAAGCACCAAATGCATGCATAAAAAACATTCTATCATACATAAAATCCAATAAAATGCACATGCTTACACCATCAAGCATATGAAAAAGGAGAGTACAACTATGATAGAACAAGATACCATCCGGCTATTGCGCGAATGTGATGCCGGCATAAAAATGGGCGTTACCTCAATAGATGACGTCATGGCCTATGTCAGCAGCGAAGATCTGAAACGAATTCTTACGAGCTGCAAAAACAGCCACATTATTTTAAAAGATGAAATTCAAAATCTTTTGAAAACATACCATGATGAAGGAAAAGAACCGGATCTGATGGCGCAGGGCATGTCGTGGCTAAAGACAAATGTAAAGCTTGTCTTAAATGAATCCGATCATACGATCGCAAGCCTGATGACTGACGGATGCAATATGGGAATCAAATCACTGCGCCAATATCTGAATCAATATCAGGCAGCCGATGAGGCATCCAAAGACATCGCCAGGCGCCTGATCCAGCTAGAGGAAGACCTTGTCAAAAATGTGCAGGCATATTTATAAATTTTTTGAAACATAATCCTTGCAAAAACGCGGCGGAAAACGTTCAGTTTCATGCCAGGACATCGTACGTCAGGTTCTGGAACATGAAAAAGAACGGATCCGCCGGTCAGAAAACAATCAAAATTCTTAATCCCACCAAAAATACCAGACGCTGGACTGCTCCAGCCCTGCCGCCAGTTCCGATATTTTATAAGTGCGTGTCCCCTGGTCAATGCGGTCTGTACAAAACGCATAATGCTCTTTGGCTGCTTCTATGCTGTCTGTGCCGTTTAAGCCTTTCGGTGCATAGAACTCCATCACATCATGGGTAAAAAGCGCCGGAACCGCCTCATATTTTTCATACCAGTATTTGCAGACCGAAATCATCTCTTCCGGCGATGGGCATTCGTTCCATCCTCCCATGGGAAGATACGCGATAATCTCCCATGGATTTTTCACCGGAAGTTCTAATAGCAGCGTGTCTGCTTCTAACGTCCCGTCCTGAAAAGAACAATACCCGCTGAATTCACACAGCACGTCACCTTCCGTTTCTGTCCCGATAAAATCATCCGACTCCCCTTCTTCCAGATATTCCGTATACTCTTCATATCGTTCTTTTAAAATTTCCTGTCCGTTGTCTTTACAGCTATCCAGTATCTGCTGCCTGTCATATGCGGCGCCCAGTTCTTCTTCCATCAGCCATTCCGCCGCATATTCATCCAGACATACCATCGCAGGATAAAACCCACCGTTCTTTCCTTTTTCCAAAGCGGCATAATATGCCTGTTCCGCCAGCTTTGGATCAGACCCTTTTTCAAATACCTGATATCTGCATCCGATACGGTCCGCTACTTTTTTCGTTGTGTCCTCCATTCCAATTTCCCTCCATTCGTAAGAAAGTGTATGCAAATAATGCAAACCATCTGCATACAGTACCTGGCACTGCTGCTATTGCCGTTACATAATCTCCATCCCGCTGTGCAGCTTTTTCAGACGTTCCCCCATATATGGCTGCATCAGCGCAAATGCCTGATCTCCTGTACAATGTCCCGTGTAAAAGACCGTATCAGAAAACTCTTCGGCGCACAGCTGCTTCGCTGTCTCACATATGATCTGCGCTTCTTCTTTTTCATAAGCGCCCTTTTTCATCATATGAAAACCGCTGATAACCGTTTTCGGCGGCTTTTGATAAAACTCTTTGTACCTGCTTAGTATATTTAAGATTCCATTATGGGCACAGCCGGATATCAGTGTCTGCTGCTGGTCCTGCGTAACAACAAGACATTGTTCATGTTCGAACTGGTCCTGTACATTTCTTCCATTTACTTTCCTGGACAATAATTCATTGCTTTTTGCAAAATATTTCCGGCCTGTAATATGCGAAAACAGGAAAAGCTCGTCATCTATCTGACAGTCCCCTTCTAACATCCGTACACAATCTAGCTTTGCAATGGCCTGGTCTATCCCTATATACCGCTGCCCGTGGTAAAAATCCCCACAGGCGGATCTTTGCATATAAATCCCAGCCTGCGGATTGCACTTATGAAACGCCAGTATTCCTCCTGCATGATCGTAATGCCCATGGCTTAATATCACAGTATCCACTTTCGTAAGATCAATGCCTAGCGCTTCGGCATTTTTTATGAATGCATCCGTGGCCCCTGTATCTACCAGAATTTTATGCTTCTTTGTTTCCATATATACAGACAGCCCATGCTCATAGCTGCATAACGGATTGCCGCCTGTGTCTTCCATTAAGATCACTATTTTCATTGTACCTGTATCCTTTCGTCAGCAGCGCTTTTTTGTAGTTCCTTTATATATGCGGGATCCCGTCTTTTTCGGTCAGGGCTTTCTTCGCGAGCTGGTCGGCTTCTTCGTTATACTGGTCGCCCGTATGCGCCGCAATTTTTGTAAATGAAATGCAAATATGCTCCCTGCAGCGGTCCATATAGGCGGCGTATTGCTTGGTCAGATCATTTTTCGCCTGCCAGCCATGGGTAGCCCACTGCTCGATGCCGGCATAATCATAGCAGATTTCCACTGCCGGATACTGATGCTTCATCGCCCATTTCACCGCGTACATAGCGCCCAGCATCTCTCCGGTCACATTTCGAAGCTCCAAAGATTTGGGATCATTGCCGCTGCCTGACTCGCGGATGATTTCACCATCCGGAGCAAGCAGCACGCATCCAAAGGAATATCGTCTGATCTTTTTATCAAAACTGCCGTCTACATATGCCGTAAGACAGTTTTCTTTTTCGGTGCCGTCCGGCTGCCTCATCTGTTCGTTTGGCGTTCCGTTTAAATATTGCTCTGCCTCCTGCCGGCTTGCAAAGCTTTTATAGACCGCGCCCGCAACCCCATGCACCATCCGCCTGCATTCCTCCCACGTTTCAAAAATCCCGGTCTGTGTCCCTTTTTTTACCGCGTAATACTTTTTTTTCGGCATTTTATATTCTCCCGCATATTCAGCTAAAAACAATCTGTTGCTATTACCTTGCCAGTCAAAGCTGGCGCTTATAAATTGCGCACCTTAAAGTCCCGCTCCGCCTCCCGCCTTGCGTCTTTTTTCGCAATATCCTGGCGCTTGTCATACAGCTTCTTTCCTTTTGCAAGCGATATCTGCACTTTCACAAGACTTCCTTTTAAATACACCTGTACGGGAACAATCGTATAGCCCTTTTCCTTGATCCGGCCCTGCAGTTTTAAAATTTCACGTTTATGCAAAAGCAGCTTTTTCGGCCGCAGCGGATCTCTGTTAAAAATATTTCCTTTTTCATACGGACTGATATGCATGCCGTATAAAATGACTTCTCCATTTTCAATATGGACAAACGCTTCTTTAATGCTGCACTTGCCCATGCGCAGGGACTTCACTTCCGTGCCGTGCAGACAGATGCCGCATTCATAATTTTCTTCCAAAAAATAATCATGTCTGGCCTTTTTATTATTGGCGATCAGTTTAAAATTATCTTTTCCCATATTCGTCTCCTCTTACATGCCATTTGCATCCGGCACGCCAAACCAGTCATCCACTGTCTCCGGCAGCGCAAAATCAATAGTCCGCATCCATTTATTCACAGACATGCATACAACCTGTATCGTCTGTCCCAGCTTAAAACGCCTGCCGCCTGATTCTCCGACCAGCTCATAAGCAGCTTCGTCATAATGATAGTAATCGTCTGTTAATGCCGTTACATGAACCATGCCTTCGATCGTATTTGGCAGTTCCACATACATGCCCCACGCTGTAATGCCGCAGATTACCCCTTCGAACGTCTCACCGATATGCGCCTGCATATACTCCGCTTTTTTCAGCTTGTCCGTCTCCCGTTCCGCTTCATCGGCCCGCCGTTCCATCTCGCTGGACTGCTTTGCGACTTCCGGCAGTATCGCCTCGTAATGCTTCTGTCTTTTTTCATTCATCCGCCCGCGCAGGCAGTCTTTGATAATCCGATGAATCTGCAGATCCGGATAACGACGGATCGGAGAAGTAAAATGACAGTAATACTGCGTCGCAAGTCCAAAATGCCCCAGACAGTCCACCGTATAATTCGCCCGTTTCATAGACCGCAGCGTCAGGCGGCTGATCATAGCTTCCTGCGGCGTGCCTGCAATATTCCCTAACAGCTTCTGCAGTTCTTTCGGATGAATGTCATCCCGCGCGCCATGAATCGAAAGTCCAAAGTTAGAAATAAAGGCCGCCAGTTTTTTTACCCGCTCCGGATCCGGCGTCTGATGCGAACGGTACACAAACGGCACCTCCTGCCAGAAAAAATCCTCCGCTACTGTTTCGTTCGCAATCAGCATAAAGTCTTCGATTAAATTCGTAGCCGTATTTCGTTCGTATGGTTTGATTTCGACCGGCTTTCCCTTTGTATCCAGTATGATCTTCGTCTCCGGAAAGTCAAAATCAATCGAACCGCGTTTCATCCTTTTTTTCCGCAGCAGCGCCGCAAGCTCTTTCATCCGTTCAAACATCGGCACAAGCGCTTCATATTCCGCACAAAGCGCCTCCTCGTGGTCATCCAGAATCTTTTTCACTGCCGTATAGCTCATCCGGCGGTCAACGTTAATGACCGTCTCGGCAATTTCATGGTCGATCACCTTTCCGTTTTTGTCAATGAGCATCAGACAGCTTAACGCCAGGCGATCTTCTCCCTCATTTAACGAACAGATCCCATTCGACAGCTTATGCGGCAGCATAGGAATCACCCGGTCTACCAGATACACACTCGTTCCTCGCTTTAACGCTTCCACATCCAGCGCAGAATGCTCCTGCACATAGTTGCTCACATCTGCGATATGCACACCCAGTCGGTAATATTCCCCTTCCATCACACAGGAAACCGCGTCGTCCAGATCTTTTGCATCTTCTCCATCTATCGTAACCATCTGCCAGTCCCTGAGGTCTTTACGCCCCTGCATATCCGCTGCGCTGACTTCCTTTGCCACATTCACAGCCTGACGCAGCAGCTTGTCTTCAAACCCTGTCGGCAGATCAAAATCTTTGACAATCGACAAAATATCAATGCCCGGGTCGTTCTGATGGCCGAGAATCTCAATAATCCTGCCTTCCGGCTTCTTTCCCTTTTCCCCGTAGTCCGTCAGCTTTACGACAACTTTATGGCCGGAAACAGCGCCAAGCGAATGTTCCTGTGCTATAAATATATCCTGTCCGAACTTCTGATTGTCCGGCACGACAAATCCGAACGTCCTGCTGGCTTCGTAGGTCCCCACCAGCTCCTTAAGCCCATGCGATATGACACGGACAATCTGCGCCTCCCTGCGTCTGCCGCTCTGTCCGGGAAGCGGCTGTATCTGCACCTGGTCCATATGAACGGCGCCATTACGGTTTTCCCCCGCAATAAAATAATCCTCCTCTTCCCCTTCTACCGCTACAAATCCAAAGCCTTTTGCATTGCCTGTATAAACCCCAGGCAAAACATGCCCCTGTGACTTGGCGTATTTTCCCTTTTTAGACACTTCTATCTTACACTCATCCACCAAAGCATCCAACACTTCCTGCAGCTGCGTTCTCTGGCTTTTGGGCACATTAAGAACCACGGCCATTTCTTTTGCCTTCATCGGAACATACAGTTCGTCGCAAATAAATTCATAAATCATTTTCTTTCTGTCTTCTAATAATTTTTCGTCCATATATATCATCCTTTACTTTTATCTGCTTTTATTTACAATTCCTTAGCTTTTTTTAAGATAAGAAAATGACAAAAAAACTGCCGCTCCCCGCGACAGTTTCATTCGTTCCTTAATTAAAGCTTCCGATATTCAGGACCGCTGAAATAACGATAAATAATACAACAAGTACCCTTGTCAGCTTTACAAGCATCCCTTCCATGGAACGGCCTTTATTTTTGCCCCAGTAAGTATCCGCCGCACCAGCAATCGCTCCCAGTCCTGCTGACTTACCTTCCTGCATTAAAATAATCACTGTTAACGCGATACATACTATGATAAATAAAACTTCCAGAATAAGCTTCAACGCAGCCAAAATTGACACCTCCATCTTGTAATTAATCTGTACGTCTGATATCTGCAAGATGTACAGACTCACGACTTTTGTTATTGTAGCACAGTCAAAAGGCAATTTCAATACTTTTTCCATATTTTTTATATAATTGTTACTATTTTTTTACAAGAACTTTGCTGTATTATGAATTTCTATTCCTGATGAAAAGTGCTTTTTGAAAATTCCCGCACAGCCGCATCAATATCTTTCCCATTTCCAATCTTTTGCAGCATCTTCCACCATTCCTCGCGGGCTTTTGTCCATCCGGGCGTAACCTGGTAATAATCGCCCATATACTGCATAAATCCGCTGTATTCTGTCATCAGCTGGTCATTTTCGTATACCTCCTGCATCGTTCGTACCGGCCAAAACGAAGAAGTCAGCACTGCCCGTCTGTATTTGTCATCATTTTCCGTCATATAGCGAATAAATGTCTTTGCGGCATCCACCCGCTTTTCATCTCCGTTGTCAAAAATGCCGAATCCCCATATGCCGCCCTGAAGGCTTGGTTCTTCTGCGTCTGTCGGAAACGTCATCGGAAAGATTTCAAAGCCATGTACCACATCATTCACTGTCTGCGTAATCTCTGCCGAAGCATTCCAGCAAAAAGCCATCGCCAGCTCCCCGCGGCAGAAGCTGTCAATTTCATCCGCAGCTGTCATGTCCGGCTCAAATGTAATGCCTTCCAGCTCCTTTAGGAGCTTTAGCGCCTTTCTGTTGGCCGGGCTGTCAACCAGATATTCGCTATGTTCCTCATTTGTAAACCTTCCTCCATAAAGATTATTCACAAGCGCGCGTGTTCCCTGATCGCCGCTCTGATTTTTGCAATAAATAACGCCGGCACGTTTCTGTCCGTAATCATACAGTGCATGTACGGCATGAATAAAATCCCGGGTTGTCCATGTATGCGTTTTTTCATTGATATATGAAAGAGCGCCGGATTTTTGGAACAAATCATAATTAATGGCCATGCAGTGGGCGGTCATGCAGACCGGAAATTCATAATAGGCGCCATTCTTGTGCCGGCAGGCATTTCGGATATTTTCATAAATGCCTCCGGCCACGTCTGATTCCCACAGATCAGATAAATCCGCCAAAAGCCCCTGCTCTCCCCATCCTGCCACGAGCCGCTCCGGGCCTTCAAAGACAAGATCCGGTGCGCTGCCCTGTGCAGCTGCTTCCTGTATTTTCTCATCGCCGCTGTCATAATCCAGACACTCTACGTTTACATGAATTTGGGGATATTCCTTGTGAAATCCGGCTATCAGTCCGGAAACAGCCGTTAAGTTCCCCCAGTTTCCCACTGGAAATGTCCAAAGAGTGAGTTCTGTTTCTGGTTCTTTTTGTTCCTGCAGCTGTAATTGTTCGAATGTGGCGTTTGTTTTGGCGCAGGCAGACAAAACCGCGGCTGCCAGCAGCGCTGTGCCTATTGCTATCCTCTTTTTCAAGATCATAACCTCCCTGTCGTAAAATGATCAGCATTCCCTGTTATGTATGCAGATTCCGGCTGATCAGCTTCATCAATTCCATGATATCATAAGGCTTCGCGGCATGTGCGTTCATACCGCAGGCAAGACATTTCTCCACGTCATCTTCAAATGCATCCGCGCTGACGGCGATAATCGGAATCTTTGCTGCATCTGCCCGTGTAAGGCTGCGGATGGCAGCAGCCGCTTCATATCCGGTCATAACCGGCATTCTAAGATCCATTAAAATAATATCATACCAGCCTTCTTTTGACTGCTCAAATTTTTCTAAGCAAACCTTGCCGTTTTCCGCGCGATCCAGCTCCAGGCCAAGCTCACAAAGCATGGCCTGCCCAATCTCCCAGTTTAAGTCATTGTCTTCTGCAAACAGGACACGTCTGCCGGTAAAATCCATCACCTGTTCCTCGGCTGGTTCCGTTGGTGAGGGCGCTTCTGACTCATTATTTTTATTTTTATCTTTATTTTTATTTTTATCTTTATTTTTATCTTTATTTTGATTTTTATCTATAACTGGCCGCAATCCATAATACAGCCCGGAACGAAACAGCGGTTTCGCAATAAATCCGTCAATTCTGACATTGGCAGCCTGTTCTTCCAGCTCATCCCATTCACCATCTGAAAGCAAGATTAATGTGATGCCCTCGCCAAAACGGCTGCGCAGCTGCTGTGCGGTTTGTATACAATCCTGTCCCTGCAGATCCCAGTCCAGCAGTACGATGATATCTTTTTTGCTGCGGTGATATTCGTCCAGTATTTGATACATCTGCTGCTTATCCTGCACGCACTGCGCGTTCAGTCCGATCGATGACAGCGTGCTTTCCGCAATTTTACAGCACATTTCATCATCATCTGCTACGAGCGCCTCACGTTTTGGCAATAGCAGTTCCTGATCCTGCTGTACGATTTCCATATCTATAGAAATATAAAAGTCACTTCCTACATCCGGTTCACTCTCCACACGAATCGTTCCTCCCATGGCATCTACAATATACTTCGTAATTGCCATGCCCATGCCTGCTCCCTCGCTTTTTTCCACACGCGCATGGTCTTCTCTGGAAAACGCGTCAAAAATTTTGTCCTGAAATTCCTTTGCCATCCCGATTCCATTATCTTTAATATGCAGACAGGAACGGATGTATGTAGTTCCTTTTGGAGACGGTTCTTCGGAAAGCATGACCTGAATATTTCCGTTTTTTTGTGTAAATTTTACACAATTGCCGATAATGTTTAATAAAATCTGACTTAGCCTTACTCTGTCTGTACATACATTTTCATACTGGATATTCTGCACATAAATATTAAAATGCTGTTCTTTTTCCTGCACCTGCGGCTGAATAACCGTCATGATATTCTGCATGATCTCCCGCAGTGAAAGCGGCTCCATATTCAGGGCAAAGCCGCCGTTTTCCATTTTCGCCATATCCAGCATATCGTTAATAAGTCCAAGCAGATGACGGCTGGATACGCTGATGCGTTTTAAGCACATACGCACCCGTATCGCATCGTCTAAACTGTTCATCGCAACGGACGCCATTCCCATAATACCGTTCATAGGCGTACGGATATCATGGCTCATATTAGAAAGAAACTCACTTTTTGCCCTGCTTGCCTGTTCTGCTGTACGCCGTTCCTTTTCCGCGGACTGATACGCCCGGTTTAACTCACGCATCTGCCTTCTTGTCAGACGATAATATAAGGCAAATACCGCAAGAAGCGCGCACAGAACAAGCAGACAGCCTGCCACCGCGCAAAAGGTCCATCTGTCCGCAAGCTGTTCTACCGTCTGGTCCAGCGTATTGTAAGGCATGCAAAGCAGCAGGCTCCATTCAGAAGCAGGAAGCTCTGTGCAGTACAGATTCCACCTTTTCCCCCCTGCTTCCACTTCTTCGGAAAATTTCTGCTCATCCTCCATAGATTGTATCAGCTGCGCTGTATGCTGCTCATCCCAGCCTGCCTGATGAAAATAATTGCCGCTTTCTGACTCCTCATTACTGATGATAAAGGTTCCATCCTTTCGGACAATGGCATATTCTACCATGCTGCTGTCAAGATTCACAGACAGCGTATCACTAAAATAACTGGACGGAAGGCCGGCTACCAGCGCGGCGCTCTTTCTCCCGTCCCCCATCTCATAAGCTGCCGGAACACCGATTAAAACCACACGTTCCCCGTGTTCGTCCCGTCCGGCACTGACATTGTCTTTTCCGCCCATAACGGAACTATGCAGCGCCCGCGGCACTTCCGGCTTTACTCTGGAACCGTATATCATATCAAAATCCCCATCCTCTGTATAAAACGCCAGATATTCAAATCCTCTGGACCTGGCATAATAAGCAAGCTCCAGACGCATAGCCGCCTGCTCTTTTTCCCTCGCCGGAGATACCGCGTCCACCAAAGCCCCTACCTGGGAAAGTCGCAGCTCAATGGTAGTCCCAAAATGCGCTGCCACCTGCCTGCTCATGCCCGACATGTAAATTACACCTATATCCTTGATTGCTTTTGCCCCCATCCGGTTCATCCAAGTCGTCTGAACATGGAACACAATCATGCAGAACACAGATGCCAGAATAAAACTGACTGCTAAAAAATGTGTTGTTTTATGCCTCATGACCAATCAATCCCTCCTGATAAATACCAAAACAACTGTTCAAACTTCTTTCTTCACAGCCGCTCAGATAACTATATCATACCATGTCTGCATGAAAAAAACTATAAAAAAAACAAGTACT
>CAOKJJ010000056.1 GCA_948468465.1 uncultured Eubacterium sp. | reverse complement strand
AAATATTAAAGTAACAGCGTAAAGGCGCATGGAACAGGAATTTCTGAAAACCATGTGTCTTTTTTTGCGCCCAAAAGGAGGAGCATGAGCGACAACATTCAGACCAACACCACAGGGCGATTAACGCCCTGTTTGCAAAAGAAGATTGATAAGACAACCTACTTAGTCGAGGTACATTTCTCTGCTACGAGTACCCAAAGCGTAGAGGACAAGTTAAAGCGTGTCATTCTCCATGACTTAGAGCATGGAAAACAGGGAAAATCAAGAAAAAGTGATGAAAAATGATGAATACGTCCTTGACAAGTAGCAACAGGAAAAACTATCGGTAATATTTTTATCATTAGAGTTATTCCCCCAAAAGCCAATTATAATTACCTGACTTTTGCATGTAATTAATCCCAGTTAATGATATTGTGATCTATTGTTTCACCGTTTGCATATTCTGTACGTGCCATATAGATATCCTTAAGATCATCAGGAGTTGCTACATCATCAGGAACAAATCTTTTTACAATTTCGAAGAGCAATAACTGTTCCTGATCTGGAAGGCAGTCAATCATTTGTACGAGTTGATTTCTGACAGGTGACATAAGTTATACCCCCTTATATACTTCGCCGCGCGGCTTTATTTTTTCTATCAATACTGTATTTTTTTCTGGATATGAAAATAGTATGCGTAGATCCCCGACACGTAGCCGATAGCTTCCATTGCAGCCTTTTAGAGGCTTTATGTCTCCATTGGGAATATTTTCTACGGCGGTTTTTATGCGTTGTTTTGTACGTTTATCCATGCTGTTAATCGTTTTTACTGACTGTTTTGAATATTCAATATTCATATTAAATCTGTATCCTTTTTTGTATTTGTTTATGTCTTTTTGTAACAGTGTTGTGATGTATTCATAATTTATATTTTAGTACCATCTGGAAAGATAAAACAAAGCATTTTTCAAACACGCTCTAGAGCAGCTTGGCTCATTCCTTTGGATGCTACAGTCATGTTTATTTTTGAGCCATTCTCACATGTAGAATTCTTCCTTTCAATTGCTTAATTTGTAACATTGTACATCATATTATAAAAACTGTAAAGAAATTTCTTAATAACAAGTAAGAAAACAATAAAAAATTTTTAGTCAACGGAAAGCAGAACGAAACGTCGATTCATGTCAAATACCGTTCGATTCATGTGAGGACTTCCATAAATTCTGCGGATGGATTTATAATGTAAAAATATCACAGAAAAGGAGTGTCAAATCATGAAAACAAAGACGATACATTTGTGTAAAAGAGGGATTGCGTTGTTTCTTGTGGCAGTGCTGTGCATTTCCCTTTTGCCGGGAATGGCGATGACGGCGGAGGCGGCGGCTCCGTCCAAGACCATCTCGGCTTCGATCAAATTTTATAATCACACAGGCAAACGGATTACCGAGTTGTATTTCGAAGATTCCAACGCCGAAGATTACGGGGACGAATACTTATCTGTCCGCAAATTCAGATACTGGAGCAACAACCGGTATATTATGGTTCCGCTGGAATTTAAGAAAAGCGCCGCTCTTGACTTTTTCATCCGTTACAGCGATGGCTCAGGCTACGAGGCGAAAGGGCTGAAACTGGCGAAAGCGAAGGCTTCGGGCAGTGTCATTGACCTGACAAAGTCACAGGTTTCTTTGAAAGTAAAAAATAGAAAAGTCGCTTCCGTGGAATTTGTGAAAAAAGAAGATTCAGCGCCAAGTGTCACCGGAGTTAGCTTAGACAAGACATCCGCAACGCTTATGGCGGGTCAGACGATGAATCTGGCCGCAACGGTAAGCCCGGCCGGCGCGGACAAGAAGGTGACCTGGACTTCCGGCAATACTTCTGTTGCCACTGTAAACAGCTCCGGCAAGGTGACAGGCGTAAAAGCCGGAACGACTACAATCACTGCAAGGACAGCGGATGGGGGTTATACGGCAGCCTGTCAGGTTACAGTGACTGAAAAGACGGTTACCGCCCTGATCAGCTTTTATAATAATACCGGCAAACAGATTAAGGAATTGTATTTTGAAGATTCCGACGCTGATGATTACGGGGAGGAGTATCTGGCAGCGTCTGCTCTTACAGGCTGGGAGAATAAAACGGTTATCCAGGTGCCGCTGACATTTGTGCAGGAAAATTCCCTTGATTTTTATATCCGCTGCAGTGACGGCTCAGAATACGAAGCGAAGGGCTTAAAGCTTGCAAAGGCTCAGGAGGGTGGCACCAGGATCGAACTGACCTTAATAAGGGCCACGCTTTCTGTAAACGGAAGTATAAAAGCTACGGCTGCTTTTAAAACAAAGAATGCGGCGCAAGTTTCCGGCATAAAACTAAACAAGACCTCATTATCGCTTAAAGCCGGCAATACGGCGTATCTGAGAGCGACGGTAAGCCCAAGCGGAGCAAACAAGAAAGTGACATGGACATCAAGCGACCCTTCCGTTGCGGCTGTAAGCAGCTCCGGCAAGGTGACGGGCATAAAAGCCGGAACAGCCACGATCATTGCGACAACAGCGGATGGAGGCTATACTGCAGCTTGTCAGGTTACGGTTGCTGCAAAAATGATTTCTGCTTCGATCAATTTCTATAATAATACGGGAAAACAGATTAATGAACTGTATTTTGAAGAGATCGGTAGCAGCAGCTGGGGCGAAGAGTATCTGGCAACGCAGAATATGAGTTACTGGATTGCCGGAAAGTCTATTCGGGTTCCGCTGAAATTTACCCCGGATGTTTCCCTTGATTTTTATATCCGCTGTAACGACGGCTCGGTGTATGAGGCCAGAGGGCTCAGTATGGCGAAAGCAAAGGCTTCAGGCGTCAAAATAGAACTGACGGTATCTGAGGTCCGCCTGGTAGTGGATGGAACGGCGGCTGCTACCGCCGCATTTGTGCAAAAGGAGGCTCCGGCGGCACGCACGATTAACGTCAAATTTGTTAACGGGACAACTGCGGACTTTACGAATTTTTCAGCCAGGCCGCAGGGTGGAGCAGGGAGTGATCCGGTTACATTAAAGGCAGATTTTGGAGAGACGACGCTGCAGTTTACGGTAGCTGACAACGTGAGCGCTTTTAACATCACTTTTGTGGAGAGTGTAAACAACCAGCCATATACAATGACCGTGACGTTTGATTCCAGTGTAAAGGACGGTGATACGTTAACGGTTCAGTTTCATGTGAACGAGGCGACGCAGGAGATCGTATACAGTCAGATTTAAGGAGCCTGGCTGATTGAGATGTGTAGGAAAAATATGAAAATGAAAAACGCGGCAGGAAAATTTTCCTGCCGCGTTTTATGATGGGATATTGACAAAATACTATCATAGAATTATAATGATGATAGATAAAATGAAAAAACAAATCATACACTCTAACCAGCAGGCAAATCGGAGGTGACCATTATGACAGAGAAGGGAAGAAGAGATTTCTGCATAGAGTGCAGGAAAGAGACCGAGTACCTTTTGCAGAAGAAGGACATTGTAAAGAATATAAGGGATAAGGAATATACCTTTGCAATCACTGTGGCTGTCTGCGCGGAGTGCGGTGAGGAAATGAGCATTCCGGGTCTTATTGATAAGAATGTTCAGGAAATTGATGAGCAATACAGGGCAGCAGAGGGGCTTGTAACGCTTGACGATATCGAAAGGCTGATGAAAATCTATAAGATTGGTAAGGCTCCGCTTTCCCTAGCACTTGGGTTCGGCGAGGTGACAATACCGAGATATCTGGAAGGACAGGTACCATCCAAAGAATATTCGGATATCATCAAAGCAGCGCTTTCATCCCCGGCATACATGAAGCAGAAGCTCGTGGAGAACCGGGAGAAGCTGACAGATGCGGCATACAGAAAAGCTTTTGCTGCGGCAGAGAGCATAGAAAGCCTGTTTTCTGTTTCGGATAAGATGCTTAGGGTGATTGCGTATATTTTTGAAAAGCTGGAAGAGGTGACGCCACTCATGCTGCAGAAGCTGCTTTATTTTATACAGGGTGTGTATTCCGCGTTGTATGGAAAGACAATCTTTGAAGAAGATTGCAGGGCGTGGATTCACGGTCCGGTTTATCCAGAGGTTTATGATCTATTCCGGGATTTTAAATATAATCCTATAGATGATGCGCGCTTCGCGCTTCTGGAAGGAACGGAGGATGCCCTGACAGATGATGAAAGGCGGGTAATCGACCTTGTGGCAAATACTTTCGGCATGTATGGCGGAAAGGTATTGGAGAAGATCACGCATAATGAGGATCCGTGGATGGAGGCACGAAAAGGATATGGCGATAGAATTCCGTCCAGTGAACTTCTTTCAAAGGAGAGGATTATGAAGTATTATGTTTTGATAAATCAGAAATACGGCATAGATACGGAGGATGGTTTGCTGACATATATTCACGATATGCTGGATCAGGCATCATGATCAAAACCAGTTGGATGAGGCTTCGCTCCTCATCCAGCGTCCGGATGTCCACAAAAGTATTATTTCTTCCGCATCTCGGTTATGGCACATCTTTCGAAAAGCAATTTTCAGACACTTAATATTATTAGGAATTTTATAGAAAGAGTTAGATAATAGGTTTACATAACGAAAAAAATTAAAGATAATAAGCGATAAAATCTAATAAATTCAATGAAAAATGCAAATTATCTAATAATCTGACAATTTGCACAAAATCCCATATTTACTTTCAAATTTAAAAGTTGTATAGTTGTATCAGCAAAAGAAACCGCAGTATCACATTTTTGTTTTATGTATGGAAAGGAACAGCTATGATGACAAAATATACGCAAAATGAAAGCAACGCAAGAGAGCTTGGCATGTATGATCCTGCTTTTGAACACGACAGCTGCGGGATCGGCGCGGTTGTGAATGTCAAAGGAAAAAAGACGCATGCAACTGTGGAACATGCATTAAAAATCGTTGAAAATCTGCAGCACCGGGCAGGAAAAGACGCGGAGGGAAAGACAGGTGACGGTGTCGGCATCCTTTTGCAGATTTCCTATCCGTTTTTTTCTCAGGTATGCAAGCCGCTTGGCATTATCTTAGATGGAGAACGGGAATTTGGCGTCGGGATGTTTTTCTTTCCGCAGGATGAGTTTAAACGCAGGCGTGCGATGAAGATGTTTGAAGTCATTGTGGAAAAAGAAGGCATGGAATTTCTTGGATGGAGAAACGTGCCGACAGTACCGGAGAGATTAGGAAAAAAAGCGGTGGACTGTATGCCGTATATTATGCAGGGGTTTGTAAAGCGGCCGCAGGATGTGGAAAAAGGACTGGCGTTTGACCGCAGGCTGTATATTGTGCGCAGGGTATTTGAGCAGTCAAATGATTTTACGTATGTCTGTTCCCTTTCCAGCCGGACGATCGTTTATAAAGGAATGTTTTTGGTAGACCAGCTTCGTCTGTTTTTTTCTGATCTGCAGGATAAGCATTACGAAAGCGCTATCGCGATGGTGCATTCCAGATTTTCCACGAATACCAATCCAAGCTGGGAACGCGCGCATCCAAACCGGCTGATCGTACATAACGGTGAGATTAATACGATCAGGGGCAATGTGGATAAGATGTTCGGCAGGGAAGAGACGATGACCTGCGGGGAGTTAGATGCAGAATTATCCAAAGTGCTTCCGGTTGTGCACGCGGAGGGTTCTGATTCTGCGCAGCTGGATAATACATTGGAGTTTCTTGTGATGAGCGGGATGCCCCTTCCGCTGGCAGTTATGATTATGATTCCAGAGCCGTGGTCGCATAACGATACGATGACGCAGAAGAAAAAAGACTTTTACCAGTATTATGCGACGATGATGGAACCGTGGGACGGCCCGGCATCCATTTTATTTTCAGACGGCGATCTGATGGGGGCGGTATTGGACCGCAACGGACTGCGCCCGTCGAGATATTATCTTACGGATGACGACCAGCTCATTTTATCGTCTGAGGTCGGCGTACTGGATCTGGATGCGACGAAAATCATAAAAAAAGACCGTTTAAGGCCGGGAAAAATGCTGCTTGTGGATACCGTGAACGGGCGGATCATTGAAGATGACGCGTTAAAGGAATACTATGCGGGAAAACGTCCGTATGGAGAATGGCTGGATCGCAATCTCGTGCAGCTGCAGGATTTAAAAATCCCAAACGAGCGCGTGCCGGAGTTTACAAAAGAGCAGCTGAAAAAACTGCAGCGCGCATTTGGCTATACGTACGAATCCATGAAAGAGGTCATTTTGCCGATGGCGTTAAACGGCACAGAATCTACAAGTGCGATGGGCATTGACATTCCGCTGGCAGTGCTTGCGGACGACCATCAGCCGTTGTTTAATTATTTTAAGCAGCTGTTTGCGCAGGTAACGAATCCGCCGATTGATTCGATCAGGGAAAAGATCGTGACCTCGACATGCGTATATATCGGAGACGACGGCAACCTGTTAGAGGAACGGCCGGAAAACTGCCAGGTATTAAAAGTAAACAATCCGATTCTTACCAATACGGATTTGATGAAAATCCGGGCCATGCATGTGGAAGGGTTTCAGGTTGCTGAGATTCCTATCATTTATTATAAAAATACAAGTCTGGAAAAGGCCGTAGACCGGCTGTTTCTGGAAGCAGACCGTGCATACCGGGAAGGCGCGAATATTTTGATCTTATCAGACCGGGGCGTGGACGAAAATCATGTGGCAATTCCGTCGCTGTTAGCTGTCGCGGCGCTTCATGAACATCTGGTCATTACAAAAAAACGGACGTCTCTGTCGATTATTTTAGAGTCCGGCGAACCACGGGAAGTGCATCATTTTGCGACATTGTTAGGATATGGCGCAAGCGCGGTTAATCCGTACCTGGCACATGAGACCGTCAGGGAACTGGTAGACTTAAAAATGCTGAATAAAGACCACTATGCGGCAGTGGATGATTATAACCACGCGGTTGTGTCCGGCATCGTAAAAATCGCGTCTAAAATGGGGATTTCTACGATTCAGTCTTACCAGGGCGCGAAGATTTTTGAGGCGATAGGAATAGATAAATCCGTGATCGACAAATATTTTACGAATACGGTCAGCAGAATCGGCGGCATTACGCTAACCGATATTGAACATGACGTAGACTACCTGCATTCGCTTGCCTACGACCCGCTGGGACTGGAAGTGGATGAATCCCTGGATTCGAAAGGGCGCCATAAAATGCGCAGCGGAGCCGGACAGCACCTGTACAATCCGGCGACGATTCATATGCTGCAAAAGTCAACGAGGATGGGCGATTATTCCCTGTTCCAAAAATACGCGCAGATGGTAAATGAAGAAGAAAAAGATGCATATATCCGCGGCATGTTTGATTTTTGCTATCCAAAGCAGGGGATTCCGATCGAAGAAGTAGAAAGCGTGGAATCTATTGTAACAAGATTTAAAACCGGAGCGATGTCCTATGGCTCTATTTCACAGGAAGCGCATGAGACGTTGGCGATTGCCATGAATATGCTGCATGGAAAATCCAATACCGGTGAAGGGGGCGAGAGCCTGGAACGTCTGACGATTGGCCCGGATGGATTAAATAAATGCTCCGCGATTAAGCAGGTAGCATCGGGCCGTTTTGGCGTGACGAGCAGATATCTGGTCAGCGCAGAAGAAATTCAGATCAAAATGGCGCAGGGTGCAAAACCGGGGGAAGGCGGGCACCTGCCGGGCAAAAAAGTGTATCCATGGATTGCAAAGACAAGGCTGTCCACACCAGGCGTTTCCTTAATTTCCCCGCCGCCGCATCATGATATTTATTCAATTGAAGATTTGGAACAGCTGATTTATGACTTGAAAAACTCCAACCGTGCGGCAAGGATTTCTGTAAAGCTTGTTTCAGAAGCAGGTGTCGGTACCGTTGCGGCAGGCGTTGCAAAAGCAGGCGCGCAGCTGATTTTAATATCCGGCTATGACGGAGGGACCGGTGCGGCGCCGAGAAGCTCGATTCATAACGCGGGTCTTCCATGGGAGCTTGGCTTGTCTGAGACGCACCAGACACTTATTTTAAACGGATTGCGCAATAAAGTACGCATTGAGACAGACGGAAAGCTGATGACCGGACGCGACGTGGCGATAGCCGCGCTGCTGGGAGCCGAGGAATTTGGATTTGCAACGGCGCCTCTTGTAACGATGGGCTGCGTCATGATGCGTGTCTGCAACCTGGATACGTGTCCTGCGGGCATTGCTACGCAAAATCCAAAGCTGCGCGCCCGTTTTGACGGAAAGCCGGAATATGTAGTCAACTTTATGAAATTTATCGCCCAGGATTTGCGCGAGATTATGGCAAGGCTCGGCATTCGCACCGTTGATGAACTGGTGGGACGCAGCGACCTGCTGCGCGTAAGGCAGGATTTGTCCAAGCGGCAGAAAGAGCTGGATTTAAGCCGGATTCTGAACAATCCGTTTGCGGACGGCAGCGAAAAA
Source organism: uncultured Eubacterium sp. (assembly GCA_948468465.1). The sequence continues at coordinate 19,300 of CAOKJJ010000056.1, read as the reverse complement.
GTCATTTTTGATCCGAAAAAGGTATATGATTTCCATCTGGAACGTTCAAAAGATGAAAAAGTGCTGTTAAAGCAGCTGCAAAGTGCGCTGGCGAATGGAACAAAGAGAAGCATTGCGCTGGAGGTATCAAATACAGACCGTGCGTTCGGAACGATCTTAGGCTCTGAGATTACAAAAAAATATCCGCAGGGACTTGCAGAAGACACGTACATCGTCCGGTGCAGCGGAGCAGGCGGACAGAGCTTCGGAGCGTTTATTCCAAAGGGACTGACGCTGGAGCTGGAAGGGGATTCCAATGATTATTTCGGAAAAGGATTGTCCGGCGGCAAGCTGATTGTCTACGCACCGACAGGAAGCCGTTTTCAAAAAGATGAAAATATCATTATCGGAAACGTAGCGTTGTATGGTGCGACAAGCGGCAAGGCATTTATCAGCGGCGTGGCAGGCGAGCGGTTCTGTGTGCGCAATTCCGGCGCCAACGCGGTTGTGGAAGGTGTCGGAGATCATGGCTGTGAATACATGACAGGCGGGCGCGTGGTAATCTTAGGACATACCGGAAAAAACTTTGCTGCGGGCATGAGCGGCGGCATTGCATATGTATTGGATGAGGATAATGACCTGTATACGAGGATCAATAAAGGCATGGTTTCTTCAGAAGAGATTACTTCCAAATACGACGTGCTGGAATTAAAAGAAATGATCCAGGAGCATGTGAATCTGACCAATTCTGAAAAAGGAAAACGGATCCTTGATCATTTCAGCGAGTATCTGCCGAAATTTAAAAAGATCGTGCCGCATGACTATAAGCGCATGATGTTAGCGATTGTGCAGATGGAAGAAAAAGGACTGAACGCAGAACAGGCGCAGATTGAAGCTTTTTATGCAAACGCAGGAAGATAGGAGGGAGACGACATGGGAAAACCAACCGGATTTATGGATTATGAAAGAAAGACGAGCAGGGCGCAGGAACCAAAAGAGCGCATTTTACATTTCCGCGAATTCCATCGGCCTCTTTCCAGACAAGAGCAGCAAAAACAAGGTGCGCGGTGCATGGAATGCGGGGTGCCGTTTTGTCAGGCAGGCATGCTGATTGAAGGCATGGCAAGCGGATGTCCCCTGCACAATCTGATTCCTGAATGGAATGATCTGGTATACACCGGCAACTGGGAACAGGCGTATTACCGCCTGATGAAAACGAACAACTTCCCGGAGTTTACTTCGCGCGTATGTCCGGCCCTATGTGAAGCGGCATGCACTTGTGGACATTACACAGAAGCGGTAACAACAAAGGAAAATGAGCATGGCATTATCGAATATGCATATGAACACGGACTTGCCGCGGCAAATCCTCCAAAAGTGCGTACCGGAAAACGTGTTGCAGTCGTAGGCTCCGGCCCGGCCGGACTTGCGGCCGCAGACCAGCTGAATAAACGCGGCCATCATGTAACCGTATACGAACGGGATGACCGTATCGGCGGGCTTTTAATGTACGGCATTCCCAATATGAAGCTGGAAAAGTCGGTCATAGACTTAAAAGTCGCTGTGATGCAGGAAGAAGGCGTGGAGTTTATCACGAACGCAAATGTCGGAAAGGACGTAAAGGCGGCAAAGCTGCTAAAGGAATATGACCGCGTGATCTTAGCATGCGGCGCCAAAAATCCAAGAGACATCCATGCGCCTGGACGTGACGCAAAGGGTATTTACTTTGCCGTCGATTATCTGAGCAGCGTGACAAAAAGCCTGCTTGATTCTGACTTAAAAGACAAAAAATTCGTTTCGCCAAAAGGAAAACATGTCATTGTCATAGGAGGCGGCGATACCGGAAATGACTGTGTCGGCACATGCATCCGTCTCGGAGCGGCATCTGTGACTCAGCTGGAAATGATGCCGAAAGCGCCGGATGAGCGCGCCGCGGACAATCCATGGCCGGAATGGCCAAAGGTCAGCAAAACAGACTATGGCCAGGAAGAGGCAATCGCGGTATTTGGACACGACCCGCGTATTTATCAGACGACCGTGAAAGAGTTTTTAAAGGACAAAAACGGGAATCTGACCAGCATCATAACCGTTCGGTTAGAACAGACGAAAGACGAAAAGACCGGACGGATGGCATTCACGGAAGCAGCGGGAAGTGAAAAGAAAATCCAGGCAGATATGGTACTCATCGCGGCCGGATTTCTAGGAAGTGAGAAATACACTGCCGACGCATTCGGCGTGAAGCTGAATGAACGGACAAATGTACAGACAAAATCCGGGCAGTATGAGACGAGCGCGGCGAACATATTTGTCTGCGGCGATATGCACAGAGGACAGTCGCTTGTTGTCTGGGCAATCCGGGAAGGGCGTGAAGTGGCCAGGGAAGTGGACTTAAGCCTGATGGGGTATACGTACATGACGATACAGTAGTTTTTTAATGATATGCCCTTTACACTTTTTATGATATTTGTTAATATAAATCTGCAGCAATCAGTACAAGGACAGAAAGCAGGTGGCTGTATGACAGGCAAGGCAATGGTAAATCTCATAAGAAGCCTAAGGGCAGAGGGCGTAAGCGATACCAAGATACTCAATCTGATCGAGTATATCGAAACACATGACCCGAAAGAAAATGAAAATGACAGGGAACCGGATAACAATTAAACAATAACGAAAAGGTGTAAAGTTTTGCAAAATATGCAAGGTTTTACACCTTTTTCATTTGGGATTCATATAGTTATACATTTTTAACTCGGTTTTCGATATTTACTTATATCATGCTGTTCGACCACTTTTTTCCCCAATAATGTAATTGCCTGTTTTGGGCATTTATTTATGCAGCGATAACACATGGTACATTTGTCCGCAGCGGCAGCTGTACCATTTATCATGGTGATGTTTTTCATAGGACATAAATTTTCGCACAATCCGCAGCCGATGCATTTTTCATTATTGATTTTTAGTTTATCTGTATACTGTTTTGTCTTATGATAAAAATACAGCCTTTGTCCAAACAATCCGGCTGCGTGATACCAAAAGCCTAACCCTTCCTGCGGAGGTTTTCCGTATTTGATCTGCACAGCTGCTTTGCGGATTTTTGCCTCGGCAGTCTTTATGATTTCACAATTTTTTTTATAACTGCGTTTTAAAGCTTTCTCATCACTGATACTGTCCGGCATTTTCAAATGCAGGCCGCCTGTGATAACCGCGCCGTATTTTGTTAATAAACGGGCGGCGACACCAGCTCCGTCACCGCTGAACAGTCCCATTGTGGCAATGACAAAAATTCTTTTCCCGCTCCAAAGCTTTTTGTTTGCAATGATATAGTCACGAAGAATCTTAGGTATGCTGCTGAACTGCACGGGATAGCTGATTACGATTTCATCGTTGTTTTTAATATGGGAGAGGGTTTCCTGCTGTTCTATGGAATATGCGGAGCTGCTGCTGTCGTATGCTTCTAAAAATTTGTGGATGCAGTATTTGGAATTGCCTGTGCCGCTAAAATAGATTCCGATCATTTTTTCGTGCTCCTGAGTTTTATTTCTGAAATATTTTAAAAATTTACGTGAGTGACAAAATATATAGAGAGCCACACCAAACACTATTAATATACACCTATTGCCAAGCAGATTCAACTATTTTGACATAGTAGTTTGCTCCGCCTGAAAGCTGTACATGAACAGTAATAAAACAGCAACTATTTGTAATGGACAGCTGCTGTTTTTATTTTAAAATCGTATCAGCATATGTTATAATGTTGCTGCAGAGTTAAAAAGAGCAATGATATGGGAGGAAAACATGCAGACTCAGCGTTATTTTAATACAGAAGGGCAATGCATACCCAAAAAACACTATATGGTTCCGCTTGATGACAGATTAAGCAAAATACGGGAGCGGTTTGTAGACAGGGGAAAGTATTTTGTGATCAATAAGGGCAGGCAGTATGGGAAGACAACAACGCTTTTGGCATTGGCAGAATATCTCAAAGAGGATTATCATGTACTGTTTATGGATTTTCAGGATATAGGTACGGAAGAGTTTCAGGATGTGGCTGTATTTGTTCACGCGTTTGCTTCGCTTATTCAAAAAAACGGAAAAGTTCTGACTGAACATACGCAAGCAAAAAAAGATTTTTCCGGCAGCAGTTTACGGGAATTATTTGACTGGCTAAGCAAAATGTGCGCGGAAGCGGATAAGCCGGTTGTATTGATTGTGGATGAGGCGGACAGTGCGTCAAACAATCAGATTTTCATTGATTTTCTGGCAATGCTGCGGCGGCATTATATAGACCGGGAAAACAATCCGACCTTTTATTCCGTTATTCTCGCAGGCGTATACGATATTAAAAATTTGAAACTGAAACTGCGTCCGGATGAAGAACACAGGTATAACAGTCCATGGAATATTGCGGCAAGGTTTAATATTGATATGAACTTTACAGCTGTGCAGATTGCCCAGATGCTTAAGGAGTATGAGGTGGACCGACAGACAGGCATGGACATTGATGCAGCTGCAGCATGCATATATGCTTATACAAATGGATATCCGTATCTTGTTTCTGCAATTTGTAAGTTTGCAGACGAAGAGATACCGGAACAGATCAGCCGTCTTGCGCATGCGCAGGCCTGGTCTAAAGAGGGGATTGCTGAGGCAGTCCGGCTTTTGCTGAATGAGAACATACCTTTGTTTGACAGCATGGTAAAGCAGCTTGACACGTATCAAAATCTGCGTACGATGATGCAGGAAATTTTATATCAGGGAAGACGCATCTTATTCAGTCCGGCGGAAAAATCCATTCAGCTCGGACTTATGTTTGGATTTTTAAAAGAAGAAAACGGCTGTGCGGTAATCGCGAATCGAATTTTTGAGATGTATTTGCTGAACCTGTTTCTTTCAGAAGAATCTATAGGAAGTGAGATGTATTTTTACGGACAGGGGAATCGAAATCAATTTGTTACAGGACGAAGACTGGATATGGAGCTGGTTTTAAAGAAATTTGCAGAACATTTCACCGAAATTTATGGACAAAGCGACGAGAAATTTGTTGAAAGCTCTGGCCGCAGATTGTTTTTGCTCTATTTAAAACCGATTATCAACGGTACAGGCAACTACTATCTGGAAGCGCAGACAAGAGACGCGAAACGTACGGATGTGATTGTGGATTACCTTGGTGAACAGTTTATTGTGGAACTTAAAATCTGGCATGGAAATGAATACCAAAAACGCGGCAGACAACAGCTTGTGGAATATCTGGATTATTATAAACAGGATAAAGGATATTTATTGAGTTTTAATTTTAATAAGAGCAAAGAAGCAGGTGTGAAAAAACATCAGATAGGAGAAAAACTGATTATTGAAGCGGTGGTCTGATCGTAATTCCTTCCCGTTCACAAATGTATTATATCACAAAAATGCCGAAAATTCAAGACTTGTAAGGCTCCCTGGCCTGCGCTATACTACATCACATGTTACTGTGGGCGCCACAGGTGTGAACAGCATCCATGGCGTTACGAATGGCACGACAATGGAGGGGATGTATATGGCTGAAAACTGGCTGGAGCAGATGAATCGGCAGACATGGTTGACGCAGGTGCGGGAAACAAATCAGTATACGCAAAAATACGGACTGACGTTATCCGAACAAGACACACAGCTTTTGCTGGCAGAAAGAATGCAGGTGCTGAAAACGGAACAAAGAGTGGAGTTCGGCAGGGGCATTTTGCCGCAGATCATCTATATGTTTTGCGATTCTGATTTCATTTCTCAAAGTAATTATGTCGAATCGCTGATGCGTCTGCAGGAAATTTTTTATCTGTATAAAAATGAAATGCTGGATGAAATTACAGATGACGAACTGCTTCAATTTATGAAAGAACAGTTTGAAACGGTTTGCTTCGGAGACTTTGATTATCTGGAAGGGACATGTCTCGATATTTTTGCACAGGCCGTGCGGGCAGGCTATCGCGGATACGAGAAAACACAGGGAAAAGGGGAATTTGAAAAATTTGACATTGTAAAACGATGGGACAGACAACTGTATCAGGATACGTTAAAAGAACTTTGCTGGAGGTAGTTATGAATCAAAATCAAATGGAACAGCTTCTTCCGCTGGTGGCGGAACTGACAGAAAAATATACCGGATTTGAGAGTACATCCATAACCTATGAAAAAGCACAAATGCTGATGCAGGCTGTATGCTATTGTCTGCAGGAGTTCGAGCAGTCCCATTCAGACAGTCTTGCTGTCAAAGACTTGTCTGTCAAAGAAAAATACGAGCTTGGACAGCAGCTTGTAGTAAATAAAGCGGCGCAGGTTGCTGAGCAGATGAATGAGCTGTCCGGCTGGTTTGATGATTATGGTGTTTTATGCCTGTACGAAACGGTGCAAATTGCAGTGCCGGAGTTTTTAAAGCGCTATGATGCCAGATTCTGTCCGCAGGATACGCTGATTATGCTCGACTATCCCCTGCTTACAGATAGGCAGCAGACGGGCGTAGATGCGGTGTACGAGTATATGAACGGCATTCAGATCGAACAGCGGTTTTTAAGAAGATTTGACCGGACATATATCATACAGGTATTGGAACGGTATGACGCATCCTACCGCGAAATGATAGATAATATCTGTGAGATTGTGCTCGTAGATACGATCTGGCATATGGTGATGCAAAAGCCGTTTGCCGAAGCCGGATATATGGAAGAAGCTTTGCAGCAGCTGGCAGATTCGTTTTCGGGCAGGTCTGTGGAAGAGATAACAGGTGTTATCAGACAGATGATTGGAGAAATGGTAAAGCGGCATTATGAAGGTGACAAAGAGATGGAAGCATATCTTTGCACCTGTGCAGGGTCGATGGCGGCACGTATTTTTTGCAGAAATTAGTCGAATTTCGTTTACAAATGACAGACAAAGTGTTACTATAAAATAAGTTTTTTCTCAGTACCATGTATGGCAATATGAAAAATAACAAGCAAAAAGGAGGGAGTAGCACTTTTGTCTGGCTTAATAGAAAAAATCACACTTTATGATCTGCTTGGATATGCGCTTCCAGGCTCCATACTGCTTGGCGCATCGGCATATATCTGTATGAAATTCAGCGGCAGTCTGCAAAGCATGTACAGTACCTATAAAGATGCACTGGGGTATTTTTTTACCGTATTGCTGATTTTGGGATATGTTACCGGTATGCTGATTGCTGAAATTACAGATTGGATCATTCATTTTTCTAAGAAAGGGTTGGATTTTGATACAAAACAGTATTTTAGGGATAAAAACTTAAATTATGTTCAAATCGAACAAACGCTTGAAAAAGCAGGTTATTTGAAAAATGGGGATAAAATTCTAGGCGAAGATGATTTGGTAAAATATCTTCCAAGCATGTATGGAAATATTCAATCCGACGCAAAATATAATAGGCTGCATAATTATGCTTCCTCTAAGCTGATATGTAAAAATATGACGTTTGTTTCATGGTGTATATGTGCGACGGCTTTGGCTTTCACTGCCAATAATTATTATGGCAGGATCTTTGTTCAGGATCAGCGCTTTTGCATGGTATTAATACTCAAGTTATTTGGGATAGCAGTTTTGTTAGCCGCTGGATTATTTTTTAAAAGGCGATGGAAGAAGATGTATATGAAGACCTATTTTTATGCGGTTGTATGGTTTATAGAAAAATATGCGTAAGATTCATGGAACCGTGCTGTTTGTCATAACATGAATACCCTTCCATTTATGTTAATATGACTAAATTGCTTTGGTACAGTTTTGTGCAATTTGCATGAAAATAAAATAATTCTTTTCGTAAAGATGAGAATATGATAATATAAAATACAAAAAAAGGGAATGTGTGTGATGGAAAATTTGCTGAGGAAGCCGAACGAGCTGAGAAGAAAAAACAATACGAATAAAACAGAAACGAACAGCATTTATGAATTAATGAAGGAGCGTCCAAGGCATAAAGTGCGGAGCAAAGAGAGCGAGTTCCGTGCAACCGATGTGCCGCTGATCCAGGCAGGGACGCTAAAGGGGATAAGGAGATATTAGCAAAAATGAAAGATCACATACCGCTGAATGAAATTGAACTACAAAAAGTTGGAATACAAATATTGTCGAACGAAGGATTGGCGAATATTTTTCCTGATTATCAGGATTTGATAGATAATATAGAAAAGTGCAGACACAGAATCTGCCGCGTAAATAGGAAGGGACATTATCAATACAATTTAATGTATGATAATGTCTTTTCTATTATCGGAAAACGGGGCACAGGAAAGACTTCCGCTATATTTACATTAAAAAAGATGATTGAAGACAGCAGTGATGCAGAACATTTACAGGATCTTTTGCTGCCGATTATAATGCCGGAGCTGTTTGCCAGTAAAGATGGGATCTTAGACTGGATTTTGGCAGGATTAGAAGAAGAGATCCATAAGTTGGAAGAAACATTTTCGGAAAATGATGCAGGCCAGTTCAGCCAGGCATGCAAATATAACCGGGATAAAGAATCGAACCAGCTGAGAAAGCAGTATGAAAGGCTGTTGGAGCAGAATTTTTCAGGCAAATACAGGGCAGATTATACGAATTCTTATTATGAAGCAATTGGAAATTCCGCAAAACAAGTAAGAAACAGTTACCGTTTGATGGAAGATATTTATAAATTCTGGGATCTTTTGATAGAAAGCATTAAGAAAACGGCAGACTGCAAAGAACAGGAAGGCAAAGAGCCATTGATCTATTTTTTCTTTGATGACGTGGATTTGTCTCCGGATAAAGTAGAAGAACTGCTGACTGCGATCCGGGTATATCTGGCACATCCCAATTTGATTGTCATCATTACGGCAGATGAAGATGTGTTTTTGGAAGTCATTGAAAATAAGATGGATGAAAAAATGGGTCGCCTGCAGAAAGATCAGAGAAATTATCTTCGCAAAAAGATGAATGAGACGTTGTACGATAACGGAGAGTTTTTATATTATGTGGCGAATAACGCCAAGGAGAATGCAGAAGATGAATTGTCGGATATGGCCCGCATGTACCTTGGGAAAATACTGCCGCCATCAACAAGGTATTATTTAAGAATCTTTCAGCATCCGGAAGAAAAGCGAAATTTTATCTGTTCGGTAGGAAAAGATATGGTTACATTATTCAGCCTGATAAATATGCAAATGAACCGATTGCTGGGGCATAGGTATGACAGCATAGATAATTTCCTGCATTACAAGAAAGAAGAGATCATTTTTTATCTGGAATTTGTCGGAGATACGGCAAGACAAATCGGCAACGAAATATGGATTATAAACAGCCTGGTAAACAATATGCTTATGCTGCGGGACAGCAGGTACTCAGAAGATCAAAAAATTAATCTTATTTTCAATTATATACATAGCTTTCTGCATGCAACATTTGTTAATAACCACAGAATTTTAGGGATTATCAGTAATATAGATGTATTTTTGCGTGAAATTATAAAAAAAGAATATAATGATTGGAATGTGTATATTAATTATAATTTTATTAATCATTATTTTGAAAAATACAGAGGGGAGCATGACGGAAAGGATGATATTCTAAACGAAATAGGAATTAAAATATATGCGATATTATATTTTGCTGAAAATATCCTGCTGATATTAGAACGAAAAAAATATTATAAAGGCAATCGAAGAAAAATTCATGGCCTGCCTCATTTTATTGAGTTTTTGTCCGCGGGAAGGCTGGATAAAGACTTACTTCGTTCATCTATGAAGCTGGATGAATTTTTGTATCATTATGGAAATCTGCTCATGAATATGGAAGATTTCAAAGAAGAAGACATTATGGATGTCAAGTTTATTCGCAGATACTTGTATAAATTTGCCAATGTAAAAAATATAGAGATTAGTTTGAAAAAAATCTTCAGCTGGTATATTAATGATCAGGAATGGCTGAAGAAAATATGTCAGCTGCTGTTTTTATACTTCGAACATATACACAGATTTGACAAAGAAACTGTGGAGAAGAGTTTTTTTGTCAAAAAGGAAGGACTGCAATATGCTTTCGAAGAAATGATTGCGAGAGAGACAAGAGAAGTTTTTGCAAGATTTATTGCTATGATTGGAGTCAGTGAAGAGGCCAGGAAACAATATGAGCTGATTCAAACAGCTTTTAACGGTATGAATAAGTATGATGGTATCGAACTTTGGGACTTATTTGTAGTCAGTAAGGAAGAGGTCATGAATTGGCTGCATCAGGAAGAATACTATACGATAAGCGAGTTAATGACGAAAATATACGATATATCTGTGATTGCCAAGAATCCATTTGAAGATTGGCAGAAGTCTTTATTATACATCAGATATGAGGTATTAAAAAATCTTTTGGATAAAAGAATGTCGGTAAATGATTGCCAGGAATGGCTGCTTGAAAACAGGGTTGATATGGATGCGCTGAGTGAGCGCATGAAGTATATTATTATTACAGATGCAGACGAAGTATTACATCTTATTCATGTACTGCAGGAATATAGGGAAGGCGAATATTCGTATGAATTGCAAAATTTTATCAATGTCATTAAAAAATTCCGGAAAGATAAAAAGAATGTGCTTGTATTAGAAAAAACAAATTCGGCAGTTGTTACTTTTTTGAGGCTGATTCAGGACATAAACAGGGATGCATTAACCGGAAGGCGGGTAGTAAAAAAACCATACGGTGATAATTTTAATGTGTACAGCGACATTTGCAGAAAAATATTCAGACATATAGATATCGGAATAGCGTCTTCGAATTTTGACGAGTTCAGGGATTTTTTAGAATTGTTTTTGATTGTCCGAAATACAAAGATGATTCAGCAGTTTTTGTATATTGGAATGATTATGAATCATACAGATGAAATTAGTTATAATCGTGAAAATATTTATTATGATTTGTATCGGTTTATAAAAAATAAAATTTTGAGGGGACCATTGTTGGAACATGAAGAAAGTGAATCTGAGGAGGAAAATGAACATATCATTCTGAAAACACAAATGAAAAAATGGATCGCGGAAGCCAGAGGGGATTACTTAAATAAAATACTCTCAGATGGTCCATTACTGGAGCAGGACGATGAATAAAAAAAGAAGCACACAGATTCTGGAAGTCCTGCTGCTTCCATACAGCGGCATTAGACAAAGCACAAGCCAGATTTTTACCGAATATTTTAAATCCTATTCACTGCTCCTGCAGGAAGACAGCATCGGCATTGCACAGCTTGGAAAACGCAGGCATCTGATGCAGCAATTCAGCCAAAACAAAAAAACGCTCGTAAATTATCTCGTGAAAAAAAGCACATACAAGCCGTCGAATCTGGATGACATTTTCATGCTCTTTGAACTCTTTTTCCCAAAGGATGATATTCTGCAGAGAGAATGTCCGGATATCGAAGACAAGCTGAACTGCTATTATCTGTTTAATCTGGAAAGAATCGCGGATTCGCTTCTGACGTTTCGGGACGGCACGGCAGCGATTCGTACGTGGAAAAATGTCAGTCATCCTGATTATGGGGAAGATATTTTTGGATTAACTAAAGCGTTTGATAAAGTAGAGATCTGGAACCATTTATCCAGAATGATGACAACCGATACGCTTGTGGCAGCATTTACCGTTATGTGCGGCCTGGATATTACCGCGTTGTATGAACAAAGCTCGATGATTTCCCTGTCAGACAAGCTGCTCAGCAAGATTTTGCGCAAAGGCGTCGCAGAGACGCATCTGCATTTAAATGCGGGCTATGACTTCCAGACAATATGGGAAAAAAATATGGATTTGTACTTGTGGCGTAAAATGATAGAAGCAAGAAAGCATTTGCCGCAGGAAGAAAAGAATGTGCTGTTTACAGAAGCAGTCATTCGGATTTGTATGATTTCATTTTTAAATGAGGTCATGCAAAGGCCCGGCTGTACTTCTTTTGAGCAGTATGTGCGGTTGGAATTACCGCAGGATATCAGCAATTTTTTAACGAATGCGATGACAGGCCTGGAATGTGCGCAAGAGAATACGGAGAAAACAGAAAAGATATTGCTGCATTTTATCGGATATTCTGTCTGCCAGACGCAGGAAGATTATTTGTTTCAGGGTGTTTATAAAAATTACAAGGAGCTGCACACGGGATCGGAACTGATTTTTTTATATCAAAGCTTTGCGTATGTAAAAGCACAGGGAGATTTGTGCTTTCGCAGAATGCTGCTGCGGTATATCCGGCTGAAAAATTATTTTTATACAAAAAGCGCGCAGCGCAGCGGTCTGCAGGGACTGGACTTGTTTCAGCAGTTTTTTGCGAATGCAAGAAAAGCAGCCGCGCCGGATGGGGACATCAAAACAATGATTCAGGCGGGACTTCATAAGCATTTAAATATGTCTTTTTTAAAGAAACTGGAAGTGCGCATCACGCCTGCATACGGGAGCGGCAGAGAGTTGTCGCTGAACTACGAACAGGTGCGGACGGAGCTAAAGCATTCGCTGTTAAAACAGGTGGAACATATTTTGTCTGCTTATCGGATTTTAATATTGGAACGGCTGATTTCCGTGCAGCAGACAGAAATGCTTGTACAAAAGGAACTCCAAAAGGGCAGGTATATTACGGTTACACAGCTGAAAAAAGAGTATCAGGTTCCGTTTCAGGAATTTCATTTTCCGACGATAGGAATTGTGTTTCATTTTCTGAAAAGGGAATCGGTAGATGATATTGCAGGGTTTTTCTGCTGGCGCGGCATCGAAGACAATCTTGTGAAGTATTCTGACCACAGAATCGTCCTGCGGCATAAGACGGCGAATCTGGCAAGAGCCATTGAGGAGCTGCGCTCAGAGATTCCATATCTGCATGAATATATTGTCGGCATTGACGCGGCATCGAATGAAAACGCGGCGGAGCCGTGGATCTTAGCGCCGGCTTTTCGCATGATCCGGACAAAACAAAATGTAAAACCGGTGTTGCAGAATCGTTATGCTAAGACGCTGCAGTATCAGAAAATCGCGAACATAGGATTTACCTATCATGTCGGGGAAGATTTCAGGCATCCGTTATCAGGACTTAGGCATGTTTCAGAGGTGATGGAACAGTTTTTCTATAAATCCGGCGACAGGCTCGGACATGCGATTGTGCTTGGCATGGATGTAAAACGTTGGTGCAGCGAAAATGAAGTCGTAGAATTAAAAGTAAGAGAAGAGCTGGAAAATTATCTGTGGCTGTGGGGAAAGATGATGTACAGCGGATGGGACGCACCGATTCAAATCAACATACTGGAAGGGAGAATTTTAGAGCTGGCTGCGGACATCTATGATATCAGACAATGCCAGAATCTGAACAATTTAAATGTATCTATGCTGTATAAAGCCTATCAGCTCAAATTCGACATTCATCATGAAGAGATTTTAAAAGAATATCTGCATGCAGATGAAAAGCATGATGCACATGCGGATGAAAAGTGTCATGGACATGCAGAATGGAACAGCGGAACATTTTGCAAATACAGCAAAGATGCATGTCCGCTCAGCGGATACAGCTTCTGGAATGAAATAAAGCTGCTGTGTACGCAGTATTGTCCTGTCTTTGAGCGGCGCTGCGAACGCGTAAAGCTTATAAGCGTAAGCGAAGCGGATGTGCCGCTGCTTGAATATATACAGGACAAGCTGATCGACCAGATTGAGCAAAACGGCATTTTCATAGAAACAAATCCGACATCAAACCTGACCATCGGTGAAATCCGCCAGATGGACAGCCACCCGATCTTCAAATTAAATGCGATAAATCCAATAAATTCAATAGAAGAAGCTGCTTCGGCACATCATGCCATGGTAACAATCAACGCGGATGATCCCGGCATCTTTCATACGGATGCGGAAAATGAGATCGCATATATTTACCATGCACTGGAGCACGACGGATACAAAAAAGAACAGATTCTTGACTGGATAGATAAAGTACGTGAATATGGGCTGCAGAGCAGCTTCGTGTCTGAGGTGAAAAGCACAGAGACGATGCTATTCGAGATTACGGAGATTTTAAATGAAATTCGCAGATATTTTGTAACCGTCTAAATATAAATTGCTGCATTTTCATTGCAGCAGTTCAGATAACTCTTGAACTGTAACGCCTGCAGTACTTTATTTTATTTGGAATTCCAATTTACTGTTTTATTTTGCACCAGATTATGATATTCTTACTTATGGTATTTTTATGGATACGTTTATCTAAGGAACTGTCCATAAAGAATTTTTATGGATTCCTATCCTAATTTTCGATAACAGAAAACAGAAAGCAGGTAAAACAATGGAATTTCGCCCATGTATAGACATTCACAACGGCAAAGTAAAGCAGATCGTAGGCGCAAGCCTGTCTGATCAAAATGACTGCGCACAGGAGAATTTTGTAGCAAAGCAGGATGCGGCGTTCTACGCGCGTTTGTATCAAAAGGACGGGCTCAGCGGGGGGCACGTCATTTTGCTGAATGCGAAAGGCTCTGCTTATTACGAAGCGGACAAGGCACAGGCGTTGGCGGCGCTGGCGGCTTATCCCGGCGGACTGCAGGTTGGCGGCGGCATGACACCGGAAGATGCGCACCAGTTTTTGGATGCGGGAGCGAGCCATGTGATTGTTACCTCCTATGTGTTTCAAAATGGGAAGATTCATTATGACCGGCTGCAAAAGCTTGCGGATACGGTTGGAAAAAAGCGTTTAGTATTGGATTTAAGCTGCCGCAGAGCGCAGGGAGCTTATTTTATCGTAACAGACCGCTGGCAGAAATTTACGGATGAGGCCGTGACGCTGGAGCTTTTGGATGATCTGTCGGTATATGCGGATGAATTTTTGATTCACGCGGCAGATGTGGAAGGAAAGGCATCCGGCATTGAGACGGAGCTTGTAAAGATGCTGGGAAGCTGGGGCAGGATTCCGGTTACGTACGCAGGTGGTGTCGGAAGCTTTCATGATCTGGATATCCTGCGCACATACGGGCAGGACAGGCTTCATGTTACGATCGGCAGTGCGCTGGATCTGTTCGGCGGGACCATGGCATATGAAAAAGTACTGGAATATGTACGGCATGAAAAACAGAGTATGCAACAGAAAGGGCTGTGAAAATGAATCATTATACAAAACAAGATATTCTGAATCTGGCGGATGAAGAGGATATAGAGTTTATCAGGCTCCAGTTTACGGATGTGTTCGGAGTGCTTAAAAATATTGCGATTACGAAATCCCAGCTTGTGAAGGCGTTAAATAACGAGTGCATGTTTGACGGTTCTTCGATCCAGGGGTTTGCGAAAGCAGAGCAGTCGGATCTGTATCTGCATCCGGATCCGGACACGTTTGCGATATTTCCGTGGCGTCCGCAGCAGGGAAAAGTGGCGCGGCTTATTTGCGATATTTATCAGGCGGACGGTACGCCGTTTGAGGGGGATCCGCGTTATATACTGCGTAAGGCGGTAAAGGAAGCGCAGGAACTGGGTTATACGTTTGAAGCAGGGCCGGAGTGCGAATTTTTCCTGTTTCAGTATGACGATGACGGACATCCGACGACACGTATTGATGAACAGGCAGGTTTTTTTGACCTTGGCCCGATGGATGCCGGGGAAAACGCCAGACGGGATATGGTGCTGACCTTAGAAGAAATGGGATATGCCGTGGACGCTTCGCATCATGAATGTGCATGCGGACAGCACGAAATTGATTTGAAATATGACGATGCGCTGTGGACGGCGGATCATATTATGACGTTTAAGCTGGCGGTAAAGACGATTGCGAAGCGGCACGGGATGTTTGCCAGCTTTATGCCAAAGCCGAAGACGAAGGAACATGGCTGCGGAATGCATTTGAATTTGTCGCTTTCAAAAGACGGGAAAAATATATTTGCGGACGAATCGGACGACTGCGGGCTGAGCCAGGATGCTTATTATTTTATCGGCGGGCTGTTAAAGCATATGAAAGGCATGACAGCTGTCGCGAATCCCCTGGTCAATTCCTATAAACGGCTTGTCCCGGGATATGAAGCCCCGAATTTTATTTCATGGTCGTTAAGCAATCGGACATCGCTCATTCGGATACCAGCGGTAAGAGGCAGCGGTACGAGAGTGGAGCTGCGCAGCCCGGATCCGGCGGCAAATCCGTATTTGCTGCTGGCGTTGTGTTTAAGGGCCGGTCTGGATGGAATCAGGAACCGGACGATGCCGCCGCAGGCTTTAAGCTGCAATGTGTATCAAATGGGGACTGAAAATCTGAGAGAGATGGGCGCCGGGCTGCTTCCGGGCGATCTTATGGAAGCTTTGCATGAAATGGAGCAGGATCCGCTTGTATCCGAGACGCTTGGCGCGCATATCAGCAAAGAATTTATAGAAGCCAAGAAGCGGGAATGGGAGCAGTACCGCATGGCGGTGACAGACTGGGAAATGAATCAGTATTTGTATAGAATATAGACGGCGGTCAGTATGAATATAATAGTAGTTTTTCCGAAAATAGAACATGCAAAAAGCGTGCGCGGCATTTTGCTAAAAAGCGGTTATGCTGTAGATGCTGTCTGCTGTAATGGCGCACAGGCGCTGCGGGCAGCAAATGATCTGGACAGTGGGATCATAATCTGCACATACCGGCTGCCGGACATGGTGTACAGCGAATTGTACGAATATCTGACGCCGCGTTTTGCGATGCTTTTGATTGGGTCAGGCAGCCAGATTAAAGAGCGGGAGACAGAAGACATTGTTACGCTTGGCACACCGTTGAGAGTGCATGAGCTTCTGCAGACCGTTGCTATGATGGCGGAACTGTCCGTGCGCAGAAAGAAACAGCGAAAGAACAAGCCAAAGACCCGTTCCGTGCAGGAAAGACGCGTCATTAACCAGGCAAAGCTGCTGTTAATGGAAAGAAATCATTTTTCCGAAGAAGAAGCGCATCGGTATTTACAGAAACGCAGCATGGAAAACGGTTCCGGTCTTGCAGAGACGGCGCAGATGATTCTAAGCCTGATGGGAAGTGAAATGTAAACACAACAAAAACAGAGGATGACAGGATTTGAGGGAGGACAGAATGCAATGAAGTTTACAAAAATGCATGGCATAGGAAACGACTATATATATGTCAATTGTTTGGAAGAAACCGTGGAGCATCCGCAGGAAACTGCCAAATATGTGAGTGACAGGCATTTTGGGATCGGATCTGACGGATTGATTTTAATCAAACCATCCGAACGGGCGGATTTTGAAATGGCGATGTACAACGCGGATGGCTCCAGAGGGGAGATGTGCGGCAATGCGATTCGGTGCGTGGCTAAATACGTGTATGACCATCATATGACAGACCGCACAGATATCAGCATTGAAACGCTGGCTGGGATCAAGCACGCAAAGCTTATGGATATCGGACAGAAGGTGTCTATGGTGCGTGTACATATGGGAGAGCCGCAGCTGGAGCCGGAAAAAATACCGGTTTGCTATCCGCAGGCAGACAAGCATGCGGCAATCGTAAATGCGCCTGTCACAGCGGACGGGAATGCGTACAAAATGACGTGTGTCTCAATGGGAAATCCGCATTGCGTCATATTTACCGAAGATGTGGATGGACTGGAGCTGGAAAAAATAGGACCGCTATTTGAATGCCACCCATATTTTCCGAACCGCATCAATACAGAGTTTGTGAAAGTGCTGGATCAGACGACGGTACAGATGCGGGTATGGGAAAGAGGATCGGGTGAAACGCTTGCATGCGGGACAGGCGCCTGCGCGGTGACGGCTGCCTGTGTCTTAAACGGACTGACACAGCGTATGGTAACGGTAAAGCTGCGCGGCGGTGATCTGCAGATCGAATGGGAGAAGGATACAGGAATTGTCTATATGACAGGGCCGGCAGAATATGTGTTTGAAGGGGAAATACAACTGCCGGATGATCTGTCTTTATAAACCGCAAATCAGGAAGGAGCGTTTATAGTATGTATCAGGTGAACGATAATTATCAAAAGCTTCCAGGCAGCTATCTTTTTAGCACGATTGCAAAAAAGGTGGCGGCATTTGCAGAAGCAAACCCAGACAAGCAGGTGATCCGTCTTGGAATCGGAGATGTGACGCAGCCGATTGCGCCGGCTATTATAACAGCGATGCACCAAGCGGTAGATGAGATGGCAGATGCAGCTACATTCCGTGGCTATGCGCCTGATCTTGGGTATGATTTTCTGCGCCGTGTGATTGCCAGGGAGGATTATCAAAAAAGAGGCTGCAGCATTTGCGAGGATGAAATCTTTGTATCAGACGGGGCAAAATCGGATTCCGGCAACATTCAGGAGCTTTTTTCCGCGGACTGCAAAATCGCTGTTACCGATCCGGTCTATCCGGTATATGTGGATTCGAATGTAATGGCAGGCAGATGCGGGGTTTATGATAAAAATACGCAGACCTGGAGCGATGTCATTTATATGCCGTGCACGAGGGAAAATGATTTTATGCCTGAATTTCCGAAGCAGACGCCGGATATTATTTACTTATGCTTTCCGAACAATCCGACCGGAACAACCATTCCGAAAGAAAAGCTGCAGGCGTGGGTAGATTATGCGAATGAGAACGGAGCTGTGATCATATATGACGCGGCGTATGAAGCATATATTACGCAGGAAAATGTGGCGCATTCCATCTATGAATGCAAAGGGGCCGAAACTTGTGCGGTTGAAATCCGCAGTTTTTCCAAAAACGCCGGATTTACCGGAGTGCGGCTTGGATTTACGGTAGTGCCGAAAGCGTTAAAGTGCGGTGAGACGTCTTTGCATGCGATGTGGGCAAGACGCCATGGCACAAAATATAACGGAGCGCCGTATTTGATACAGCGTGCCGGCGAAGCCGTTTATTCTGATGAAGGAAAAACCCAGATCAAAACGCAAATCGCTTATTATATGAAAAATGCGTCGGTCATAAAAGAAGGACTCTCAGCAGCCGGTTATGAAGTGTACGGCGGCGTGAACGCACCGTATATCTGGTTAAAGACGCCAGGGCAGATGAGTTCCTGGGAGTTTTTTGACCATCTGCTGGAACATGCAAATGTGGTGGGGACGCCTGGTTCCGGATTCGGCCCAAGCGGGGAAGGGTATTTCAGGCTGACAGCGTTCGGCAGCCATGAAAACACGGCAGCCGCGCTGGAACGGATCAAACAGCTGTAAATTCCCTGCGGCTGGCAGAACGTAATCAGCATTTCACTTTTTTAGGTAAGTAACAGTTCCGATCATTCATGGAACCGTTACTTACTGAACACCTGAATCAATATTGTGTTGCGTTATTTTTTTTGGGGGGGGGTGGCTATCCGGACGCTGGATGAGGGGCGGGGCCTGGATTTCGGCTC
>CAOKJJ010000055.1 GCA_948468465.1 uncultured Eubacterium sp. | reverse complement strand
TAGCCACTGGCTGTAAGCCAGGGGCGGATTACGCGACGCGACCGGACGGAGCCACTACGTCCATGCAGAATGTTTAGGGATTCTTAACATTCTGGAATAGGAGCCGAAATCCAGGTCCCGCCCCTCATCCAGCGTCCGCATCGCCAACAAAAATTACTTTTAAGCGCCTGCCCTCATCAGTCCAGTTCATGAATAAACAATCCGCTGCGCAGCTTCGGCTCAAACCACGTAGATTTCGGCGGCATCAGCAGCCCCGCATCAGCAACCGCAAACAACTCCGAAATAGCCGTAGGGTACATTGCAAATGCCGCCGCACAGTCCGTATCCACTCTGCGCTCCAGCTCATCCAGGCCGCGGATGCCTCCTACAAAGTCAATGCGGGCATCCGTTTTCGGATCCTGTATGCCCAGCACCGGTCCAAGCAGTTCCTCCTGCAGCAGTGAAACATCCAGGTTTTTCACCGGATCCTGTATAGAATCCTGCCGACGGAACGTACCCATATACCAGTTTCCGTTCAAATACATGGAAAACTGTCCTTTTTTCTTCGGTTTTCGCTCGCTGCGGGGCACCTTTGTTAAATCAACGGCTTCACCGGCCCTTTCCAAAAACTGTGCAGCCGTCATGCCTGCCAGGTCTTTCACCACACGGTTATAATCCATGATCATCAGCTGATCATCCGGAAACAAGACCGACAAAAAATAATTAAATTCTTCACTGCCCGTATAGCCTGCGGACGCTGCTCTGCGTTTTTGCCCGACTTTTACCGCGGACGCCGCGCGATGATGCCCGTCCGCAATATAAATCGCATCCATGCCCGCAAATGCCTGCCGCACTGCCTGTATGTCCGCATCCTCATCGATCACAAATACTCTGTGGCGGACGCCGTCCTCCGACACAAAATCATAAAGCGGCTGTTTTTGTTTGATCTGTTCCACAATTTGATTGATCATATGATCTGAACGATACGCCAGAAAAATCGGTCCCGTCTGTGCGTTGCATGCTTCTACATGACGGATGCGGTCCGCTTCTTTTTCCGCACGGGTATTTTCATGCTTTTTAATGACCTGACGCTCATAATCGTCGATCGAAGCACAACCCACGATTCCCGTCTGCACCCTGCCATCCATCGTCAATTCGTAAATATAATAGCAGCGCCGCTCATCTTTTATGAAAGAACCGTCCGCCACCTTTTCCCGCAGCAAATCATGTGCTCTTTGATACACTTTTTCCGCATACATATCCGTGCCTTCTGGAAACTGTGTCTCCGGCCTGTCAATATTTAAAAAAGAATCCGGATTGTCTGCCGTCACCTTCCTGGCTTCCTGTGTATGATATACATCATAAGGAAGCGCCGCGATTTTGTCTGCTTTTTCCCTGCACGGCCGAATACATGAAAATGGTCTGATATCTGCCATGAGTCTCTCCTTTCCATATAATTAGCCAATTGTTTCCAAGTAGTCTTATTATAGCGTTTCCGTACACATACGTCAAATGTCTGTTTTTATATAGTCTTCCATAATATCCGCCGCCAGCCGGATCATCTGCGGGCATGGCCGCTTTTTATAATATTCCTGCGTACGTTCACTTGGCACAGGATTTTTATCTTTTCCCTCCAGCCCCAGCAACTCCCTGCAGACAATCGAACCTGTCTCTTCCTGAAATCTTGCAGCCAGCTTTTGAATTCTCGCATAATGCTCTTTTTTTGCCTGCATATCCTTTGGATCATCATAACCGTACAATGCACCCGCTACAAAAAACATCCCGCTGACGGCTCCGCATACTTCACGCAGCCGCCCCATGCCGCCGCCGAACGAAGACACCATACACAGCAGCTTCTTTTTTTCTATTCCAATTTCATCGCAAAAAGCGAGCGCGACAGACTGTGAGCAGTTGTATCCCTGCCGGAAAAACGCTTCAGCCTGTTCTCCTTTTGACATTGCTTCCATACTTTTATCCTTATTTTTATCCTTTCTGTTTATTCTGCCACTATCATAACGCTTTCTCATGCGGATGGCAAGAAATATATGAAAAAGGGGCAGCTTACCCTTTTTTGCAGAGTAAGCCGCCCCTTTTCTCCCTATTTCATGACAGCTCTATGTGAGTCCCTTCAAATCAAAATACACCCGGCTGCTGACAACCTCATCCATTGCCTGGATCTGTGCCTTCGCCTGACTTGCCAGGTCATGGTGCGTAACGATAATACACACTTCCTTCGCCCCCTCGTATTTTCTCCTGCGAAACAGCGGCACTTTATGCCACTCTTCCGCGTATGGAATCCTCTTTTGTATCATAGCGTTCATAACCTTTGATTTGATTGTTGCATCTGCGACAGCGCATAATGCAATATCACGTTCTGCTCTCATACTCGATAGATGCCCCCTAATTAAATCCTACAACTTTTTGCGCGATCTTATATGCCGCGATTGATATCCTCCTTCCGCTTTTTCCCGGAAGATTCATGGTATTTCCCATGATCCCGTTTCGCAGATGATGGAACAGGCGTATGTCCGCCTGTTTGATATAGCTCCATAATTCCCTCTTTTTTTCCAGATTTTCTTTTGTCCCTGAACGGATCAGCAAAACGGTAGATATTACCGTTATAATTTCCAGGTAATTAAACATATACTTGCGCTGCTTCTTATTCGGTATTTTCCACAAGTCATAAGCATCAATCATCAGCTTATTCACTTTAATCTGCTGGTCAATGCGGCGGATCATGATTTCTTCATTGACTGACTGATCTTCACGGCCAATATAATACCGGTAAAAATCCACATTCAGATAATACATCGTCTTTACATATGGCAGCGGTGTGTATACGTACAGGTTATCCACATAAAATGTATGCTCCGGAAGCTTAAGGCCGCAGTCACGCAGCAGCTTTGTCCGGTAAATCACCGAATGCATCAAAAGATACTGTCCTTTACGCAGATGCCGTACGTCGCTCCATGTAAAAATCTTGTCCTGCACAAGCGCGGATGTGTACTTCATCACTTTTTTATGTTTCGCGCCTTCTTTTTCATAGACAAAATTAGCAATGAGCATATCCAGCGTCTGATCAGAGCCTGCGATTTCCCGCAGTGTCGCCAGTATTTTTTCATACGCCTGTGCGTCTACCCAGTCGTCGCTGTCGACGACTTTAAAAAAAAGCCCGCTTGCATACGTAATCCCTGTATTTACGGCTGCTCCATGTCCGCCGTTTTCCTGGTGAATCGCCTTTACAATATTTGGATGTCTTTTCTCATATGCATCCGCAATCTCCGACGTCAGATCGTGGGAACCATCGTCTACAATGAGTATTTCCACATCGTCTCCGCCAGGAAGCAGTGAATTGATGCAGCGTTCCATATAATCCTGGGAATTATAACATGGTATTGCAATTGATAATAACTTCATTTTTTTCTCCTTTAGCAGCCAGGCAGCGAATCCGCAAGTTCCAGCGCTTTTTTCGTCATGGCATCAATATTATAATATTTATATTCCGCCAGTCTGCCAAGCAGATGCAGATTTGCATGCCGCTGCGCCAGTTTTTTGTATTTCTGATATAATGCCTCATTTGATGGATTCATAATCGCATAATAAGGAATTTCTCCATCTGCACCGGTATATGCAAACGGATACTCTCTGACAATCGTTGTTCCGTCCGCATCCTGCTGCCTCGTCAGATACTTAAACTCCGTAATGCGGGTAAAATCCTCACTGACCGTATAATTCACAACGCTGTGCCCGTCCTGAAAATCATCCTGCCTAAGGTGCTCAAACGCAAACCTTAATGACCGGTACGGCAGTCTCCCGTATCTGCATTCATACAGTTCATCCAATGCCCCGGTAAAAACTATATTTCCTTCAAACTTCTGTCCCTGAAAGAGAATTTCATTTTCCCGAAACTCTAACAGCTCCTTTGCATCCGTGCCCGTGCGCACCGTAATATTTTCCTGATCCAGCATATTTTCAAACATGCGCAAAAATCCATGCTTCGGCACACCCTGGTATTTATCCTGGAAATAGCGGTTATCATAAGAAATCAGCACCGGCACCCTGCCTGTTACCTCCGGACTGATTTCCTCCGGTGTCTGTCCCCACTGCTTCATCGTATATTTCAAAAATACATTCTCGTAAACGTACTGCGCAATCGAGCGGATTTCCGGATCCGGATTTTCCCGCAGCTTCATAATCGGGACCCTGCTGCCTTCACCGTAAGCATCCTTCAGCTTTTTTTCCAACACATCCGCAGTCTCTTTTTCATAAACCATATGCAGCGTGTTTAAGTTAAACGGAATCGGAATCAGTCTTCCATTCACATTAGCGACTACCTGATGACCGTTTTCATACAAAGTCCATTCTGTAAATCGGGACAAATACGCAAACACATCCTCCATATTTGTATGAAAAATATGCGGGCCATACTCATGAACCAAAATGCCATGATCATCCAGCCTGTCATAACAGTTGCCGCCGATATGGTCCCGTTTCTCCACAACCAGCACTTTGTGGCCTTTTTGTTCTGCCAGCTGTCTGGCCGCCGTACTTCCCGCAATGCCGGCTCCAATTACAATACTGTCGTACATAACTTTCTGCTGCCGGAAATTGTTTTGTTGCAATTTCCTGAATTTCCAGCTACTCCTTCCTCTATTTTACCGTTCAAACATGATTATACACAATTTTTCGCAAAAATCCAATGCTTTTGCACAACTTAAAATTATTTTAAAAAGAACTACAATATCACTGTTCGAAAAAGTTCACATTTTATTTACAATATCCTCATTTCTTTCACATACGGATTTCACAAATTACCTTTATGATAGTTACAGTTGATACAAAACATCAATTACTAATTAATAATCATTTTCATATTTTAAACGCAGCAGAGCTTATGCGAAGCTACGTTACCCTGCCGGATGGCAGGGTTCCTCCCAAAGCTAATTACTTATTTTCTTTTTCATATAAAGCCGGTGTCCCCTAACACCGGCTTCCCCTTATGTTTCTATATTTTCATGTCTGTTCTTTTTGAATCCCAAGATGAATGTTCATATATTTTGTATAACGCGCGAATGCGGATGGAATGGCATATTTTTGTTCGGACACTTCTGCTTTCGCAAATAAATAACCTTCTTTTGTCCCGGCCAGTTCTTCCAGCTGGGCTACACGGATCATGTATCCTATCATCTGCCATTCGATATGTGAAAAAATATGTCTGGCGTCTTCTAACGGTTCGATTTTTAACGGAAGCAGTTCCATGCTTTCGACAAAGCGTGTGACCTCTTCTCTGGTAAGATGTCCCTCCAGGTTTGGGAACTCGTACATTCCTGCCAGCAGGCCCTGTTTGGGACGGCGATGCAGCAGTACCTTTTCTCCATCGCGGATGACGAGCACTGTCTTTTCTTCGATCTTTCTTGGTTTTGGCTTCCCTTTTTTTGGCAGCTGCGCGTAGGTGCGGTGCCTGCATGATAAGCAAAACGGCTGCCACGGACATTCCGGACACTTTGGTTCTCCGTTTGGCACACATACGGTTGCTCCAAGCTCCATCATCGCCTGTGTAAATAAACCAGCCTGTTTTTCAGGGATAACCGGCTGCAGGATCCTCTCCGTCTCTGTTTTTACGGACTGTTTTAAAATATCGGAATCGTCTTCGGATACACGCATCAGTATCCGCAGCACATTTCCGTCAACTGCCGGAACAGGAATGCCATAGGCTATCGAAGCGATCGCGCCTGCCGTATAATGGCCGATTCCCTTAAGCTTTAACAGCGCTTCATAGTCAGGCGGCAGCTCACCGCCGTATTCTTCCATCACTGTACAGGCTGCTTTTTGCATATTTCTGACACGGTTATAATAGCCAAGCCCTTCCCATAATTTGAGCAAGCGCTCTTCCTCACAGGCCGCAAGAGACGCGATATCCGGCAGTTCCTTCATAAAACGCTCAAAATAAGGCTTTACCGCTTCTACACGCGTCTGCTGCAGCATGATCTCTGACACCCATACCCTGTAGGGCGATGGCTCTTCTCTCCAAGGCAAAACCCTTGCATGATGGGGATACCATTCCAGCAAGGGCTGTACTAACTGTTTGATTGGATAATCTTTCAGCATTTTTCTCTCCTGTTATTTGCGTACGCCTGTAACCCCTTTCGAAGACGGGCTTTTTATAATCACCTTATTCTGCTGCATTCCATATTTTATGACATAGTAATAGGTCTTGCCGCTTTTTGCTGTCTTATCCTCAAAACTTGTTTTGTTCATATTGGTGATCGTTTTGATCCGTTTGTAGGCGCCGCCTTTTTCTTTTCGGTAAATATAAACCCGATTGGCTTTTACATATTTTTTCCAGCTGATCGTATTTGATTTTGCACTGCATCTTATCGCTGCTTCCGGTATCTTTGCCTGCACAAACAGCATCTGCCTTAGCATATTTAATGTCTGGTCCCCTACGATGCCGTCTGCTGTGATTCCGCATTTTTTCTGAAAATCAGTTACAATTTTCGTCATTGATTTTGTCCAGCTGCCATTGACGGTAATATCAGCTCCATCCAGTGTAATTAATGCGGCCTGCAGCCACTGTACCTGCTGCTTTTTCATCTTTTTTCCCGCGTAAAGCGCCCCGGCAGGCTTTGGATAGCTGGCAGGATCTGTCGCGTATACGGTTACCGGTATGGACAGCTGTGCCGCTTCGTAGGTATCTGTTTCCCTCTGCCTTACAATAATTTCCGCTTTTCCGGCGCCTGCAATTTTTACCACGCCGGCTTCATCTATCGTAAGAACCGCGCTTTCTGATGAACGGTAAGTCATTGCGTCCTGTCCGCGGCTGCTTGTCACCTTTATTTGGAACGGGCCGCTTGTATCATTCACCGCATAGCTTGTTTTTTCTGCTTTGAGTACCGTCTTTTCAAGAGGTTCTACGACCGGCGGATTTTCAGGTTCCGGCTGCTGCACTGTCGTACCCGGATTCTGCGGCGTATCCGGCTGCTGCGAGGTGCCTGGATTCTGCGGCACATCTGGCTGCTGCGAGGTACCTGGATTCTGCGAAATATCCGGATTCTGCGAAATATCCGGATTCTGTGACGACCCTGAATTTTGCGGTGTGCCAGACAATTGCTTCATCAGCTTAACAATCGTATCTTTTCCCGCGTAACCGTCTACGGCAAGATTATTTGCAGACTGAAATTGTGACACTGCTGCCTTTGTCGCTTCGTCATAGGTATTTGTAACAGCAAGCCCTGCCTGTGCACAGGTATTTAACGTCCGCTGCACCCATGCCGCGCCTGACTGTTTTGCGGATTCATAATCGCTTGGAATATAAGAATCCGCCGGCGCGCAATACGTCCATCCAAGAGAAGACGCGTATTCATATGTCTCAAAACGTCTTTTCTGATATGCGCTGTAGCCCATCACGGAATCACAGACCGCAGATATATGAAGTTCGTTCAGCGTTACTGTTTCATAACTGCCTGTATATCTGGACGCTGCTGACGCGACTCTGCCAGCCGCTCCGGATCCGCCCTGATTGGCCAGATCCGCAAAGTAAACAAGCGCCGGTTCATTCGTAATGCCAAGGCGCAGCCCCTGTTCAATATAGTCTGTAATATCCTTAACCGCCAATACATCCTGTGCAGCTTTGCTTTCGTCTGTCGCAAGCAGCTTTTTTACTGCTGCAGCTTCTTTGGACGTAAGTTTTCTCGTACTCCATCTTGTGGTATCTGATGAAGATACGATTTCTTCATATAATGTATCTCCCAATAGCTCCTGCGCCTGTGTCTCGTCTGCGGCTACTATCGTCTGCAATAAAGAAAGCGCTCTCCAGCCATGCCACTGCAGCTTTCCGACAGATACCGCCCCATTGTCATTTGGATTTACCGAACTATAGCTGCCCTCATTATGATATAAAATCTGGGCCGCGGCAGATACTACCGCATCCATCTGCATCTGGGCCGCCTGTACCGGATGCGAAGGAAACATCAGCACCGTCAGCAGCATCCCAAACAACGCAGCCGTACAAAAGCGTTTTTTCTCATTTTTGTCCAACATATTCCATTCCTTCCTGATTTGCTTCGTTCTAAAGAATTGTATGTAAAAAATATAAGCCCCACGCAATATTAATACGAAAGTATCCCAAAAAATACCGGTATCTTGACGCATTTTTATTGACATATCTTTCACAAAGTAATAAATTATAAAGTATGAAGCATCTTAATTACATATTTCTAGGAGGAAACAAACAATGAACAACTTAAAACTTGAAGTTGAAAATCAGATCGCGGTTCTTACGATCACAAGACCTGCGGCATTGAATGCCTTAAACAGTGAAACACTGGACGAATTGAACACTGTTTTAACAGAAATCGAAGCCAGAGATGATGTAAAAGTCGTTATTTTAACTGGCGGCCCTGACAAAAAAGGCAATGCGTTCAAGTCTTTCGTAGCCGGCGCGGATATTGCTGAAATGGTTAATTTCACAGCTGCACAGGCACGTGCTTTTGGCATGAGGGCTTCTGCTCCATTCTTTAAATTGATGAACATGCGCCAGGTAACAATCGCCGCGGTCAACGGCTTCGCACTTGGCGGCGGATGCGAGATCTGTATGGCCTGCGATATCCGCATCGCTTCTGATAACGCTACCTTCGCTCAGCCGGAATGCGGACTTGGCATTATCCCTGGTTTTGGCGGCACACAGCGTCTTGCCCGTCTCGTTGGCATGGGCCGTGCGAAAGAAATGATCTTTACCTGTGACAATATCAACGCAGAAGAAGCATACCGCATCGGACTTGTAAACAAAGTCGTTTCCACAGAAGAATTAATGCCAACAGCAAAAGCTATGGCTGAAAAAATCGCATCCAAAGCAAGCTATGCTGTATCTATCGCAAAGGCGGCCATTAACAATGGTTATGATATGGATATCAAGAACGCTGTTGAAATGGAAGCGAATCTGTTTGGCGTAACCTGTTCCACACATGACAAACAGGAAGGCATGACTGCATTCTTAGAGAAACGTAAAGCAGAGCTGACGGACTTCTAATTTATGTAAGATGTGCGGCATATATCATAAAATATGTTTTCATTTAACAAAAAGAAGGGGTATCCGCCCCTTCTTTTTTCTGCCGTCTGCCGCTTAAATGCCGCATTACAGCTTCTGCAAAACCTCCAGCGCATCTTTCCGCAGTACGCATGTTCCATGCTCTGCCAGATAAGCCGCCTTATGCATATCCGCGGAGGCATCTTTCATAAATTCGACTGAAGCGCTGATCACCCTGCAGATTTCCTTATCTCCCAGTCCATTTCGTTCAATCAGCAAATAGTAGCTTGACGCTCCCCGTTCCTGAAGCCTGAATACACTGCTGACGACAGGCTCCTCCAGTACGATTGATTTTGCGTATGTAATGATCTGGTCCATATTTGGAAATTCCAGTATGTACAGCCGCTGATCACAGCCTTCTACCAAAGTATCGCTCTCGCCCGCATCCGACCCCTCTTCATCTTCTCCTAATTTATTACCCATGCCCGAAAGACTGTCCACTGCTGATTTCAAGTTTTGTAAAAGACTCAGGATATTGCTGTCCGGCCGTTCGGAAAATGTCAGAGCCAAAAGATGTTCCGGCAATACTGCGACCTGCACGGATAAAGGGCCTCCCTGTACTTTAAAGCCAACTTCCTCTTCTGCCATCGAAACGATTTTGCGTAAAAATTCTTCTGTCTTGCCGTCATTTTGCAAAAAATCATCCATCTGCAGGCCATTTTCAATTAGTTCTGTCTCTGATACGATACAGCGTACCGTATCCACATTAATCCTCTTAAATCTCATTCTCCCTCACCCTGTATTTAACGCATATTCTGATTGGCAACAGTTCCGCTTGCAGAACTGCTGCCGATGATTGTACAGCAAAGACACTCGCTTCATTTCTGATCATATTCTGATCTTCACTGCATATGTTCTCCTGTATAGTATACACTACTTCTTTCAAATTGTCTATTGGATTCTGCTGCCATAGCAATATGTGCAAAAATAAATGACCGAAGCAAGGATTACGATGACCGGCCCGGTAGCCACATTTATAAAATATGAAATCAACAAACCAAAAATTCCTGAAAACACGGAAAACAAAATTGAAAAAAAATGATATTCCCGCAGGTTTTCCGAAATATTTCTGCTCGCGGCCGCGGGTAAAATCAGCAGTGCGTTAATGATCAATATCCCTGTCCATTTAATAGACACCATAACGATCAGCGCTGTCAATACCGCAAATAAATTTTCCATCAGCCTTACCGGAATGCGCCTGCTTTTTGCAAGCGTCCGATGCATGCTGGCCGCATGCAGGCTGTTAAAGCAAACGATCCAAAAAACAACCGTAACGGCAAGAATAACTGCCAGATATAAAATCTCCGTATAAGAAATGCTTAAAACATCTCCGACAAGCAGGCTGGAGTATTGGCTGAAATTGCCTCCCTTTGACAAAACAGCCAGTCCGACCGCAATGCTGAAGCTGGAAAAAACAGAGATTACCGTATCATTGGCCGCCATCCCCTTACTGCCCAGCTTGTTTAGCAATAAGGCAAATACAACCGCAAACAGCATCATAGACAGATTGGTATCAGAGCTGCCAAGCACTACGCCAATAGCGATGCCCGTCAGTGCGGAATGGCCAAGCGCATCTGAAAAAAAAGCCATTTTCCGCTCCACGATCATCGTTCCAAGCAATCCAAACAATGGAGTAATCAATAATATGGCAGCAAGCGCCTGTTTCATAAATCCGTACTGCAGCCACTCCGTAAAAAATCTGGTCATACGTATCCCCCCATTTCTCCAAAAACCTGTCTGAATTCCCCGCTGCGGTATACCTCCTTTACCGTGCCCTGTTTTAATACCGTCTTATCCAGCAAAACGACCCAGTCCGCATACTTTGCCACATAATCCAGATCATGTGAGATTAAAATAACTGCCAGGTCAAAATTGTGCTTTAAATAGTCCATCAGCCTGTAAAACCGTTCCATACCATTTTGATCAATGCCGGATACCGGCTCGTCCAGCAGCAGCAGGTTCGGTTCGTCCAATACCGCCAGCGTCAGCAGCACGCGCTGCAGCTCTCCGCCGGACAGATTGCAGACCTGCTTGTCAATTAACGCATCCGCTTCAAAAAGCTTTAAATGTTCTTTGATCTGTTCATACAGCATTCTTTTTTTGTGTAAAAACACCGGAAAGCGCGACTGATAACAGGCAATCAGGTCATAGACACTGACAGGCGTATGCTTTTCGATATTGATGCTTTGCGGAACATATCCGATTTTCAGCCGCTGCAGCCTGCCGTCTTCACGGTCTTTGCATTCGATGCTGCCCGTATACGGCACATCGCCGAGCACCGCTTTTACCAATGTGGATTTCCCGGCGCCGTTTTTCCCGATTACGGCATTCAACGTACCGCAGTGAATATGCAGATTGATGTCTGACAATATTTCCTGCGTGCCGATCACAACACTTAAATGTTTGATTTTAATACAGTGCAGACCGCATGGGCGTATAATTTTCCGCATAATTAACTCCTGACTTTACTTTAATCCTTATTAGACTTTATTTCTTATTTGATTTTATTCTTTATTAGACTTTATTCCTTATTAGATTTTGTTGCATGTTAGATTTATTCCTTATTAGATTTCGTACGTATTTGCTGCACTTTTGAAATATTTTCCCTCATTGCGTTCAGATAGCTGTCTGCGTCATCTTCTCCGCGTACACAGGTGTCCAGATAAATGACCTGAACGTCCGCTTCCCGTTTGATGGCCTCGCACATCTGCTTTCCATACAGTTCTTCCGCCAAAATGACGCCGGCTTTTTGTTCCCGGATCCGGCTGAGCAGATCCGCTACTTCTCCGGCGCTGATCTGGCGTTCTTCATCTAAATCCATGCCTCCGGAAACGTGAAGCCCGTAATCTCTTGCAACATAGGCAAACGCCTCATGAAAGATCAGTACGTTCGCATTGGCGCATTGTGCGGCGGCGGCCTGCTGACTGCTTTGCAGCTGCTCCAGCTTTTTGATATACTGTTTCCCGTTTTTTTGATAGTCGCCGGCATGTACAGAATCCAGCGCCGCCAGCTGCTTTGTAATCGTCTGTACCTGCGTCATATAATCCGAAATACTCATCCACGCATGTGCATTATCGTCTATCAGCTTAAGCTGCGCACTGGCATCTATGACAGAAAGCTCCGGATACTGCTTTGCGGTATCCGCCAAAAAGCTTTCGATCCCTCCGCCGTTTACCACAAAGACATCTGCAGACGACAGCACACGCATATCCTCTGTCGTCAGCTGATAGTCATGCATACACCCTGTCTGCGGTTCACTTAAGTTTTGCAGACGGACGCCGTCGCAGTCTCCAACAATATTTTTTGCCGCTATATACATCGGGTAAAAAGACGTCACAATATAAAAATCATGTTCCAAAGAAGCATCTGACCGCATGTCGGCGCGTTCTTTTCCGATATAAAGATTTGTCAGCAGGATACTTGCAGCCATCAGCACAAACAGCATGGATGCCACAAACATATATTTTCGCTTCATGCTTTTCCTTCCTGCCCTTTTTCCGGTTCCGTCCATCCAATCAGCTCATCCATCACCTGCCAGATTTCGTCTCTGCCCTGCTTTGTCTCGGCGGAAAACGGGATCAGGCGGTCATCAGGCTTAAGCCCCAGCCCTTCCCGCACTTCTTTCACAGCCTTTTGCACCTGGCTGCGTTTCAGCTTATCCAGTTTGGTTGCGATGATAATCGGACGGTATCCCTGATATACGATCCATTCGTACATCGTCTTATCATTCCCGGACGGTTTATGGCGAATATCCACCAGCAAAAATACTGCCTGCAGCTGTTTGGAACCACGCAGATACCGTTCTATCATTTTCCCCCATTTTACGCGTTCTGATTCCGGCACTTTCGCAAAGCCATATCCCGGAAGATCTACCAGGTACATGGCGCTGTTAATGTGATAAAAGTTAATCGTCTGTGTCTTTCCAGGCTGAGATGACGTGCGTGCCAGAGATTTCCGGTTCATCAGCGCATTAATTAACGATGATTTTCCTACATTGGATTTTCCCGCAAACGCGATTTCCGGCAAATCATGATCTGGTATCCTGCTTGTAATCCCGCATACCGTTTCCAGTTCAACATTCCTAATGACCATAAATAATCTTCTCCTGCCTTTACTTTTTTACAAAAGCCACATCCAGCACTTCCTTCATCTGTCCCGCCAAAACGATCTTTATACCCTTTGTAATCTCATCATCTATTTCTGATAAGTCCTTTTCATTTTTCTTCGGTACACAGACTGTTTTGATTCCGGCGTTTTTCGCAGCCAGCAGCTTTTCTTTTAATCCGCCGATCGGCAGCACCCTGCCGCGCAGCGTAATCTCTCCTGTCATCGCCACATCCGCACGCACGGGAATTCCTGTTACAGCGGACAAAAGCGCCACCGACATCGTAATCCCGGCCGACGGCCCGTCTTTTGGCGTCGCTCCTTCCGGAATGTGAATATGAAAATCGTGTTTTGTAAAATAATCATCCTTGATATGATACTCTTCACTTAATGAGCGGACACAGCTTAACGCCGCCATCGCCGACTCTTTCATCACATCGCCCAGCTTGCCGGTCAGCTTCATCTCTCCCTTTCCCGGCATGCAGTTTACTTCCACTTCCAGCGTAACGCCGCCGACGCTTGTCCAGGCCAGTCCTCTGACGATGCCCACATCATCTTTTTCATTGATAGATTCCGGTGTATAACGGGCGATGCCCAGATATTTTTCGAGATTGCTGCCTGTCACACGGACACTTTCCCGTTCTTTTTCATATATCATCCTTGCCGCTTTTCTGCACACCGCCCCGATCTTACGTTCCAGATTGCGCACGCCTGCTTCTTTGGTATAGCCATTGATCATTTTCGCAAGCGCCTTATCGCTGATGTTCAGCTGGTCTTTTTTCAATCCGTTCTTTTTCATCTGCTTGGCCAGCAAATGTTCCTTCGCGATATGCAGCTTTTCATTTTCCGTATAACTGGACACCTCGATCAATTCCATACGGTCCAAAAGCGGCCTTGGAATGCTGCCCGCATCATTTGCCGTAGCGATAAACAGCACTTCCGACAAATCGACCGGAACTTCGATATAATGATCGCAAAACCGGCTGTTTTGTTCGCTGTCCAGCACCTCCAGCAGCGCGGAAGCCGGATCTCCCTTAAAATCACTGCCAAGCTTGTCAATCTCATCCAGCAGCATGAGCGGATTATTTACACCGGCGCTTTTTAAACCCGTAATAATTCTTCCAGGCATTGCGCCTACGTATGTCTTTCTGTGTCCCCGTATTTCCGCTTCGTCACGCACACCGCCCAGACAGATACGGACATATTTTTTATCCAAAGACGCCGCAACCGATTTTGCGATGCTTGTCTTTCCCGTTCCCGGAGGCCCTACCAGGCAGATGATCGGACTGTCGCCTTTGCTCGTCAGATTTCGTACAGCCAAAAATTCCAGCACACGTTCTTTTACTTTTTCCATGCCGTAATGATCTTCATTCAAAATACGCTCCGCGTTTTTAATATCCTTATTGTCTTTCGAACCCTTTTTCCATGGCAGATCCAACAGCGCTTCTATATAACCGCGAACGACCGCACTTTCCGAAGAACTTGCCGGAAGATTCTGAAAACGGTTGATTTCTTCGTATAATTTATCTTTAATTTCCTTATCCGCCTTTAACTTCTCGGTCTTTGAGCGAAATTTTTCCACATCGGTATCGGTATTTGTCTCTCCCAGCTCCTGGCGTATTAAATGAAGCTGTTCCCGCAAAATATATTCCCTCTGGTTTTTATCCACTGCGCTTTTCAGCTTTTTTTGAAAATCATTGCGGATAGCAATCACTTCCAGTTCATTTAATAAAATGCCCATAAACACTTCATAACGCTGCATCAAATTCACAGCCGATAAAATCTGCTGCTTGTGCTCATAATACAGCGGCAGGTTGTTTGCCGCCAGGTCAATCATCGTCTCTACCTGCCTTGTTTCTTCAATCTGCTTTAAAAAATCACGGCCAGTACGCGGATTCAGCTGGCAGTATTTATAAATCGTCTCTTTCATGCTCATGAGCATCGCTTCTAGTGCCTGCGGCATGATCTCACCCAGAGCTTCTTCGTCAAAACGCTGCACCTGTACCATATAAAAATCCGTGCGGTCTACAATCTCCTGCAGTCCTGCGCGTTCCAGGCCTTCCACAAGCACACGCACAATATTGTTCGGCATACGGATCAGCTGTTTGATCTTCGCAATCACACCCACTTCATAAAAATCTTCCTGCACAGGCTCTTGCGCATCATTGTTTTTTAATGTCACCAGAAATATTTTTTCATCTTTCTGCATCGCTTCTTCCACCGCATGGATTGAGTGCGGCTTACTGATATCAAAATGAATAATCATGCCTGGCAAAATCACCATTCCCCGAAGGGATACCGAAGGCATTACTTTCATAATTTCACACATATTGTCTGATCTCCTCATTTTCCATTTTGCGCGTTCATTTGGAAAGCAAAAAAAGGAGCCCCGTTATGGTTCTCCTTCCGCTGCAGACAAATCCGATCAAGCGCTTTTATATTCAATCAAAGGATCTCCGGTTTTGTCCACCGCATCCCTGGTGATCGTGCACTTACGGATCGTATCGTCCGATGGAATCCGGTACATCAGGTCCATCAAGGTACTTTCCATAATCGCACGCAGACCTCTCGCACCTGTCTTACGCTCCAGCGATTTATCTGCAATCGCTTCAATTGCATCTTCTGCAAATTCTAATTCAATGCCATCCAGCTCAAACAGCTTGCAGTACTGCTTGATCAAAGAATTTTTCGGCTCTGTCAAAATACGTTTTAACGCCGTCTTATCCAATGAGTCCAAAGACACCATCACCGGCACACGTCCGACAAATTCCGGAATTAATCCAAATTTTACCAAATCCTGCGGCATTGTCTGCTTTAACGCTTCTCCGACATTCCTCTTGGATATTTCTGAAATCTCAGCGTTAAAACCAATGGATTTTTGATCCATCCGCGTCTCTATAATCTTTTCCAGTCCATCAAAAGCGCCGCCGCAAAGGAAAAGAATATTCGTCGTATCAATCTGAATCAGTTCCTGCTGCGGATGTTTTCTGCCGCCCTGCGGAGGTACAGACGCATTCGTACCTTCCAAAATTTTCAGCAGCGCCTGCTGGACGCCTTCTCCGGAAACATCTCTTGTGATCGAAACATTTTCCGATTTTTTTGTTATTTTATCTATCTCGTCAATGTAAATAATGCCATACTGGGCACGTTCAATATCATATTCCGCTGCCTGGATCAATTTCAGCAAAATATTTTCCACATCTTCTCCAACATAGCCCGCTTCTGTCAGTGTCGTTGCATCCGCAATGGCAAACGGTACGTTCAGTACTCTCGCCAGCGTCTGCGCAAGCAATGTCTTACCCGAACCAGTAGGTCCCAGCATCAGAATGTTGCTCTTTTGCAGTTCTACGTCATCGATCTGCGCATCTGCAAGAATCCGTTTATAATGGTTATAAACCGCAACGGACAATACCTTTTTCGCATCATCCTGACCGATTACATATTCATCCAGAAAAGCTTTGAGCTTTTCCGGCTTCTGAAGATTAATTTCAAACGGAGTCTCAATTTCCGCTTCGATATCCATATCCATCTCAGCTTCTTCTCTCGCAAATTCCTCTTCAATAATCTCAGAGCAGATATCCACACACTCATCGCAGATATATGCCCCATTTGGTCCGGCAATCAGCTTCCGTACCTGCTCCTGCGGCTTTCCGCAGAAAGAACACCTTACCTTGCTGTCGCTGATTTTGCCTGGCATCATTTCACCCCTTTTTGATCTGCTATACTTACTCACGGTTCGTCACTATGCTGTCAATGAGACCGTAGTCCAATGCTTCCTGCGCATCCATGAAATGATCCCGTTCCGTATCCTGCGCAACTACTTCTACCGGCTTTCCTGTATTTGCCGCTAACATCTCATTCAGCTTCTTTTTCGTCTTTAAAATATTTTCCGCGACAATCTGAATCTCCGTCGCCTGCCCTCTGGCTCCGCCAGACGGCTGATGAATCATAATCTCAGCGTTTGGAAGCGCCATACGCTTTCCCTTTTTTCCTCCTGCCAGCAGAAATGCTCCCATGCTTGCCGCCAGTCCGATACAAATCGTAGAAACGTCACATTTAATATACTGCATCGTATCATAAATCGCCATACCGGCAGTAACGCTGCCTCCCGGAGAATTGATATATAAATGAATATCTTTTCCCGGATCCTCTGATTCCAGGAAAAGAAGCTGTGCTACCGTAAGGCTTGCGGATACGTCCGTCACTTCTTCCCCAAGGAAAATAATCCTGTCTTTTAACAGACGTGAATAGATATCGTAACTGCGTTCGCCACGGCTTGTCTGCTCAATGACATAAGGTACCAGACTCATTCGAATCCCTCTCTTTCCTTCACATCAGCGGTTTTGATAGTCCCTGAAACTGCCGCTGTTTATGCTTCTATGCTTCTTCACTGCCTTCTTCTTTATCTTCCGGCTCCACTTCCACAGCATGTTCCATAATAATTTTCACAGCTTTTTCAATAGAAAGGTTTCTTTCGATATTTTCCTTGTCATCATCGCTTAAAAACTCTTTCATTTTTTCGCCTGCCATGCCATAAACCGCCGCCATCTTTTCAATCTGGGCATCTATTTCTTCTTCAGATACTGTGATATTTTCTTCTTTTGCGATCTTTTCCAATACAAGAGTGCTCTGAATCCGCTGGATCGCTTCCGGACGTACCTGTTCTTTCATCCGGTCTACATTAGATCCGGAAAACTGCATATACTGATCCAGTGACAGCCCCTGCTGGGAAATGCGGCCTTCAAATTCCTGAATCATGCTTTCACACTGCATATCAATCATTGGCTCCGGTATATCCATCTGAGAAGCATCTATAATCTTTTGGATTGCTTCATCCTCTTTTGCGCCTTTTACCGCGTCTTCTTTGCGTTTTAACAGTTTCTGGCGCACATCTTCCTTATATTCCTCCAATGTATCAAACTCAGAAATATCTGAAATAAATTCATCATTTAACTCCGGCACTTCTTTTGTCTTAATCGCGTGAATCTTCACCGCGAACACTGCAGGTTTGCCAGCCAGCTCCTTCGCATGGTACTGTTCCGGGAATGTCACATGCACTTGTACATCATCACCGGCATTTTTTCCAATGAGCTGTTCTTCAAAATTATCAATAAACGAATGAGAACCGATTTCCAGCGTATGATTCTCACCCTTGCCTCCGTCAAACGGCACACCGTCCACAGAGCCTTCAAAGTCAATGACAACTGTATCGCCGTCTTCCACCGCACGGTCTGTGACATCAATAGTACGCGCCTGCATATTTCTTGTATTTTCAATCTCGGCATCCACTTCTTCTTCAGTAATATCCGCTTCCGCCTTAGTAACAGTTACTCCTTTGTATTCTCCCAATGCAACATCCGGTTTTACTGCCACATCGGCCGTAAAGACAAATTCCTTGCCTTTTTCAATCTGCGTCACTTCGATATCCGCACGGGACACAATATCCAGGCCGCTTTCCTCCATGGCCTGCGGATATTCTTCATTAATCACCATATTGGCTGCGTCATCATAGAATACTTCCGGGCCGTATACCTTTTCAATCATAGCTCTCGGAACTTTTCCCTTACGGAAGCCTGGGATATTAATTCTGCTTCTCTGCTTTTTATAAGCTTCCTGCATTGCCTTCTCAAACTTATCAGCGGAAACTGTAATGGTAAGCTTTGCCATGTTCTTCTCTAAATTTTCCACCTGTACACTCATTCTTTTTATTTCCTCCTTAAAGCTTGTAAGAAACACACATTCTGCGGTTTCTCCAGCTGTTATTCCAGCTATTTACAGTCATTTATAGATTATAACACAGTGCTTTTTAAATTACCAGCACTTTTTCGGAAACTTATTGAAAAGTTATTGAAAATATCTTGAAAATTATTTCTTCAAAAAACTACTTGCATTTTTCTATAAAACATGCTACAGTAAATCCACGCAAATATCTTTCGATGATTCCTGCGTAGGTTTTCTTTCTATTATAAGCAGACCGTTCAAACATCACGATCTGTTCCTTCTGCAGACATATTATATAGTAAATATTCTATATAGTAAATATTCAGAAAAACACTTCCCAAAACAACATGTATCAAAAAACAACCGGTTACATCCCAGACTATTTTTATGGAGGAATCAAATGGATTACGAAGAATTTAAAGCAAACATACAAAAACGAGTGGCGCAGCTGCTTGCACCTGATACATCTGTGCAGCTGCATACGATCTGCAAAAACAACGGATTAAAGCTTGACGGACTGATTATATCCAATCAGACAAGCAACATTGCACCAACTATTTTCTTAAACCAATATTATGAAAGACAAGATCTTTTTCCCAATTTTGAAGCAATTTGCAAAGATATTGTACTGACATACAAGCAAACCTGTTCTACGGAACGAATAGAAGCAGACTTTTTTACAGACTATACAAAAATCCGCAGCCGCATTGCCTATCGGATCATCCATTATGAAAAAAATAAGGAACTGCTGAAAACAGTCCCTTATATACGATACCTGGATCTTGCAATTGTCTTTTACTGTCTGCTGCAGGTTTCAGAAAGCGGCAGTGCTACGATTCTAATACATACAAATCATTTAAAATTATGGAACATTTCAACAGAACAGCTATATAAACAGGCATGTCACATCACTCCGCAGCTGCTGCCCTATGACTTTCGAAACATGACCTCTGTCATCTCTGACCTGTTCCAAACTCCAGCTTCCTATGACCGGAGCGCCCCATCCTTTTGTCCTATGTATGTCCTGACTAATACACAAAAGCTCTACGGGGCAAGCTGTATCCTCTATCCAAATCTGCTCGAAGCGATATCGGAAAAACTCTGTTCCGATCTTTTTATCCTCCCAAGCAGCATTCATGAAACGATCCTTCTGCCAGCTGCCAGCCGCAGCCATTACAAAGAGCTGGCCGGCATGGTAGAAGAGATCAACGAGACAGAACTTGCCGCGGACGAAGTATTAAGCAGCCAGATTTATTACTATTCCAGAGCAGAACAGGCGCTCAGCATTTGTTCCTGAATATGCACTGTTACTGCAACATATCATATATTTTTTCATATTCCCTGGCAGAATGGTTCCAGGAAAAATCCTGCGCCATCCCGCGTGCCGCAATGGCGTCCCAGTCTTCTCTGTGGTTATAATATACATCCATAGCATAATACAAAGCGGAAAGCATTTCTTTTGCCTGAAAGTTGCAAAAGCTAAATCCGGTCCCTGTCTGATCATATCGGTTATATGCCTCAACCGTATCTTTTAACCCTCCCGTCTCACGTACGATCGGAACCGTACCATAACGCATGCTGATTAACTGACTCAGTCCGCATGGTTCGAACAGCGACGGCATTAAAAACGCGTCACAGGAAGCATAGATTCTATGCGCCATTTCTTCTGAATAGTAAATATTGGCGGACAGCTTATCCTCATATTTCCATGCATAATGGCGAAACATATTTTCAAAATTTGTCTGTCCGGTTCCAAGCACCGCAATCTGGATACGCGCATCAGCCAACAGTTCATCCAAAACAGTTTCAATCAAATCAATCCCCTTTTGATCTGTCATCCGGGTTACGATGCCTATCATCATCGTTCCATCGTCCTCTTCAAATCCAAGCAGATTTTGAAGTTTCCGTTTATTCGCAAGCTTGCCTTCGATCATATCCGCGGCACCAAACTGCTGCCAGATATAGGTATCGGTCTGCGGATTAAATACATCATCATCCAGCCCGTTTATAATCCCGTACAAATCCCTGTGTCTGGCCCTCATCAGGCCATCCAGCCCTTCTCCGCCGCCAGGAGTTGTAATTTCATAGGCATACGTTTTGCTGACTGTTGTAATCACATCAGAATATACAACCCCGCCTTTTAAATAATTGGCTTCTCCATATGCCTCCAGCTTATCAGCCGTAAACAAATGTTCCGGAAGCCCTGTGATATCTTTGACTGCCTGCATAATCCAGCGCCCTTGAAACTGCAGATTATGTATCGTAAAGACAGTACGCATACCTTGATAAAATTCATCCTTTTGGTATTCATTTTTTAAATATACCGGAATCAGCCCGGTCTGCCAGTCATGACAGTGCAGGATATCCGGCCGATACTGAATCACCGGCAGGGCCTCTAAAACTGCCTTGGAAAAATAAGCAAATTTCTCTACATCCTCATAAATGTTATTATAAGGCTTTGCTCCTGCGAAATAATACTCATTATCAATAAAATAGTAAGTGATCCCCTCCACTTTTGTCTCAAGTACGCCTACATACTGGCTCCTCCAGCTGAGTCTGACATAGAAACGGGATAGAAAATGCATCTGTTTTTTTAACTCTTCGTCCATGCAGACATATTTCGGCAGAATAATGCGCACTTCATACTCTGATTTGTCAAAATACTGAGGCAGCGAACCCGCTACATCCGCAAGCCCTCCTGTTTTGATAAAAGGTACCGCCTCCGATGTTACAAATAATACTTTTTTCATGAAAATTCCTCCGAAAGGTATAATGTCATCATTTCCTTTACAGACATTATACTCTATTTCGAGCGGTATTCCAACCTAATTTTATCTGCAATGAGCGCAATAAATTCAGA
This sequence comes from uncultured Eubacterium sp., assembly GCA_948468465.1. The sequence continues at coordinate 6,040 of CAOKJJ010000055.1, read as the reverse complement.
ATTTGTCGGTTTTCCTTTTCCATTATTGATCGTATAGCCAAATAATTCATCTATTGTATCCATTTTGCCTCTTGACCATGCCACTTCAATCGCATGCCGTATCGCCCGTTCCACCCTGCTTGGTGTCGTCTGATACTGTTTCGCAATCGTTGGATATAAAATCTTTGTAATAGAATTAAGCATTTCAATATCATTCACCGACATCATAATCGCTTCTCTTAGGTATTGATATCCCTTAATATGTGCTGGCACCCCAATCTCATGAATAATATTTGTAACATCCGCTTCCAGGTCCCTTTCTGCCGGCTCCTGATATTTTTCATAAGCATTGGCTTTTCTTGGTTCATTCATCCGTTTCGTGCTGCGGTCATGAATCAGTTTAATCTGATTAATTACCATTTCATTGTCGAATGGTTTCATAATATAATAATCCGCGCCAAGGCTAAATGCATCTTCTGTAATCTTCTCCTGCCCGATCGCACTGATAACAATAAACGCCGGATGTTTCCTGAGTGAGCGGTCATTGTTGATCTTTGTCAGCACACCAAGTCCGTCCAGCTTTGGCATTACAATATCTAACAGCACAATATCGGGCTCCTTTGTCCGAATCATCTCACAAGCCTCAACGCCGTCTTTTGCTGTGCCTACGACGTTCAGCTCTTTATCGCTTTTAACAATTTCTCCTAAAAGCTGTACCATTTTTTCGTTATCATCTGCGATTGCTACGTTTAATTGAGCCATTGGTTTAACCTCCTAATATCGTCAGTAACTTTGTGAAAATTACAGAATTTTAGAAAAAAACAGGATTCTTCTGTCTCCTTATCATAAAGAAACAGTTTCAAAGAAACTTGTCGAATTTTGTCATTAACGCTGTTATTTTCACAAAATTTACAAAATTTTACGATTTTATTATGGCCCATTTTATCTTCCTATGTATATAGTTTCATTTTTTTCTTACATTTTTCTGCACAAAAAAACAGCTTATTTCCATCTCTGAAAATAAGCTGTTTTTGGCAATCTTCACAGTTCCTAAACACCGAAACCGCATTCCGGGCATTTGCCGCCCTCTTCAAAAATACATCCGCAACGCTTGCAGCTGGTCCTTCTCTGCCCTTCTAACGCGTCATATGATAATGTTTCACATACCGGATACTCCTGCAGTCTGCGGATAAACTGGTTCAGCACTTCCGCCCAATTGTTCAGGGTATCCGCATCTACTACATACGGTACTTTATGCCTGGTTCCATCCGTCTGTTCTACAATTAATGATTTATGATTTAACAATCCTGTATATACATAGATCGACCTGACCGAAGTTATTTTTATGCGATAACCGCTTAAACGCGTACTATAAAAAATATGCTCCATCGTCAGCAGCAGCCCATCTGCGCCATCCCCTTCCTTAGACGTATCGGCCATAAAAATTGGATATTCAAACAGACCCTTTTTCTCAACAAAAGATGCCAAAGCATGATCCATCCTTTTTTTATGTTCCAGATTCGCTGATTTTTGCAGAATTTGTTCCGCAGGATAAAAATAATGTCTTGGATGGTCGCGGAGAACAGGATCCATGCTGTTTTTCAATATCTTTACAAAATTCCCGCACTCACGCAGACTAATCTCCTGCAGCCGTCTTGAAACTACAGCAAGCGCCCCCGCTCTCAGTTTCGGCAAAAAGCTTTCCTGCGCTATCATCTCATATAATGACGCTGCTGTTTCAAAATCCATGGAATTAACACTTGACAATAATTTATTTAATCTTGTTTTATCAAATTCCTCAATCCGGTCCAAAATCCGTTCTATATAAGGAGCCGCACTTTCTCTGGCAAAATTCTGTTCTTCGATCCGCCGAAGAAGTGCTACATAATCCTCTCGGCTCTTTTTCCTTGACTGCATAAGCATATTGCTGATTTCTTTGATTTCCAGCGTTTCCTGCATGTTCCTAAGCGTCTGCTTATATTCAGTCAGATCAAGCGCTTCGTAAGGCGCCAGCTTTTCCATAAGCGCTTTGTATTCAGCCCGTTCCACATGCGGCGGTGTCTGCTCCATAATCTTTCGCACTTCCTGCCGGCCATATTCTATGCAAATCTCATTCAGCCTTTCTAAAACAGCCTGTTTCGTCTTCTCAAACAAATCGTCCTTCTGTGCTTTTTTGATCAGCTTTTGCACATACGCATAAGTCCTGTTTGCAGGAGCCTTAAGTTCTTCTTCTATCTGCTCCATTTTTGACTGATACTCAGCTTCTTGTATCCGTAAATGCAAGGTTTCCCTATCCTGATCATTCAGCAGCTTATCATAACGAATGTCCCTGATAAGCGTTTTTCTCTGCAGATCCGATAAACGTTTAAACACACCGATTCTGGCCTGATATTTTTCGATTCTCTGTTCCGCTGCCTGCCTGTCCTGTATCTCTTCCGGTCCGTTTTGCGCCGCATCGGATACTTTTGCCTGACTCTCCAACATGCTTGCTGCGTCTGCCTCTTTCGCACTTCCCCGTTTGACAATCGCAAGCCTGCAAACATGTTCTTTTGCCGCTGTTTGAGGACTGCCTTTGACAGAACGCGCAATAGCAGCCTTCGCAGCATCTTCATAGGTCATACGTTTACCCGATTGATAAAACTCAATCCGATCATCCGTAAATATGACATTCAGGTCATACGTTCCCAATATTTCTCCAAAAACCTGTTCCAGCTCCGCTATACTCTGCCGCACATCTATCTGTGTAAGGAACCCTCGTTTTGCAAATACATAGACTGCCATCGCAATAAAATCTTCCATTCCCGGATAATCAGCTACCTCCAGCTCCTTATCATCATCCGTCAAAAAATCTGTCATCTCTACCTGCGCCTTTTGCATATCAAAGTGAAAAACGACAGAACGTACAACACCCTCTAAAATCAGACAATCTTTCATAAAGATAAATCGTCCATTCCATACAACCTGCGAATCTATATCACGTATCAGATCTTGAAATAACTGTTTTTGCTTTTGATCCGCATTCAAAATAAGCATCCAAAGCACCTCTCTTTATCTTCTTACGAGCCCATTTAAAAACCATTTTTATTATAACATAGAAAAGGCAGTATGAAAACCCACGAAAACAGGCATTGAATCATGTTCTCACGGAACGCGCAGCCAGTGCACGTTCCTGACCCGTGAAAAGTAACAAATAGGCTGCTGTTCATACCGTAATTTATTTTACATACTTTCCAAACATCTGTATTTCTGATATAATCAATGAAAATGAAATGAAGACAGTATTGGGGGATGCAAATAAAATGGACTATGAAATAATAAGACTGACAGATCAACCAGAAATGAAAACAATGGCTGCACAATGGTTTCATGAAAAATGGCGCCTTCCTTTAAACGCCTATACCAAAAGCATGGATGACTGCCTGCATCAAAAAAATGCTGTTCCGCAATGGTATATGGCAATCGAAGATCATAAAATTATTGGCGGCCTTGGCGTAATCGAAAATGACTTTCACGACAGAACAGAGCTTACTCCAAATGTTTGCGCCGTATACGTGGAAGAACAGAAACGCTGCAATGGCATCGCTGGCGCTTTGTTGAATTATGTATGCGCTGACATGAAAGAAAAAGGCCTTGATACTTTATACCTCGTCACAGACCATGTATCCTTTTATGAACGTTACGGATGGGAATTTCTTTGTATGGTACAGGGTACAGAGGAGCCTGAAATGTCAAGAATGTATATTCATCGGGAATCCCCCTGAACATTCATGTCAGCGCAACTCCTTACAAATACGCTATTTCATAAAACTTCCCAGCTTTCGCTGCTGCTTCCGTGGAGGAGACGGTAACTACCGCATTTTCAAGGCTTTCCGGTCGTTTTGTTGCCTGTGTGTTGCCTACTCAGGAAATTTTCTAGTTTGCGAGCGCTTTTCACCACAATTTTATGTATCAGACACTCAGGTATTTCCAACGGTTTTGCCATGATCAATCTATGATTATACAGCTAAAATACATTTTTCATCATATCCCGGAATAAGAGAGTCGTGCGTAATAAAAATCATATTTTCTGTTATAGCCTGACAGATCAGCATTCTGTCAAACTGGTCTTTGTGCGGTGGCGTCCCCTCACTGCGTTTCAGGCCTTCCATTGCAAAAATATGTTCTTCTTTTATTGATATTTTGCGAAATTCTGCCTGCCCGCAATATTCTGAAAGCTCTTTCGCTGAAACAGGCATCGCATCTGGATGTATCAAACGCTTTATTTCTACTTCCCATAATGAAATGATGCTATAATAAATTTCATTTTCTTCATTCTCAATGAGTTTTCTTGCTTTTTCCGGCAGCCGCCTGTCATTAGACAGTGTCCAGAGAAGAATATGTGTATCCAATAGAATCCTCATATTTCTCCTCCAAACATTTCTCCGACCTCCTTGTCCCATGAATCAAATTCATCCGGAACTTTAAATTTTCCTTCTGCTACACCTATACGCTTTCCTGTTATTTTTTTAGGAATTAACGTCAACTGTGCAACGGCCATACCATTCCTGGCAAAATAAATGACCTCCTCCTGCTTTGTTTCAAGCAGATTGATCAGTTTTGACATTTCTGTTTTTTCCTCTACCATATTAATCTGCGCCATATCTGCACCTCTCTTATCTAATCCCCTGTCCGAGCCAAATGTCATATCTACAACAACATAGTTCCAGCAAACGCTACTCACAGCATATTTAGCTATGTATGTCTCTTTTTTGATGGGCATATTTCATGGTCTGGATCATACCATAAAACGTGAAATTTTTCTCCGTTACGAATACCAACGATCCGAATCTTATTTTGCAGGGCAAAAGAAAAAATATAATCAGAAAATTCTTCCAGGTCTTTAGCCTTCAGCCGCTCAACAGCTTCTTTTGATAAACTGCCAGGCGCAAGGAAATGGTTCTTCGATTTTCCGTCATCATGTGTCTGACGTTTCACTTCTCCCCATGTCATACTGCTGTAATCTACCATTTTCCCCAAGACCTCTTTGTGATCAAAATCCACCCTGTTTACATCGAAGGCATAATTTCCAGAACGGTCTATCTTATCAAACATCCAAATAATCTTCTCACCATCCGTAGAGATTACAGGTTTTGACTCTTTTACATAATTTTTATCCTTTTTTGCTCTGCCCTTTTTTAATTGTTTTGCCATGGTTACAAACTCCCGTAATATTCACCCATGCTGTTTTTTGTAATAACTGTTCTGCTCTTCTCCCATTCAGGCAGATCTCCCCTTGCATTCTTCCAAGGATCTTCTGCATGAGTTTGCTCCCGCAGACTGTATGGTTCCATTTGCCCATAGCCATTCAGAACTATATCTATGGATTCCTTTTCGTCATCTGACAGATCATCCACGTTTCCCTTACAAAAATCATCTATCGAAACCAGAAACTTGCCCTGATGTGCATGAAACAGTTCCGGGCATACAGGACCGTTTGCCCAGGCTTCAAAGTCTTCCTCAAAAATCGGGCTGCCTGTCCAGGCCAGATGCCATGCCTGCGAATAATAACACAGCTTTTGCAGTTTCCATGTGCTCATTTCACCACATTTATACAAAATATATTTTGTCACATCAAAAACCGTTGCCATGCCTTTCCCTCCTTCGTACCATCCAATCCCTCTGATCGTGTACATACATTTCTTCACACCTGCGAACGCATCTATCGTTAATAATACTATATGCTTTCCATTTGGCTCTGTCAATATTACTGCCTGTTGTTTTTATAAAATACATCTTCCACTGTCCGCATTCTATCCATCATGCTTCAAACTAAAAATACCGCAACCCTTTTCAGGATGCGGTACCGCATTTCAATGCCTTTCACTTGTTTCATTATATACATAGCCAGTTTCTTCCCAAAATTTCATCGGCGATATGTAATAGTCATACTGGGAACTGCCGTCTTTCTTGAAAGCTACTCCAAATTTCATAAACCCAAGAATGATGCCCTGGCGGATAAACTGCTGGTCTTTCTTCATTACTCTTGCCGCAACTGATACCGGAACATTCTCCCCTGTAAATT
>CAOKJJ010000054.1 GCA_948468465.1 uncultured Eubacterium sp. | reverse complement strand
GCCGGCTAAGGCAAAAGCTGAACTTTCTGATATGGACACGGTTTTGGATGTTCCGGCAGCAGGATAAGGTTTGATTATGCACCTGTCTGCTATAGCTTATTACGAAAGGCATAAGTAGGGGCTCGAAAGAGCCTCTACTTATGATGCCTTAAATTTCCCCACCCCGTGAAAAGTAACGAAAAGGGAAAAAATAATTTAATTTCTTTTCAAATACCTATTGATGATTACTTTATAAAGGAATAAAATATAATTTGTCCGAAGAAAATAAGGGCTAATAACCGACAAGGCAGAGGGCAAACAAAACCAATAGGAGAAAGGAGCAAAAATGAACGAGGAAATGACACTGGAAGAACAAAAGCAAGCTGCAATCGACAACTACGTCAATCTGATGAGGATTAAAGCCGATGAGAAAGCCGAAAATAAAGAACTTGAAAGACAGTTAAAAATAGCAAAACTGAAATTATCAACTTTTGCTATTGACTTATCGGAAATCGAAAAAATGTTTTAAGATTTACGGGTAAACAAAAAGAGCGGTCTTGCTGCCACTCTTTTTTATATCAAATAATATATACTACTCTAAAATGCAATAGACTGCTGAAATAGATGTTTTCATGTATTCTTTCCAGCGCTGCACAATCTAAGCCGCCCATTAATAAGCCCCTCTGTGTATCCACAATGAGGGCAAACCCCAAAAAACAAATACGTCCTGTCGCTTGATGCCCAAATTGTCGGCGAAAACCCCATGATCATCCGTGTTCCCAGTCCAATGACAATGATTCTAAAAAAGTACCTCAAAAAGATTATTGCACAGCATACCAATGGCGTTCACTCAGATACCTGTGAAAAAGGCATGTGCCACTGCTACACATGCCTTTTTTATATTAAAAACCGCACTGCCTGTTCTCATTTATCCCATACGTTACATAATGCTTATAATAAGCAGGATAAGAACTGCCAAAACAATCCAGCAGATCACCGTTTTTCTCTTTATATGCCATCGGCGAAAAGCTTTGATTCGCCCGTCTTCCTTCTTCCATACCGACCTTTATGAAATGCTCAAACAACGCATCCGTATCTGCCGCGTCAAGATTCCACAAATCCGGATAGGAATAATAATAATACACGGGATCAAACACCGCTGAAAAGTCCATATCCTCATAGTTAAACCGCATCTTGGAAGAAGAGGCCTGACGAAACCAGTCCTTATCTATCTCTTTTTTTGCAATCTGTGAAGAGATATCATCTTCTACAGCAACTATATAATCATCTATTTTATAAAAATGCAAGCCATATTCTAAAAATGCGTCTAAATAATGATAAGGAATGACATAAAATGTGTCTTTTCCGAATTCGGATTCAGAGAATTTCTGCTGGTAAAGCGGCGTCTGGTCCTGCAAATCCTGCCTTGCCAGATAATAATCATTCAATGTCAAATTATAATCTATTGCTATTTTAGCAAGAATATTCCTCTCATCCGAACGGTTTACTAAAGAATTCGGCAGTACCACCATATGCTTATAATTTGTACCCAATACAGACCATGCCTCGTCGTGAATGGGCGTTTTTAACTCCTGCTCATGTGCAAAATAACTATGTTTTGCCACTAAATGAGGAGACAAATCCACAGCCTGAACCACACAGCAAATCCCCAGCAAAGAGATTGTAAAATATTTCCGTACCGCACTCTTTCCGTAGTCAAACCCAAACAATGTCCGGTAAATAAAAATATAGATTACATAAAATGCCGGCCAAATCATACGCCCCGTTGACCTGAAATTACACCACAGCTTAATCATAAAATCCGGATAGGGAAGATAACCGATTACTCTCCCATTTATTGCAAGCGTAGGCCCAATCCCCACAATTACGCTCAATACAAAAACAACAGCTAAAGAAACGCCCAGGCCATACTGCCCGCTGTGTGCAGCTTGTTCTGCCTCCGCTTTTTCCGGCCCTGCTATTTCTGTGCTTTCTATGCTTTCTATGCTTTCTGTGCTTTCTATGCTTTTTGTCATTCCCACATTTTTTCGCATTTTTTTCAAGATAAACGCAGTCATCCGAAAAGCTAACGCTGCGGCCAGGGCAATGATCATACCTGCGCCAAGATATGCATGCCCTTCTCCCTGTCCATCTTTTGCATTGACCATCGCTCTTCCGAAAAACGCAATTCCCGAAGAGTTAAAAAATGCATTTAGATTTGCACCGCATCGATACAGCCGATCTGTATACTCTGCATAATAACTGTCATCCATACTAAAATTAGAATGAAATCCTCCCATAACCGCAATAAAAGCCACGCTGGTCCCTAAATAAGAACACAGGCTGATCCATGAAGACCGAATGTATCTTCTGTCACGTAAAATACAGTTCACGCTGTATCCGATCAATATCATACCCACCATCGGTAAAAAATATAAATTAACCCCTGCCGTAACCAAACCAACCGCTGCCCATATCATGTATTCTTTGACGCATCTGTGCTCCTTGTCAATACGGTAGAGCCAGACGGCAAACACCATGAGCAGTACCCACTGCCCTGCCTGCGCATGGTGATAGAATAATTTTGTAGTTACTGTGGAAGCAAGGATAAAAGGCATTGAAAACAGGACACTGATAAGATTATTACCGGAAAACTTTCTGATTATAAGGGCGGAAAAGCCTCCCTGCAGAATAAAACATAAAATACCCCATATTCCAACATACTGAAATGTTTCCGGCAAAAGCGGCGAAAGGATTTTAAAAAACAATCCCAGCAGCGTAACCATATCTGCTAATAGAAAGGAAGTCGTATTCGGATAAGTTAATGTATCAAACAATCCAATTCCATCTTTCCATCCGGCATACCGGTAAGCATCCCAAATGATCAGGCACCCTGGAAGATCTGTTCCTTCATTGATAATATATGCCTCATTGCTTACATCCAGCGGACAAAAGCCATAAATCACTAAAAATAAAACTGCACCTAAAAACGCCCCTCCCAAAAAACAAATCTGCAGAGCATGCTTCGATGCATATATTTTGATTTTATCCATAAATACAGCCCTCTTTCTTTACACTTGTTTAAAGATCCGCCTCTTTCTCTATTTCAAAATTAATCCGTTCCTCTTCAATTACAAGCGGACGGTTCATAATTCTTATATTGATCGACAAAATGTATTCGCCAAGCAATCCCAGAAACATCAGCTGTACAGCCCCAAGCAAAAACATTCCGATTAAAATCGGCGCAGTCCCCATAATAAACGTATCCCAATGAAAAAGCTTCAATACAAAGTATACAAATGCTATTACGATACTAACTACTGAAATCAAAAAACCTAAAAAAGTTGCCAGACGCAGTCCTATTTTTGTATAAGACGTAAAACTCAGCATTGCGATATCATATAAAGTATAAAGATTGTTTTTTGACTTGCCTGCCTTTCTTTTTTGCTGTTCATATGAAATTTCTTTCCTCTTAAAGCCCAATTCTGCAACAATTCCCCTTAAAAACGGCGTCGGATCCTTTAACTCCTTTAAGACTTGAATGAAATCCCTGTCATAAAGCCCAAAGCCTGTAAAATGCTCAATCTGCTCCACTTCTGAAAATTTTTTGATCAGCCTGTAATAACAGGTTCTTAAAAAACGCATAGCCTTATTTTCCTTGCTTGCCGTTTTGATAGCGCTTACAATTTTAAAACCGTTTTCCCATTCGCGGACCAGTCTTGGAATCATATCCACAGGATCTTGAAAATCAGCGCACATCAATATCGCACAGTCTCCCGTCGTCTGTGTCAAACCATAATATGGGGAATTATTCTGGCCAAAATTCTTCGCGTTCAGAATGGCTTTTATTTTTTTATTATGCCTGCACAACTGCCGCAGTTTTTTCCTGGTTCCATCTTTTGAATCGTTATCAATAAAAATAATCTCGTAGTCATATTCCGGCATTTGCTCCAGTTCTTTGATAACAGCAATACTCAATGCCTCCACATTTTCTATTTCATTATATGTAGGGATCAACAAGCTGATTTTTTTCATCTGCATCCTCCGTTTCCAGATTCATGATATATTCATACAGACCTCTGTCAAGCAAAGGCTCCTGGTCCTGGTTTGCTTTCCCAAATTCCAGTTTGGGATACACATATGTATCCATTTCCAGCTTTATTTCTACCAATACCGGGCCATCCAAATACATAAACCTTTCCGAAATCTCTTCCGGTTTTTCATAACAGATATACTTGATACCATATGCCTTTGCAATCTGTTCAAAATCAGGCGCTTCATATCCCCTTCCGGAAACAGTCTGCGTGTAATTTCCTGAAAAATACATTTCCTGAAAGTGCCGGATCATTCCCAGTGCATGATTATTAAACACAAATATTTTAATTGGCAGCTGTTCCCGCCGGACAAACTCCAGCTCCTGGATATTCATCTGAATCCCGCCATCCCCGTTAAAGCATACTACCGGCTTTCTTGCCGCATAATATGCGCCAATGGCTGCCGGCAGGGAATATCCCATAGCTCCATGCCCGCCCGAAAACAATATGCTCTGCCTTTTCTTTACTCTGTAGGACTGCGCTACCCAGACCTGGTTTTGTCCCACATCGGCAGTTATAACGGCATTCTCCGGCACATACCTGCTGATTTTATCTACATATGTGTTGCATACCCTGTCATCCAGCCCGCTTAATTTTTCCGCTATCATGCCGCATATCTTTTTCCAGCTGTCATATTTACAGCTGTCTTCTTTATAATTCTGTTTCAAATAGCAGATGACTTCCCATGCATCTGCCAGGATGTCCAGACCGCCTCCCCGAACTTCATAATCCAGTTCATTCTGATCTATATCCACCCGTATAATTACTGCGCCTGGCGCAAACGCCTCTCTGTCTCTGCCTGTCTGCCGTACATCCAGACGGCTGCCCAGAACAAGCAGCAGATCACTTTTGGCAACAATAAAGTTAGCCGTCCTGGAGCCATAAGCGCCGATATAACCATAAGATAACGGATGTCCATGCGGCAGCAGGTCCATGGCAGACATGCTGGTTACTACCGGCAGGCCCATATGATCCGCAAATGCAATCATGTCCGCTTTGTCGTATTGTTTCAATGCAGCTCCCAGTATCAGGCACGGTTTATGTGAATTTCTAATTTTTTCTATTATCATGGGATACTCTGCATTTTTTTCAGCTTTTCTTTCGGATACAGATACGCTCCGTAACGAACTGATATCCGCCTTCTGTACATCCATTGGAATATCAAGCAGCACAGGCCCTTTCCGTCCTGACACCGCTGTCTGGTATGCCTTTTCCAGGCATTCCTCAACTTCGCTGGCAGATGCAATGCGGACGGCGAACTTTGTGACTCCTTTCACCATGCTGACAATATCCGTTTCCTGAAATCCTCTCTGCCGCATCCCATAAGAACATTTTGCTTCAAAAGTATTTACCTGCCCCGTAAGGAACACCACCGGAAGCGAATCGAAATAAGCATTGCATATTCCTGTGATCATATTTGTCGCACCAGGCCCGCTCGTAGCATATGCAACCCCCACTTTGCCAGAAGCCTGCGCATATCCGCAGGCTTCAAACGAAGCTGCCTGTTCGTGATAAGCAGTATGGCTGCTGATCTGCCTGCTGTATTTTGAAAATGAATCCATAAGATGTGTTACCATGCCTCCCGGATACCCGAAAACATCTGTAATTCCTTTTTGAATCAAAAATTCCGCTATGTAATCCGTTACTTTCATAATTTATTAAACCACCTGATTTACCGCTTCTGTAATCACTTCCGCCATATCGTCCAGCATCCCATCCGTCAGTCCCGGATACACACCCACCCAAAAGGAATGCTCCATAATCCGGTCTGTATGAACCAGGTCACCGATCACACGGTAACCCGTTTTCGACTGTTTCATCTGGCTAAAGCATGGATGCCTGGTCAGATTTCCCGCAAACAGCATCCTTGTCTGTATTCCATGATCTTCCATATAAGAAACTACCCTGCCGCGATCCAGGCCCTCCCGGCACGTCATAAGAAAACCAAACCAGGATGGTTCTGCATGGTCACAGGCTGCTGGAAGAATCAGCTTATCCTCTTCATGCTTTAACGCCTTGTATAAGTATGCAAAATTATGCCGTCTCCTCTCAACAAACCCCGGCAGTTTCTCAAGCTGTGCACACCCGACTGCTGCCTGCATATCCGTTGCTTTCAGATTATAACCAAAATGGGAATATACATATTTATGGTCATAGCCTATTGGGAGCTCCCCATACTGTCCATGAAACCGGTGTCCGCACTTTCCATCCTGCCCGGAATCACATGTACAGTCACGTCCCCAGTCCCTGAATGAACGAATGCATTTATGCAATAAGGCATTATCTGTATAAACCGCACCTCCCTCCCCCATCGTCATATGATGAGGCGGATAAAAGGAAGACGTGCCAATGTCACCGATCGTACCTGTGAATCTTTCTGTGCCGTTTAACCTATACTTTGAACCAAGCGCATCACAATTATCCTCAATCAGCCACAACCCATGCCGGTCGCAAAAGTCCTTTACTGCCGCCAGGTCAAATGGATTTCCCAGCGTATGAGCCGCCATGACCACTTTTGTTTTTTCAGACAAAGCAGCTTCCAGCTTTGACACATCCAGATTATACTGTGGTATGGTTACATCAATAAATACCGGAATTACACCATACTGGACAGCAGGCGCCACAGTAGTCGGGAACCCGGCGGCAACTGTAATCATCTCATCCCCCGGCTTTACCTGGCGCTCTCCCAGCAGAGGAGATGTCAATGCCATAAATGCGAGAAGATTTGCGGAAGAACCGGAATTCACCAAAGAACAGTACCGGATCCCAAGGTATGCAGCAAATTTTTCCTCAAACTGTCTCGTATAACGTCCTGACGTCAGCCAAAAATCCAGTACCGAATCCGTCAGGCTGCACATTTCCGTACTGTCATATACACGGGCTGCATAAGGTATCCGCTCCCCCTTTTGATATTTCTGCTCCTTTTTATGAAATCTGATGCAGTATTCTTTTACGGACTGCAAAATCTTTTCCCTCGCTTCTTTTTCTGTACACATTTCAAACATTTCCTGTCCCCCTTTTTATGAATCTGCCCAGGATTTCCATGGTGCCTTTCCTGCATCCCACAGCGCATTCAGCTGATCCATTTCCCTCTTTGTATCCATACACTGCCAATAACCCCCGAACAGATGCGCCATCAGCTCTCCTTCATCCGCAAGCCTGGTTAACACTTCTTTTTCCAATACGTTTTTATCGTCCTTGATATAATCAAAGATCCGGGGTTCAAATACCATATAACCAGCATTGATCTTTGCCCCATCATCCACGCTTTTTTCCCGGAAAGAAGCAACTGACCTGTCTGCGTCAATATCCAAAATTCCAAACCTTTGTGCCACACTCGCAACCGTAATGGTAGCCGTCTTTCCATGCGACTGATGAAATTTGAGCAGCTGTGTGATATTCACATCGCTAACCCCATCCCCGTAGGTAAGCATAAATGTTTCATTTCCAACATATTTCTGTATGCGCTTGACACGCCCGCCTGTCATCGTGTTCAGCCCTGTGTCCACCAGCGTTACCTTCCAGGGTTCCGCAACATTATTATGTACGGTCATTCTATTGTTATCACTAAAATCAAAAGTTACATCACTGTTATGAAGATAATAATCCGCAAACCACTCTTTGATGACATGCTGTTTATAACCGCAGCAGATAATAAAATCATAAAAACCATAGCTGGAATATTCCTTCATAATATGCCATAGGATCGGTTTCCCGCCTATTTCAAGCATCGGCTTTGGTTTTAAATGGCTCTCTTCACTGATCCTTGTGCCAAAACCGCCGGCTAATATGACTGTCTTCATTTCTATTTTCCTTTCATTAGTAAACGATCCTGTCCAATAACTGTTATTTTATCGCTGTAACAATCATCCTTCCTGCATTCTTCTTATGCTTTTGCAACCGGATCCAGATAAATAAATATCGAAAGCATTTCCAGGAATCAGATAAATATTCCCTTCTTCTCTTTTCATACTGCATGCTTCTGTCATAAGAAGACGGAACAATTTCATTGTATATTTTGATATCTCTGAATCCATAGCGGGATAATAATTTTTTTATACCCGTGTCGGTAAAATGTGTCCGATGTCTCGGTAAATCAAATCCATCCCAATACCTGCCAAACCTCTTTGCTTCATAACTGTTTAATTTAGGCACTTTTATAAATAAAAGCCCGCCATCCTTTAACCCATTTTGATATATGTTTTGTATAACTGATTCAAAATGGTTCAAATGCTCCAATACATGGCGCATAACAATCAGATCATAATTTTCGTTAAATGTAATATTTTCCGCAGATTTGCATTCCAACTTTATTCCATACTCTTTATATGCATTTTTTACTCCTGTCCTCGATTGTTCCGCTCCACATACAGACGCAGCCTTTTTCCATTTTTTTCTTAAAGCTGCTGTAAACTGGCCTCTTCCTGCACCTATTTCATATATGCTGTCAGGCGCTTTTTTCAGATTTGCATTTATAAGACGAATGTCAGAATAGTACTTACAGATTTGCAGTATATTCAATACATTTTTTTTAGGAACGTAAGCTTCATAGGAATCAGGATAGTATTTATTCAGTTCCTGCTCATTCAATTGTGGATATGTATATGCCATTTTACATTTTTCGCAATAACAGACCTTAAATTGACCAGCACCTTTGCCAATAAAATAATCCCGCCCACATTTCGTTATGTATTTCATATCTGCTCCGCAAATTCTACATTTCATATTATTTTCGCCCCTTTTTACAACATTCAATTTTATATACTTCTTCTATTCTCTTTCCGACATTGTCCCACGATAAATTCTGTTCCGCTCTTTCCCTTGCCCTTTTCCCCATTCTTTTTACGAATTCCGGATGTTCCAGGCAAAATATCAGCTTTTCAGCCAATTTGCCGGCATTGCCCTCTGCCGCGTATATTCCGGCATCTCCCAGTATTTCTCTTGATACTTTCGTATCAAATGCTACCGTCGCCATTCCCATTGCCATATAATTATATATTTTTCCATTCCCTTCCGTTTTTGATACCTTAGGCGCAACCGCAATATCTGCCAGGGAAAGATATCTGGGCAGTGAAAAATAATCTGTCTTTCCTAAAAAAATTACAGCTTTGCAAATGCCTTTTTCCTCACATATAGACCTGTACTTTTCTATATTTGGATATCCTATCAAAAGAAACTGAACCTCTGTGTACGTCTGATATATGATTCGAAACGCTTCCAGCATGATATCAACGCCCTGATACTTTTCCAGCAATCCCATATACAATATTCTGCGCTTTTTAATGTCCACTCCGTTCCTGCATGCGATTGCCTTATCAAATGCTTGTGGAAAAAAAGCTTTTGTATCGACCCCGTCCTTTACGTTTATGCAGTTTGTTGTATCGCATCCCATTTCTTTTAGTTCCTCTTTGATCCTGTCCGCTGAAACTATAATCGTATGCCATGCATCAATCTTCTTTTCAAGCCTATAAAAACAGCGGCAGGCTACACTGCCTTGCCTGATAAATTCATGCTGAAGCAATTCTTTTGTCAAAGAACCCTGCATGTCAAATACATAAGCTGCCCTGGGATAAAACAGTCTGCATACCTTTGCCAGGCATGCACCCTCATGCAAATGTGCATGTACCACGTCTGGCTTAAATCGGTGACATTCCTGTAATACTGTAATAAGCAGCAGTGGCAGCAATAATATTTTCGTTTTTGACGGCCCGGCTGACAGCTTTTGATACCATGGCAAATGTACCGTTCTGACAATTTCTATTCCCGGAACATCCCTGCCTAATCCATAGGTACACAATTTGACCTCATGCCCCCGTTTCTGCAGCGCCTTTATCTCTTCGTAAATCCTGGTATGGCATCCTCTGTCCGCAAAAAACGGCGTAGGTGCAATCATCAAAACTCTCATTCTACATTTTTTCCTTTTCTGTAAATATTAAAATCCCTCCCAATACAGCACGCAATATCTGTATCAGAAGAAGCAATAATGAAACTGCCACTGCCTGCTCTGGCTCTACGCCTAAAAGGCCCAGCAATGCGGATAAACTTACTTCCCTGATCCCTATCCCGCTTATCGAAACCGGTAAAAGAAGCAGAATTGTCAATATAGCGTTCACCCAGCAATAATCCAAATAATTTACTGAAATTTGAATGCCATTCCCTAATATGTAATATATCAGGGCAATTAAAATCTGGTATAGAATCCCCCACATGGCAGAATATGCTAATTGCCGCTTACGCACGGCATACATCCGACAGATATCCAAGCCATCCTGTGCCTTCTTTTTGAGTGTGCTGTTTTTCATAAAATGTATCTTCTTTTTTGCAAATGTTACAAAAAAAGCAGATATTTGTCTGTTGTTTAAAAAAATCATAATGAGAAAGCTTATCACAAAGCCTGAACCCAGACATGCCGTAATCCCTGGATCATGCAGATTTGATGAAAGCAAAGCTCCGCAACTTCCCACGAAAACCAACGCAAATAAGTTTAAAAATTTATCCACAAAAACAGCAGCTGTTCTTTCAAGTAAGGATGACCCATCCTTCGAGAGCATGAATATCTTTGTAGTTTCCCCCAGCAGCTGCCCTGGCAAAAACATAGCATAAAAGCTGCTTTTCAAAGTAACCTTAAATATACAGGATACACTCTGTTTCTGATATACAGCATATAATGAGCATGATCCGACCCAACCGGCCAATATGTTCACACCAAATACCAGTATAAAACATCCTGGTGAATACCCTGCTATTGTACAAATTAATGCATGCATATCTGTTTTATGCAGCACAACAAGCACAAACATTATAGTCAAAAATGTTTTTATTATAAGCTTATACCTTCTATCCATTTTCTAACCAGAAACCTATCCCTTACTAATTGTTATTTACATTTACATTGCCATATCCCATTTTGCTATTCCATAAAATAACCTTTCCAGGCAGACTGAAATTCAGCCAGCTGCAGCGGTTTTGTAATATCTATGCCTGTATCCGAAAAAAAGCGCTGGATATCTGCATCCGTCCTTCCGATTTCACTTCTCCAAAATACAATATAGGTATTTTCTGCATCCGCAAACTGCTGGAGTATCCGATCCACATCCTTCTTTTTTCCGGCAAACTGCTGGTTTGATGCCGTAGCATAAAACCCTTCCCTGCTCTTATAATAATTAATGCTGCCATTAAACCGCATGGCGTCCGTTTCCTCTATTTCTTTATAATCCCGAAACAGATACACATACCATTCCGGATGTTTTAAACTCACAGGCAGGGAACAGTCTGAAAACACTATCACATCTGCCGCGCCCGCCTCTTTTACAGAATTTTCCATCTGTCCATATTCTTCCCAGGATACAAGCGGCAGGCCGGCATATCCCTGCATATTTGCCCTGCTTCCCCCCCCCATGCCAAAAAGCACAGGGATGCAGCCATATAAACAACCATGCTATTTCCCCTGATACAGCTGCATAACCTGTCTGTAACCGTCCATAAAGCAGCAGCTGCCAACAGAATATAGCATATCCGCATCGGCCAGCAGTACCTTGGATATGTATAAATACCATTTCCAACAAACAGTCCGTTAAGCAAAATATTGAACCCTGCCAAAGCAACGGCCTTTCTTAACAGAGTGGGCAGCCTATGGCAATAGGCCGCAAGCAGAACCACTACCGCGGCTGCCAATATAAGTTCTGCCGGATGCAGAGAGATAATGATTGCAGCATAACGAACCAGATAGTTTCTGCTGATCCCCTGTATCATACCCAAAATGCCTGTACGGCGAGTCGCCAGCACATATGCCGCGCCTGCCGCAGCCACAAGCAGCGCCGGCACAGCTGCTGCTAAAAACTTTCCCTTTAGCAGACCCTGCTTTTTCATCTCCCAGACAGTAAGCACAAATACAAGCAGGCAGTACGGCACATAAAGCAGATGGAAGATACATGGCAACATTCCAAGTGCAAAGGCCTTCCAGACATTCCTTCCCCCATTTAAATCATCCAGATAAATTGGTATCATAACCAGGCTATACAAAAATGTCATCATTGCAAAAATGTAATATCTTACATAATGCGCAAATGTCATAAACCCTTCAGAGCACATCACCGCAAGCAGCACCATATCAAAAACAAAGACATAGACCCTTTTTTCTTTTCCCCCGCCATGGCGCAGCCATACCCGTACTTTTAAAAAAAGTACATATAATGTCCCCGCCGCAAATATCAGGTTTGTAATCGGCTGCAGGTTATCCGCATGCAGGCATTTTCCCACAAGCTGCACCGGAACCCTCAGGATGATTTCCACAAGATATGTCCAATAATATTGGACATTCGGCGGCACATCATACATTACAGATTTCTTTGCAACGCCAACCCTGGGAAGTCCCTCCCTCATAAAATTACTGACTGCGGAAAACGTCGCAGACTCGTCCACATACGGCATATATTCCCAGTACCGGACTACCCAGTAAGCCAATACACAAAAAAACAGACACAAAACAATTCCAAATATCCTCCATGCAAATTTATTTTCTTTCACCTTTGTTCCCCATGCAGTAATCCTGCCCGGCCTCCTTATCATTAATCCAAACATCTTTTGCACAAATCCATCTGCTATTTATTCTCAATTTTTTTCTTAATGCAGTAAGGCTGGTCCGCACCCGCCCCATAATAAGTCTTTACCAGCACATCGCTCATAAGCCCAAAAATAAAAAGCAAAAGCCCAATAATGATAAAAAACACGGTCAGAAGCGGCGGCATAATATTATTAGACATCTTATACCCTGATGCAAACAGCGCCACAGACCACACCCCGCAGCAAAATCCGAAAAACATAGAAACAAGCCCCAGGCTTCCCATCATATGCAGCGGCCTTGTAGAATATTTATTCCAAAACCATACTGACACCATATCTACAAACCCCTTAAATGTCCGTTTCCAGTTATATTTTGTCACCCCTTTTGTCCGCGGGCGATGATTCACAACGACCTCGCCTACTGTAAATCCTTTCGTCCGCAGCAGGGCCGGAATAAAACGGTGCATCTCCCCATAAAGGGTCACTCCTTCAAAACACTTTGCGCGGTACACTTTTAAGGAGCATCCGCTATCGTGGATATGGTCTTTTACAATCATCCCCCGCAGAAGGTTCGCGCCCCTGGATGTAAATTTTTTCATAGCCGTATCTTTGCGGTTTTTCCTCCATCCAGATACAACATCCAGCTGGTTTTCTTCCAGATATGCAATCATCTTTGGTATATCCGCCGGGTCGTTCTGACGGTCTCCGTCCATAGTTACAATATAATCGTACTGTGCAGCCTTAATCCCGGCATCCATTGCGGCAGTCTGTCCAAAATTTCTCCGCAACCTGATATATTTTAAGGGATGAAGCTGCATACATATTTCCTCTGTCCGGTCGTTCGAGCCATCATCAACAAAAATAATTTCATATTCATACTTTTCCCGTTCACAAACTTCCTGAATTTCTTTATGAAGTTCCTTTACATTGCCTTCTTCATTATAAACAGGCACTACTACTGATATTTTCTTCATTTGTCTTTTTTCTCCTTACAAAATGGCTGACAGCCGCAAGAATTGCCAGCAGAAAACCCACACATTTAAATTTGTTATCATAAAGCCAGCTGTTTGTTTGATAAATAAACTCTATGGTATGCTCTCCTGCTGCCAGTTTTGTCCCGATAAACCCTGTATTCACTTTCAAAATGTCTGCTTTGGCTCCATTTACAATTACATTCCAGTGTGCATCATATGGAATAGACGAAGCCAGTATCCTCTCATCCGGGCACGTAACCTGTCCCTGGATATGATTTTTTGCAGTATCTGTAATTTTTACCGTATCTTCCTTCAAAGCCTGTATATTTTCCTGCATATTTGCGTAATACGTCTCTGCATCCTGGCAGTAAAATGTGATCTGCGGCTTCTTTTTCCAATCCTTCTTTGAAAAATCAAACCACACGGTATACAAATCTTCCACATACAGCTCAATCTCATTATCTGACTCCGCATTAAAATACCGGCTGGCACGATTGTGCTGCCCATCCTCATAATGCATCACCCGCATTCCATTGATATCCGCCTTGATCTGTATGATAAGCACGCTGCCTTTCGGAATATCCGGATAGTATTTCCCCTTCTTATACACAACATCTGCCCGCTTCATCTTCCTCGTATCCGTAAATGACCCGGATTCTGCGCCTGCATTGTCTGCATCTTCTAAAACACAATTCTGCAGCAAAATCCTGCGCCTGTCTGCTTCGGAATATTTCATAAACTCCTTTTGGGACATCGCCTGGCTATAGGTATATGCAAGCGGTAATGCAAATTCATTTTTATAAATATCTACCCCATCCACTGTCATCAGATAAGACAGCCCATAGGCATCAGGTGTCCTCCCTTTTTCAATCAGGTAATACTTAACCCCAAACAATGCATCTGCATAAAGATTTCCGCCGCTTCCATAAAAGAATCCGGCTCCGGAATGCGGCAGCCCCAGCCTGTTAAATATACCATTCATGTCCGTACCTGCACCTATCCCGCCGATATATGCTGTAGTGCCTTAATAGCCCTGGCCTAACGGATCACAGAAGAACACAGAACCTGACTTTTTCTCCAGCCTGTACCAGCCTGTATCTGACTCCTTTAACGCATCTACCGTCTCCTGGTAAGCGCTGTTATAAAATCTGCCCTCTTCCATCTGCTCCTTCGTTACAACCGTCCGGTCATTGACACACTCCCACGATACAGAAAGAACTTCTGCCATCATACAAATACATAAAATCCCCGCTGTACGCCTGCGCGTCATTCTGCCCCAAAACATCAGGTTCATCAGTATTCCATATCCGGCTATAAATCCCACGCTGATCAGCCAGCTGTCCAGCCTTACTGCATAACCCATACATAATAATAAAATCATTCCAGCCGCGGCAGCCCCAACCGTAAGGTTAAAAATCAGGCGACCCGTTTTTCCAAATTCAATATCTTTCTCAAATAACAGCCGCAGGCCATGCATTGCCGTTAAAAGGACAAGCACAATGACCCAAAGCGCATTTAATTTGTATTTATCACCTGCAAATCCATTTACAATGAACCGGACAGGTACGATTCCCATATAAATTCCAAACAGGGCATACCCCAAAATATAAAATTTTTTCTTCCTTCCCGGCATATAATAAATCGAAACGGGTACAAGCAGCACCATCCATATTCCACAATAAAATGCAGGCCCTTCCAGAAAATTTCCTTTCCCTTTATAATCTGTAATGCCGTTTACAGACATTCCAAATGTCCTTGCAAACGCTGTCAAAACTGCTTTTAAAGATGTAAAAAGCTTTAAAGAATCAAAATTGCTGACATTGCCTGTAAATCGCACGGAACTTAAGACATTCGATATTCTGCTGATGACTGTATCCGCCATGCCCAGCGCTGCAAAAAACAAATAGATGCATTCTGTTTTGCACAAATCTACCGCTGTCTTTTTCGATATCCCTTCTTCTGATAATTTTCGGAATACAATGTATGCACCTAAAACAGCACCCCAAAATACACAATAGTATATATCTATAGAGTAAAAAAAACTTACCGTAGCAATGGGAAGATACCACATCCGTTTCTTAACATGCAAATATTCATAAGCTGTCAGCCATAAAATCAAAAGCAATGCCGTATTGGGATAACTGATCCACGCACCCCTGATCATAAATTCCGAATTAAAAGCATATGCAAGCGCTGCCATCAGGCCTGCCCTATGCTGCAGGCCGTACAGCCTTGCAAATACATAGGCCAGGATACCCGCCAAAACAACCTTCATCCATTGACTGAGCCCTAACAAATATGCAATATGTTCTTCCCCAAATAAAGCAATCCAGTTATGCAAATCAGGCAGCAGCGCGCTTTGTGCATCACCAAGCGCAATGGAAAAGCTGAACCTTGCCGCCCATTCCCCATCCTGTATCCGTCTGGCCGTATGAAGCAGGTTTGGATAGGTCTGAAACAGCGAATCACCAGCCACATCATAAAAAATAAAATATTGATCCCCAAAAATATATTTCCAATACAAACCGGTAACGCATAGCAGCACACATACACATGCTGTCAGATATTCATGCCTGCCTGCAAAATCCCTGAGCTGGCGAAAATATAGGACAACTCCCAAAATCATCAGAAACGCAGCCGCCAGCCCCCACTTGTTATAAAATATCGAAAATATTTTCAGGTAAATATCGTTATCTTTTGCTGCAGCTGTCATCTGCCTGATTCTTGTAACCTGTTCACCTGTATTTTTGCAAATATCCACGCGCAGGTACTGAATATTTGTATCCGGAAACTGCAGGATCAAATCATCTTTTCCCTTTTTTATCTTTGAAAAATAACTATTTTCTTCCCTAAACTTCTTATTCCTGCCTGCATAGAAAATCTGTACCGGTATTTCCTCCTCTGTCACGCTTTTCAGATAGAGCTTCCCATTAAAAAGCCTTTGCTCCTCACCCAGATCATAGATGATAAACGCATCTGTGCCTGTAATGACATATTTGTCTTCCTGCATATCCATATCATTCCATTGAATCAGCTGAAGCTTAAATCCATCCTCAATAAAACAATTTTCTTTTATGTAAGACAGCCTGCTTAGAAAAACAGATGAAACCGCAGCCAGCCAGATCGCTGACGCAAGTAAAAATTTCTTCGTCAGTGTATATGCATCTGTCAAATCATTCATAACGATCCGTCCTTTATTCGGTTTTATTGATATCTTCCATCTGTATGATACCTTCAACTACCCGCCTGAATCCAGTTCTGATATCATACTCCGCTTGCCATCCAAGCTGTTTTAATTTGCTGTTATCATGCGGAATACTGTTTGCCGTGGTGTTTTCCACATATGCATCATCCTGTTTCCTATCCTGACGTATTACGTTAAGCCCAAGCTGCGGATACAAGCCTGCCAAAATTTCCGCCAATTCTGCTATGCTGTAAAATTCATCTGTATTGCATACGTTATAAGCTTCACCTGGTCTCCCGCGAAACAGCACCAGAAAAAAAGCTGCCAGTGCATCTGCTATATAACAGAAAGTCCTTTTGGAACTTCCATCACTTTTCATCACAATGTCATTTTTCTTTAGAATATCTTTTACAAAAGACGCAAAGACTCTTGGATCATGTTCCACATCCATAGTAGGCGCATACGTATGGCATATCCGCACGATCTTGGCAGGAACTCCCTTCTGCAGCTGCCAGGATCGGCACATCGTTTCTGCCATACGCTTACTCTCGCCATAGCAGCTGTGTATGTCTAACGGATCCATGGCCCCATAATCATTCTCATGAATCGCTTCTTTTCCTTCCACAGCCCCATAAATATCCCCCGTACTAAAAAAAAGGTATCCTTCCGCCTTTTTTAGCACAGCAAGTTCTAACAGATAATAGTTTCCTATCACATTTGGTTTTAAAACCTCTGCCGGACAGATTTTATAAAATTCCGGATCCGCCGGGCTGGCCGCATGGATCATATAATGAATGTCTTCATTGATATTCAATTCCCTATCAAGGCTGCTTTTATATACTTTGAAATAACTGCTGTCGATCATATCTCCAAACCTTTTCCTCAGCTTTTCTTCTGACCTGACAATCACGATGATTTGGATATGCATCGCTTTCTTTTCAATCAAATACAACAGCATATATACAATGTACGATGCAAGCATCCCATAAGCGCCTGTCACCAATACTGTTTTACCCTCCAGGTTCTCCCAGGGAATATTTCTTCGGCATACATCCTCTAAATCCTTTTCAATGATTGTCGACTTCATACTGCTGTCCGTTCTCCTTCTTTATCATCCTTTTTACTTTGCCTAATAATATAAAAAGCCTTGGATAATTGTTATGTAAATATAGTTTGAATCTTAATACCAGTCCTATTT
This sequence comes from uncultured Eubacterium sp., assembly GCA_948468465.1. The sequence continues at coordinate 10,237 of CAOKJJ010000054.1, read as the reverse complement.
TATTTTCGTTTCCGCTTACATACATTCGGTGGACATCTTCCAGATATTTCATATCTTTCCACCTTGCGTCCAACAATTCTTTATCTAACGGCTCATTAAAAACACTTTCCAAAAAACTTTCCAGTTCTTCCGCTGCATCAAACCATGTCCGGACCGTACCGCTCTCCTGTTTCAGGCGTACCTTAGGATATTCACTTACCTCTTTGATCCTGTCTAACAATTCCGAAAATGAATCATACAAAAAAATATTTTCAGAAAAATTATCAAATGCTTCTTTTAATTCCCGATTCAATTCATTATCTACTGCAATCACTTTCTTATGAAACTTTATGCCATCCAGAATCGGCAGTCCAAATCCTTCATAAACACTTGGAAATAAGATTGCTTTTGAACGACAGACCAGCAGATTCATAAACTCGTCTGACAGCTTTCCGCTCTGATAACCGTAAATATTCGATGAAATCTTTCCTGTCGTATCACTCCCCAATACAATAAATTTTTCATCCGTCTGCTCCAGATACGGTATTGTTTCCTTGAGAAATTTGTGCTTATAAAAATTCCCAAATACTATAAAATACTGCTCAAAGGGAAGCCTGTCATCCGCCAGCACTATTTTTTCCTTTGATATGCCATGATAAATCACCCTGGTCTTTACCTTTCTTTTTGTAAATTCCTCGTGATAATATGCCATAGTGTCATCCAGAGAAAACCGGCTGATCGATGTCATAGCCGCACAATATTGTATCGATTTGCGAAAGACATCATATCTCTCATAATCCTCCATCAGCAAATAATTGCTCCGCAGGCTGATAATATCCTGCATACAGAAGACATATTTCAGGCTTACCCGATTTAAAATAAACAAATGTTCCATATGAAAAATCTGGGAAGGCGCAAATGCCAGATGGAATGTGCCCACTATATTATGAGGATACCATACATGCGGATACTGCCTGGAAATCCCAAACAGCTGGTCCGCCATTTCATTGATTAAAATATGAATGTCATACTTATCAGAATACCGTTCATAAAAATGCTTTAAAATTGATAGTCCATACCGTGCTGTTCCGTTATAGGAAGCTGGTATTTCATACAAACTGAAAAGAAGTCTTCTTTTTTCATATACATGCTCAGCAATTAAATCCGCAAAATATTCCACTGGTATTATACTATGCTGAAAGTATCTGGTAATCATTGCATCATAAAACGGATATCTGTTTAACAATGTTCTGTGGTTTTCTGTCTCTAATCTGATTCTTTCCTTTCCAAAAGACCTTCCCTCAAAATGAAATACAAATGCCTGGTTTGCCATTACAACGCTGTATCCATATTGATTGATTCTCATGCAAAAATCATTTTCTTCGTTATATCCCAAACTGTATACTTCATCAAATAATCCGAATGTTTTTATCAGTTCTCTTTTTACTAAAAATGCAAATCCAACTCCCGTAGGTATCACACTGTATCTCGGAAGCAGATGCCTTACCTGTGCAAACACTGCATAACTTACCTTTTCATCCAACAGTTCTCCTGTATTATTTTTCACAGGCATGGTCAAAATTGTTGCATTGCTGCTTCTTGGACAGACAACCCCATGCTTTTCATGCAGATAAAGCACTTCTGACATCTCTTCCAAAAATCCATCTGTAACTTTCGTATCTGAATTTAGAAGCAGGATATCATTGTCTGTACCATCTAATTCCATAACTGCCCGGTTGCAAGTGCGCACAAATCCCAGATTACGGTCATTGATATAATAGTAAAAATTCGAGTACCCTTTGATGCAGTGCTGTATATTCCGCTCCATTTCCTGCCACTCAGGCCCCCTGTCATTCATAATCATCACTCTGTGTTTTTTATCCACAAACCTTTTCAGGGAATCCAGACAAACTGCCAGACTATTCCAGTCTTTATATACAGGTACTACAATCGTTACGTTTTGCATAAAACTTTTCTCCTCTATGCAAGTGTGCAAACTCAGCTTCGTCTTGTCATAAGCCATGCGTAAATTTTCCGAAAGAAACGTGTATATCTCCAAGACCTTGAATGGATGACCGCATGGAACTCTCTGTCTTTTAAAACAATCTTTTTTTCATATTCTGTATTCTGGATCTTCAGCAAGTTGATCCTGTTCGTGTATTCTATATTTTTCTGCTCCAAATCAGATATATGAGCCATATATTCAGAATTCTCCTGCTCTAAGTCAGACATATGTTTTTCGTATTCTTCATTCTTCCTCTCCAATATCTCTTGCCTGTCTTTCATCCACTCGCCGTATTGAAGCACTTCATTTAACAAACCAGCATCGTCCAGCCGTATCACAGCCTGCATCGAAATATGTTTCACTTCCTTTGGAACTTCCCATATAAGCTGCGGATCCATGTCCATGATCATTTCCTTTTTGTTGAACAAAATCTTATGCGGTATATAGGCGTTTCCCAAACTGCATTTTATACTGGTGATTTGGCACAGGCTTCGCTCCACCGGGTCCAGCCTGACTCTTGTTACATTTTCATCTAAACAAATGTCCATCTCAAATGCATAGGTATCTTCCTGTATCCATATGCCTGTAATACTCTCCACATCATCCTGTGAAAATCCATCGCCCCTGTCATAATAAATCAAGCCAAAAATGGGCATATGCCGGGCCGGTTCACACATTTTCCCGTCTTTACGAGCACAAGCGCTTTCTTTTTTCAGTTCCAATACAAACTGATATACATCTCCATTGACCCGCTTTCGCAGTGCTTTCCAAAGCACATCCGCACACAAAAATTCTTCTTTCCAATATTGTTCAGTCATCCCTGTCGCAATTGTTTTATACTGTTTTTTTATTATTGCAAATCCAGTATTTTTTACAAAATCTTCCAATGTGTCTTCCGCAAAAAAACGGATATGCGTATCATCCAGCAATCCTTCCTCTGTATACGCAAACTTGTGATTGTATAACTTAACCAGCACATCATTATGTCCGATATTCGGCAGCGACAAAAAGACAGACCCACTGTCTTTCAGCAAATCCTGCGTCTCTTTTAATACTTGTTTTGGATTTTTCAGATGTTCCAGAACGTCACAAAAAAGAATATAGTCAAATGCGGCCCCAGACCATTTCTTCCATGAGTAATCTTCTATATCCGCACAAATCCCATCATTGGCATATCTCATTGCCGATTGGAACGCCTCTTTTTCGCGTTCTACAATCGTTACTTTACAGCCATACTCTTCTGCCAATAGTTTTGTCATTCTTCCGCCAGCAGGCCCAAATTCCAGTACTTTGCTGCCCTTTTTCAGTCCCTTTAAAATCATACCGTGAACTTCGTTATCTCCTGGCACAATCGGTTCTTCATACTTCATGCGCCAGACTCCCGTCCAGATGCCATTCATATGGCATCCTGCAGACTCCGATCTCGCCTGTTGTTTGATAAACCTCAAAATCATTCACAGCGGCCAAATAATCCAGCATTTCATCATCTCCTGTCGCGACACAGACATCTACGTAATACTTTCCTGCCAGCAGCTCCAGCTTCGGATAACAAATTGAAAATTCTCCTTCGTCTTCGATCTGGTCTGTCTGCATTCCACTGATCTTTGTATTTGTTCCAAAGCACTGCAGCCCGTCATTTCGGAAAATACAAAGGCCAAACCAGATACGTTCCGGCTTTTTATATATTTTATACTTCACACGAAACGTCACTTCCGATCCCGATTCAAATACACTCTTAGGCTGATTGTTTGTTCCATAACTATAAATGCATGTAATGCGTGCATCTCCGTTTCCTCTGGCACGTTCTTTAAATTCCACTCCAGGGCCGCTGTTAGACACTTCACCTTGACACATCGTATTCTTGTCTGCTTTCTCTCCCTGTCCGCCGCATCTGTTTTCCGCTTCTTCCTTCTGTACATCACGTCTGCTTTCGCCCATAAATTTTAAATACTGCTGATGAACCTCTCTGGCCGTTCCATCCGCACGAATCCGGCCGTCCTGTATCCAGATGCTGCGCTCACACATCTGTTCGATCTGTTCCGGGGAATGTGAGACTAAAACAATGGTTGTCCCCTGTCTTTTAATTTCAATCAGCTTATGCAGACATTTTGCCTGAAAATTAACATCGCCAACGGCAAGTATCTCGTCAATTAAAAGAATATCCGCATTTACATGGATTGCCACCGAAAATGCCAGACGCATATACATTCCGGAAGAATAAGTCCGTACCGGATTATCCATATAATCCGCAAGCTCAGAAAAAGTTATGATATCAGCCATTCTCTGTTCGATTTCTTTTCTCTTTAACCCAAAAATAGAAGCATTGATATAGACGTTTTCACGTCCGCTCATATCCGGGTGAAAACCCGCGCCTAATTCAAGCAGACTGGAAACACGCCCCTGCAGCTCTACGGTTCCTGCATCCGGATATATAATACGGGTAAGCAGTTTTAAGGTTGTGCTTTTTCCGCATCCGTTATGTCCGATCAGGCCTACTGCCTCGCCTTTTTTCACACTAAAGCTGATCCCTTTTAATACTTCCCGTTCCTCATATTTATTTCTGCTGGCATGCAGCAGCTTTTCTTTCAGCGTACTGCCTTTATCGTAATAAACTTTAAATTTCTTTTTGACATCTTTGACCTCAATCGCATTCCCGCTGTTTATCATTATAATTCCTCCACAAAATGCCTCTGCAGCCTTCCAAATGTAACCTGTCCAGCTGCCAGCACAAGAACACCCATAGCTGCTGCCTGCAGCAGCGTCTGCATATGCGGTGCCTGCCCATAATACAAGATATCCCTGTAAGCAATTGTAATGGATGTCATAGGATTCAGATAGAACAGGCCTGCATACTGCTGCGGAATCATATCCATCGGGTATAAAATAGGTGTTACATACATCCACGCCATGGATACAATTCCCAAAATATGTTCCAGATCTCTGAAATAAACATTCAGCGCTGAAACAAGATATGTGATTCCAAGCGCCAGAATAAATTCAGCGAACATAACCGCCGGCAAGTACATAAGCGCTCTCAGGCTGATTGGTGTCCCGCTGCATATAAGCACCGCAAAAATTACGATAAAACTTAACAGCATATTTACAAACTGGCTGATTGCAAAAGAAAGCGGCAGTACTTCTCTTGGAAAATAAATCTTTTTCACCATATCCTGCTGAGAAAAGATCACGCCAGGTCCATTGCTCAAGCAAGTGCTGAAAAAAATCCATGGCACCAGTGCAACAAACAAAAATAAATAGAACTTATCAATGCCCATCCTCATAATCGTAGAAAATACTATCGTATAAACGACAAGCTGCAGCAGCGGATTTAAAAACATCCAGAAAAATCCCAGCACAGAACCTTTATACCGGCTTTTTAAATCTCTTTTTACGAGACTGCATATCATTTCCCGATATTCCCATAATTCTTTTGCCAATCTCATCTTTATCTCCTAACCTGAATCAGCTTTCTATACAAAGCAAGCATCCGTCCCGCATGCAGTTCAAAGGAAAATACAAAATCCATTGCTAAGATGCTTGTATTCGCCTGTTCTAACAGGCTGCGGTCTTTCGCAATCTTTTTTAAGATTTCTTTTAACCCCTGCACGGTACCGTCATATGCAAAACCGGCAGACGGATATTCTTTCAAAATTTCTTTTGCGCCGACAAATCTGGAAAATACAACTGGCACTCCGCAGCTTACTGCTTCTAGCAGCACAAATCCAAATGTTTCATACCATACGCTTGGAACAATAAGCACGTCGATATCGTTCATAATCTTTGGAAACTGCTTTTCCTCAAATGCCCGATGCGTCTTTATAAAACTGTCTTTTTTTATGTTATCTGCAATTTCTCTCCCTGGCTTCGCGTCTGTGTAAACATGCAGTTCGAAATCCCTGCAGTCCTCTTCCCACAGCTGTCTGACAGCCTCCGCCAGTATTCCTGCTCCTTTATGCTCCTTCCAGCCGCCAAAATAGCCTAACCTTAATACAGATCCATAACCGCGCATCCTGCGGTAATCCCGAATTCCTGCATGGCTGATGAGCTCTGTGCTTCCTTTTATATTCCCAAGCCAGGAGCGGTAAATCTGTTCTGCGGATGTACTGTTAAAGTGAAACCAGGTGACTTTCCGAAACATCTCTTCGTAATACTTTTTGAGCGCCGGATAATCCACTTTTGGAATCTGACCGGAACGGTTTTTCTTCCTTTTGAAAGACACGATCAGCTGAAGAAATTTCCATAACATTTCATTATGAATCAAATTTACGATACAAGGATGTTTTCTGTAAAATCTATATCCCCCTGACTGTTCAAGCCTGAGTTTTTTCCAGGAATACGCATTACAGCAGCACTGCACGCAGCATCCCCATTCCTTGTCATTGCATGCCTCTCCGGCACGCAGCAGATTTGCCGTCGGACAGATTCCAAAATAATCATGTGTGGTAAACACTATGGGTATATGCATGATATCTGCCTGTACGAAAAATTCCTGATGCAGCCCCATCAATGTATGCACATGGATCAGATCCGGACGAATCTGCTCGAAAAACACCGTATACGCATCAGAGCCGCATATTTTTGTAAATGCATGAACATCCAGGATCCCATTTCCCATCGGTATTGGAAGCGGATGAAAAACGGCATAGGTTGGAATCTGCTTATAATCCGCCCTCCTTTGGATGCTTACTTTCCTGTTTTGATTCCGCGGGATCCTCCCAGGAACAAGCAGCGCTACCTCACAGCCCATTTTCTTTTCCTGAATCATCAGATCTATTGCATAACGGATTAATCCGCCGCCGCGCACAGGCGGAAGCCCAAATATATAATGTAAGATTCTCATACAAACATCCTTTGCGGCACTACCTTTTTATTTTCTAAGCTCCCGGACTGTAATTTGAAAAAACTGCTTCCAGTTTTTCCGAAACTCCAGGCTTCCCGCGCATCTGGCCAGATATAAAAGTGTTCGGTAAATATACAAAGGATAGATCTGCCATTTTGGCGCATGCAGGTAGTTCCTGATATAATAAATTTCACTGCGGACATTCTGCGCAAACGCAAAGGCTTTAACCTGCTGTGTACTTTTGCCATGCAGATGCTCTACAACTGCTTTCGGATGATATACCGTCGCAAATCCCTGCTCCTGCATACGTATCCCCAGCATAAGCTCTTCTTCATATAAAAATGGATATTCATCCAATGGTGTAACTGCCTGCGCACAGATTTTTGAAATCATAAAGCAGCAGCCTAATACAGCATATGCACAGAATGTCTGCTCATAATCCCTGTCCAATCCAAAATAACTGCGCCTGCTTTTTCGAAAAATCACATTTGCCCGTGTGCGAACCATATATTTTTCTTTCATTCCTGTTCTCCGGCACAAACAGCTTTTCTGCACTTGTCCGTCCGGATCCAGTATTTTCGGCCCGACAATCCCCACTTTCGGATGGCTGTGCAGGTAATCCTGCATGATCTGGATACTATTTGGAAAATACCGAATATCGTTATTGGACAACAGGATATCATCACAGCCGATTTCCTGCGCTTTCGCAATTCCTATATTATTTCCTGCATTATACCCAAGATTTTTGTGATTCTGAATAAACACAATCCGATATTGTGTTAAAAAGGAATCCAGGTCAAAACGGGGCACACATTCAGACGCATTATCTACCAGAATCATCCTATACGCATCCCTCGGCGGATTTTCCCATATGCTTTCCACGCAGCGCTTGGTATCCTCCCAATTTTTGTAATTCAATATGACAATGCCTATCAACTCCTGCCCCCATATCTTTTCAGACGTATCCTTTGCATCGCTTTATCAGGAATCAATCCAACTGCCAGCGGCTTTACCACATACCGCAGATTTCCATATAAAATCCCAAGCCTCCAAAACCCCTGCCAGCGCACGAAGCATTCCTTCACCCGATACCGGTATTTACGCCTGCTGTATGCCTGCATGCTTTCCCTGTACCGCAGCAGGTTTTCCTGCAAGTTATATCCCCGGCAGCCTGCCGCGTACAAACGCATAAAAAGCTCATAATCTTCCGACCGCAACACGCTCGAAGATTCACAATATCCCCCTGCCCGTTCCAACACCTCCCGGCGAATCATCACGGACGGATGGATAAACGGGGATGTGCTTAGAAAAGACTTTTTTTGTGGTATTTCTTCCATTCTGCGCTCACCCCAGATACAATTGCCGCTAAACAATTCTGCATTACACCCAACGAAATCATATTCCTGATGTTCCTTCAAAAAAGCTGCCTGCCTTTCCAGACGGTCCTTTCCAGATATATCATCTCCGTCCATGCGTGCAATGTAAGTACCGGATACATGGCGCAGACAGCAGTTTAACGCTGCTGCCAGTCCTTTATTTGTTTCACTGCGCAGCAGATGGATTCTGCAATCTTTCTTACAATATTCCTGCAGCCATTGAAAATAACTATTTTCAGAACCATCGTCGCAGATAATGAACTCAAAATCATCAAGTGTCTGATGCAGAATCGAATCTATTGCCAACACTGTATGTTCCCTTGATTCATTATAAATTCCCATTAATACAGAAATCTCCGGCATACTTTTCTCTCTAACTCTCTGTATATTTTTCTCATACTCTCCTGCACTATCGCCTGGTCATAATCTTTTATCTTTTCCTGATTACGCTTCCCGTACGCCCTTCTTAACTGCCCGCTGCCGATCAGCCGGGCAAGCTCGTTTCGAAGCTGTCCCGGACGGCGCAGGGAAAAGCGGATATCAGACAATTCCCGGCTGCCCCTGATATCGGAAACGATACACGGCAGTCCTGCCGCCATCGCTTCCATCAGCGCTGCAGGCATTCCTTCCCGCTTTGACGGAAGGATAAAAATATCCGCGCCCGGATAAATATTCTCCATATCTTCCTGATACCCCGGCATTCGGATACGATCCGCCGCTCCCACCTTCTGCGCGTACCGCAGCAGCTTTTTGCGCTGCGGCCCCTGCCCGCAGATCAGATAATACACATCCGGGCGTGTAAGTCCAGCCATTGCGGAAATCACCATCCGATGATTTTTTCCTCTGTTTAATTCACCGACCGACAGTAAAAGCAGTGCATCTTGCGGAATTCCAAATTTCCTGTACAGCAGCTCTTTTCTCTTTTTCCGCACATCTTCCCTGGCTGCAGATGCATGATTTTTTATATCTGAGCCAGACGCAGCAAATGCAAATTTCTCTGTATCAATGCCGATGCCAGGTATCCGACAGACTTTTCCCGCATGCAGATGACGCTTTGCAATACAAAAGTCCTCCTGATTGACCGTAATCAGCACGTCTGTCCAGCGTGACAGCAGCTTTTCTGCCGGATAGTACAGCAGCCAGTTTTTTACCGGCGCTCCCTGATAAAAATGAAACCCATGCGCTGTATAAATAACCGGAATCCCGTTTTGATGCGCCGCCACTCTCGCTAACGCAGCGCCAATCGGAGAATGGCAGTGCATTAATGAAAAACTATTCCTGTCAATCAGTCTTTTCAGCTGTCGGTATGCTTTCAGACATTTATAAAAAGACGATATACTCCTCGGACAGTCCCAGGAATGCTGCGGCACATGCAGTTCCCGCAGCGTCCTTTGCAGCTTCCTGACCCGTCTTGCGTCACAGGTGCTGCCTTCCCGGAAATTGCACATTACATGCACCTCATATCCCAGCTCCTGCAACAGACGGATATTCGGCATATTAAACTGGTCGATCATCGATGCGACAGATGCCAGCATCAGTACCGTCTTGCTACGCTTCATTCATAATCTCCGCCACGGATTTCATAATTCTGACATACATAGAATAACTGTCCGTTTCCTTCTGGTCCGCCTTTTGCTCCGACGGGTTCCACATATCCAACACCGCATCCGACGGCTGCACCTCGCCCCAGAGCAGTTCGTCCGCGCCGGCATCCAGCGCACTGCAGATGCTGACAAAGGTTTCCAGGCTCATAATCCGGGTTCCCCGCTCAATATGTCCAAGAAACGACATACTGATGCCGCACTTTTTCGCAAGCTGATCCTGTGACCAGCCCTTCACTTTTCGAACCTGGCGAATCCGCATTCCAATTCCGGCATAATCCAATTCCTTCATAGACTCCTCCATTCCGCATCTTTCAGCCGCGTCAATAATCACTGCCTGATCGGACTATTAACCGCTTCCGGACACAAAACTACTGAAACAAAACATAACATTTTATAACAAAATGTTATGTTTTACGCATGTAGGATCAACGCC
>CAOKJJ010000053.1 GCA_948468465.1 uncultured Eubacterium sp. | reverse complement strand
CTTTGCGATCCAGTAATAATAGCTTTTTAAAGAGATATCATGCTGTTCGCACCATGCCTGGTTTGTCAGGCCGGAGGCTCTGCATTGCCGGATCACATCCAGCCAGTACTGAAGTTTTACCTGTTTATCCGGAGTTAAAGTGGAAATGTCCATAGGTATTCTCCTTTATTTGAATTTAGAGTTTTTGGAGTGAACTCTAAAAACTCTAACCCTGAGTTTACAGGAGAATGACAAATATTTCACTACACGTTCTTATTTGACGCTTACCTTGAAACTGCCAAAACAGCTACAAAGTCTTTTTATACTTTTCATTTTTTTTGCGTGGAACTCCATCTCTAAGCTACACTTATACTCACGAGCAATAAAGTTTGCCATATGATTCACGATAACGACTCTCATGAGTCGGCGTTGTTTGGCAAAGTTTAGCGTTTGTCAGTATAATATATATTTCAGTATATTTGCCCACAAAATGTTTTATTGCACCTTTTATGGTTATTTCATACCTTATCAAAAATATCTTCATTCATTTCTGAGAAATCAATTTTTTCCAAACAAGCAAGTGCCAACATTCTCTTTGCCCTACTATATGCCACATACCCCAAACGATATTCTTCATCCTTTTCGTTTTTCAAATCATAACTGTGCATATTCAGCCATTTGAAAAATTGTTTTCGATTTTCAGCTATCACAAGTACCCCATCTGCTTCTAAACCTTTAGACTTATGTATAGTTAATATCTTTATATCCTCATTGCCAAGTATTCCCTCATCGCTTTCAGCAGAAAAATTATATTCTTGGATTTTTCCTTTATCATCAAAATAGGCAGAATTACAAAAAGCTATCTTTTTTCCATATAACTTTTTACTCAAAGCAGAAGTTATTTTCAAAATATCCTTTTGAGGATATTTTATTAATATTTTTCTAGTCCCTACAGCTATTTTTTTAAGTTCAAATGGCGAAAAATCGTATTTGTCCATGAATTCATTATAATTCAAACCTGTTGAAGAGATAATAAAATCTTGAATACTTTTGGAATCCTCCATTTTCTTATTTTCTGCTATTGCACCTTCAAAAATTGTATCACAAAACTTCTCTAATGTATCATTGTTTTTTGCAACTATTAATCTCGTTTTACACTGATATAGTTCACAAACCTTATCAAATGTTTCTACTATCTCCTCTACATCGTTTGTAGAAACAAATTGTATCTTACATATCTTCCCTTTTTCTACTTTCTGGTTTTGCAAAGTTGAATACTGATTTATAAATCTTACAATCTCTTCTGAAGATCTATGATTTACCAATAAATATCTCTTTTTGCACGTTGATTCATCCATATCCATTAATTCTCTTAATGGCTGTTTTTTCTCATCAGGTGCTTTTTCTCCAATTTGGGAATTGCCATACCTAAATCTATATATAGACTGATCTGGATCACCAACAACACTTATTTTTGTATATTTCGTTTTTTCTATTTTTAAAATAATATTATGCCCATATTTACTAATATCCTGATATTCATCCACATAAAGAAATTGCAGCTTATTACCTATAGATTGTATAAGATTTTTCTTGTTTGATAGTTCTCTCGAAATCGCAATAATACTATCATAAGTATAAACACCTTTTTTCGCAGCGGCTTGTAGTGCCTTATTTCTTCGTTTTAAAATTATTCCATTTTCTTTGTTTTTTTGTTCCTTTTTAGTGCTATCAGGATTTTTTCTTTTAACCCATTCTTCTACCCATTCTAAACCCACATTACTAAATCTATCTACAACTACAATCGGGTTGGCTTTGTATCCAATATATTCGGCATAAGGTTTTATGAAATAGCGAATCAAAAAACTATGAATAGTACCTATAAATACATTGGGCGGAACAATTACTTCTCTCATTAACTTCTTTTTTATATCATCTACAGAAGCATTTGTATATGTAATGATTGCCATTTCTCGATTAGCATCCAACAATTCAATATTACTTATTATTTGTTCCACCATATCCGTCGTTTTACCAGAACCTGGACCTGCCAAAGTTAAAATCATATACTATTCTCCACTTATAAATTTAAAAGCATCCAAAATATATTTAGGAATAACAATTGCTTTTTTCACAGAAGACTTCTTAAGTGTTTTTTCCATTTCTTCTGCTAATTCAAATGCGAATTCTGACTTGTATTCCTCTACACATTCAAACAATTCATCTATGTCAAATCCGTTGTTACATTTTTCTTTAAATGCATCATTACACTTATTTGGTCTGACTTTCCCCAATATATCAGCAAGAAATGATCGATTGGCTTTTTTACTTTTATTTGTTTCAAAGAGTTCTTTTTCAAAAGTATCGGTCTTTTCTGTTACAAATACTCCTATAATGTCTGAATTATATTTCTTCTTCAATTCATTTGCCCGTGCCTCTGTTTTCTTTTTGCAGTCACTATCTGTTAACACTGCCGATTTTACAAAATAACCATTTTTCACTATATCAAGGAAATGGCTAAATGAGACACCATTTACATTTACTACCTGGCAATTAATTTTATCTAAACTTGTTCCGTATTTCCATTGATAAAAAATAGGAATCAGGATTTCTTCTGCTATTCCCTCTACAAAAATCACTTTTCGTGAAAAAAACATTGTAGAATTGGTGGCATTTAACCATTTCTGTAAATACCGTATTGTTCTTTTATCAGCAGCCTTTTTTTCATTAAATCCAGATAATAAATAATGATTCTTAATTTCTTTTCCGTCCTTAAACAAAACAACTGTATTCAGCAAGTCCAAATAACTTGCAATATGTGTTGAATGTGTTGTTATTATTATTTGCTGTTTGTCATCTTCCTCTCCCTTAATATTAATAGATAAATGTCTTTGTAATATTGGATTAATATGAGCTTCAGGTTCTTCTAAAGCAACTAGGCGAAAATATTCGTTTTCCTTTTCATACAAATGTGCCATTACAACTGCAATATATAATAAGTTATTTCTTCCCAATCCATTCCTGTCAATACTGATTGCATCACCCCCGTATTGAATGCCAATCTTTTTTAACACCTCTGAAAGCTCGATGGAACTAAACATAAAATCCACATTATTATTACTCGTTTCAGTTTCCAACGATATTTTATCCAGATAATCTCCTATATCTTTCCGCAATATTTCCAACACATTCTTATCACTTTTCACTGCTTTATCTAATTCAATTATCAAACTTTTTATTTCTTCAAATTGTTCTTCTTTTCTATCACTCAGAATTCTATATAATAATTTTTTATCACTATTAGAGTTCAATTCTCTTTTGGCATCTCTTAATGCATCCAAATAATCCATTTTTAACATTTTTAGATAGTAACCATCTACCTTTGAATCACTTACTCCTCCAATAAGTTCAAATTCATAGCTTTCAATCGGAAAATCTATGTATTCAATAGCTTCAGTTCCATTTCTGCCATTAATATTTTCCTTTTGCTTCAGTAAAAATTGTTTTCTCCTTTTCGATCTATAAGAAAACAGATAACTAAACCTTGCTATTTTGTTTTCAAAATCATACCACCAGTTATCAATTACTGTCTCTTGATCCCAATTAGGTTCTTTAACATACAAGTCAATTCTTACTTCTGGAAAAACAATATCATCTATTTCTTTTTCAATAATATTTCTTTTAAATTCAGATATCGCATCAAAATTAATATCCTCAATTTCTAATCGTCTCTTCTTATATGCCAGTATATCATTAGATAGAACCAATGATATTGCTTCTAATAAATTACTTTTTCCAATATTATTTTCCCCAATAATAATTGTAAATGCTTTCAATTCTATTTCAAATTCTTTAAAATTTCTAAAATTTTTAATAACAACTTTACTAATATACACAATGCACCTCTATCAATTATTTAATTTATCAAAATCTCTAAAACAATCTCTTTTTACTCTTCCCTATTATATATTTTTAAACACCTAAAAAAGCCACAAATATTTTTGATCAATAATAACAAACAAAAACCTCAAGTTGCCGAAAAAGCCTCAAGGCTTCTCTTATGATTTTCGTCCTTTAAATGCAATAGATTTAACAATCCAAAAATCGCTCTATAACCTTCATAAAGTACAACTACACTATAATTTAACCATTTACCTGTATTTTAATATCCATTAAACCAAAAATCAAGCTACAGTTGCGATTTTGTTTTCTTCACCCGCTACCATCCTTTCCTTAAAATGATCCGCCAAAAATTTTTGAAATCCGCCAAAAACATAATTTTTGGCATTTGGAATGATGTTTTTGGCGAACCAAACCCTGTTTTGACATATATTCCCCGATTTTTGGCACTTTATAGCCAATTTAGAGTATCATATTTCGCCAAAAACAGGATTTTGCAAAAATACTATGTTACTGCAGAACTTCTTTTCGCTCTATGCAGATTTTATTTTTTGCTCGCCCCTCCGCCATAACCTATAAAATGCATCCATAATTCTATGTCTTTATCCTCCTCTTCCTCTCCTCTTTCTCTCCCTTTTCCCCTCTCCAAAACCAACTATACTGCTCCCTTTCTCCTTAGTTTCATGTCCTATTTGGCCATGAAACCATCCTCCAAAACCCTTGTAAATACTGGCTTTATAAGCATTCCTCTTTTTATTACACACTTTTTTACACAACTGCTGCATCCTCTTTTTCTCCTTTTTCATTCCTCTTACTTCCACCTTTTTCAACTAAAAACACTGCACCCCCAGTATTTTCAAGGGTATGAGAAAGAAACCGGAAAGAAGAAGAAAGCTAAAGATGCAATTATTAAAAGGCAATACAGATGAAGAAAATGAATCTTTTTCTCCCCTCCTCTTTCCCATTCTTTTTCAAGAAAGTGCTGGAAACCCAGTGTTTTCAAGGGTCTGAGGTGAATTGGAAAGAAGAAGGGGATGAGAATTTTACTGGCAGCAGTTCTGTGGTGGATGGCAGCATTGAAAAAAGAAAAGACCCCGGAAGAAAAGAGGAAGAAGCTCTTTTATCCCAGGGTCTTATATTTTTAGTTGTATCCGTTCAGCAAAAATTATAATCTGCCGTCAGCAAAAAATTGTTTTGCAGGAACAATTTCATCACTCGAACTCAATCGTCCCTGATGGCTTACATGTCCACACAATACAAAAATATGTTGAAATTTCACGTCTTATACACATATCCCACCTAATCCATCCTTTCTATAAAGTTTTCAATCTCAAAAACATCTCACGGAATAATCTCAAAAACATCCTCCGTTTTACACTGCTGCTTAAACAATCCATGATATCTTATTCGAAATCTTCATTATAAACTATTACCTCTTCCACCCTACAATGCAGCCTCCTGCATATTCGCTCCACCACATCAAGGCTTACTTTTTCATTTTTCCCCATTTTAGCCAATGTGCCCCTGCTTAAAGTGCCATCCGCAACCAGATCCATCTTTTTCATATCTTTATCTATCAACGTCTTCCATAGCGGTTTGTAAGTAATCATAATTATCACCCTTTTTTATCTTATCATATATATGCTTAGAAGTCAACAAAAAAGTTCTAATATATTGAAATTTTATTCTAAAAAGTATTGACACGCACCGTACATATGGTAATATATTCATAACAAGAAAACAGAACAAAGTTCTAATATATTAGAATAAATAGAGGGTAAATAAATGTTAAAAAATCAGTTGTTTGGAGTAGAAGTAGAAATGACAGGTATCACAAGAGAATCAGCCGCAAAAATTGTTGCAATGGTTTTAGGAAGCACCCCTTCTCAGCCTGATAGCACCTGCTATCATACCCGCACTATCGCCGATCAAGCATCTCGCAAATGGAAAATTATGAGAGACAGTTCAATTGATGCAATCAGAAATGACAATGGAAATGATAGCCTGGATGAATACAAGGTAGAATTTGTTACACCACCTCTTGGATATGCAGATATCGAACTTCTTCAAAATATTATCCGGAAACTTCGCGAAAATGGAGCTGTGACAAATGAAAGCTGTGGAATCCATATTCATGTCGACGGGGCAAACCACAGTGCGGGATCTCTTAAAAAACTCATAAATTTTATGATCGCCCGCCAGGATCTTATTTATGAAGCATTAGAAATTCAAAGTCGCGGAGACCATTGGTGCAAAAAATTAAATGAAAACATTTTAAAAGATATGAAGTCCTGTAAAGAACTTACTAAAAATGAAGCGGAACGCATCTGGTATAGTACGGCAAACGATAACTACAGCTACGGTATCAGTCATGATCATTATAACGAAACACGGTATCATGGATGCAATCTTCACAGTTATTTCTCAAAAGGTACGGTAGAATTCAGGCTTTTTAACAGTACATTACACGCCGGAAAAATTAAAGCATATATTCAGTTCTGCCTGGCAGTATCCGCATGGGCAATCACGTCGCAGGACAAAGTTGTATTCCGGTCAATGGCTGGCTATACACCTGAGAAAAAAGTTACTATAATGCGAAATATCCTCACAAACCGTCTTGGACTTTATGGGGATGAATTCAAAACCTGCCGTCTGCATCTTATGACGCCTTTAAAGAAAGCTGCTGGCATGGCTTGCAGAGCAGCATAATAAATCACAGGCTGGCCTATCGGCAAAACGGGGAGAAATGGAGAAAACATGAAAAAATTGTACATAGCATACGGGAGCAACCTCAATTTGGCACAAATGGCTTCCCGCTGTCCATCAGCAAAAGTTTACGCAAAAGGAATATTAAATAACTGGAAACTGGCCTATCGTGGCAGCAAGACAAACGCACACGCTACAATTATCCGAAAGCAAAACTCCATCATTCCAGTTCTTATCCGGGAAATTGAAAAAAGCGATGAAATCCGGCTGGATATTTATGAGGGATACCCTCATTACTATTTCAAAAAGAATATTATGGTGTATGTCGACGGGAAAAGAAGAAAAGCGATGGTATACATCATGAATGAAAGTCAAAATCCCGGCACCCCATCTGAACACTACATAGACACTATTCGGCAAGGGTATACTGATAATGATATGGATCTTGATATAATTGAAAAATCTTTAGAGTGGAATTTAATAGAATGCGGAGGCCACTGACACCAAAAAAGACGTTCACACATATAAGAACGTCTTTTTTGTGCCAAGCGTGTTGCAGCACTACTTGTCTGATGAAATCATAGAACCGCTCTTGGTATGTACAACTTTAGGATGCTCATTTGGCTTTCTCTCAATCAACTCTTCGAGTTTGCAACCCAACGCCTCGCAGATCAGGTCTAACTGCTCCAGGCTCACCCTGTCAGTTAACTCATGGTACAAATCATTGATTGTATTGGGACGAATACCAGTTGCCCTTGCCAGATCAGCCTGCGTCCATCTGCGCTCACCAAGCCTTGTGGATAGTAAAATTCTAATCATACATCGTTGCTCCTTCCCTAATAAAATAACACTGTTTGCCAATTTTGAGTGACATTTGTTATTTTATAGCGGGCATTGTTATATCCTATCGAATCCCGATAGAGCAACCGACTGACTTTTGAAATTTTACTTAGCTTTCTTTGATCACATTCTTTCCTGAAAACAAATATAATTATTTCATTTTTGCCCGGACTTTTCCCTTATAGACCAATGGAACCCAGTATCCAGACTTCATTTGTCCCCATGCATCCTCCCCGATGTATGTTACTTTTCTAAGACGGAATGTTTTCCCTTTTTTGAACACTGCAGGCCCAAACGCATTCCTGCACTTTTTTCGCACCGCGTCTGACAGGCTGTTATATGGCACAGTATTCTTCCCTGTTCCCGCATTTTTCCTCAGATAGCAGGACTGCGTGGTGATATATGCCTGGCCTGTCTTATATTTGTGTTTGTGAAGCCTGAATTTAAAATCCTCCCATGCAGTGGCATCCATAAAGTATGACGGGCAGTGTTTTCCGTTCACATCAAAATGGCGGATAACCCGGCTTATGCCTATATTATATTTTTCCATCAACTCCATACACAAGGCAGCAGCATTTTTCATTGTCTTCTCTGTTGCCTGGAGTTTTCCGTCCTTTTTCGTATCACACATTTCGATACTGATACTGTTTGCATTCGTAGCAGTCCCATACAGCTTTCCGCCGCCTGTTTTTTCACAATCAGTGTACTTCTTTCCACCAACCGAAAAGGCGATGAAATTGTCAGGTACAGACTGCGTGATGCTGTCATCATCAACAAAATAATGCGCAGAAGCATTTCTGCCTGGCGCCTGAAAATATTTTGCGTTGGACTCGTCGCTGTCCCCATCATTTGCTGTATAATGCAGTACAATATACTTTATGGATGAAAGCGCGCGCGTGCCGCCAAAATTGCTTTTGTGTGCCAGAGCTGTTTTTCTCGTTACCCCCATGTTACGGCTCCTCCTTCTGTATTACTTCCGGAATCCCTGCCACGGATGTTAGCAGCGACACAAGTCCGGAAAGCAATGCCGTGCCTGCTACCATGCCCCAGTCTACCTGGCTGATCGTTACCGCTGCCGGAATCAAAGCAACTGCTGCCTGAGCCGTTGTTTTGACTGCCCGAATTCCTGCGGCGCGCATCCACTGTTTTGTATCAACTGATGTTTTGAATACATTATTTTTAAACATACCATTATCTTCCTTTCCTGTTCTTATTTTTCTTCTTTTTATCTCTCTTCCTGCTGTTAATACTGCAGTCTGTATACTCCTCTTTGTTTACCTTTACAATGCTCCCTTTTTGAAAAATAACTTTCATCACATTTACCATCTCCTTTTCTACATTCCAATCTGCGTGAAAACCAATGTTATCACTGCCCCGATAACTGCTGTGACAATATATCCCATAACCTTGCGCCACATCTCGCCATCCCTGCTTTCCAGCCGTTCCAGGCGTTCCCCCTGTTGTTCCTGGACTTTCAGCATATTTTCCATATTAACCGCCAGTTTTTCCGTAGATGCAGCCAAAGATGAAATCTGGCGAACATTGTCTTCCAGCTCGTCGATCCGGTGATTTTGACGCTTATCTTCATCTGCAAGCCTTTTGTTCTCTGCTTCCATGCGCCTGCAAAATTCCTCATGCTCTGCCCTTGTAATTGGTGTATCCATTCTGTCCCACCCCTCCCTTCTTAAAAAAGTACAGAAAAAAAAGAGCCTTACGGCTCTAATTCTGCTTTTACTTCCTCATACTGATCCATAACTTCCTTAATGATTGCCATGTCCTGGCCCAATTTATCGTCTGGGTTCCCTGCCAATTCCTCTGAATACTGCTGGTCATTCCTCAAAAGTTTCAAATCTTCGGCCAGCCTTTTTGTAACTTTCCCAAGCCGGTATATAATTTCTTCCTGCTTTTCTGCCATATCCATGTAAATTTCCAGCAATTCTAAAAAACTGTCTTCATCCATCGCGGCTTAACCTCCTGTATCCTTTTCCTGGTCCTTGCAGAATTCATCTGGCATAATCCCGCCAGTTTCATTTTCAAATTGTGTACATCCGCCATCTTTATAGCAGCGCCCGTCTGGCGGAACACCCATGTAATATTTACTGGTTTCGCAAGTGCAGATATATTCATCTGCTAAATGACTGCACTCATTTTTATCAAGCAATATACGTTTGCCAACAGCTTCCATATGGTAACTCATTTTCTTCCTATTCTCTGATTCGTTTTCATATTTCCAGGTTATTGCCTTGCTTTTTGCTGGTCGTTATATCGGTTTCCTGTAATCTCTGTATACTCGTCTTCGGTAATCCACCTTTTTGTAACCGCATTCTTTACACGCGCTTCATTCCAGAATCCGCCATCATAATAACCTCTGACCTTTTCATAGTTTTTGCTGTGTGCTGCTTCCATTGCCATATCCTTATACCTCCTCCAGATCTACGTCTGTCATCATTGCTATATACTCAATATTGGCCTGCATCTGTCTCGCTGCCCTTTCTGCTTCCGAAATTTCGCGGAATGCAAACCAGTACCTGCCGTCTACAGAAGCGCACTCCACGATTTCCACATTTTTATAATTGCGTTCCCCACCGGCACCAATAACTGTAACCGATGACAAATCAACTGGAAAATCCGGTCTGCTATCTGTAATCAGGCTGCTCCCATTTTCCTCGGCTTCCATCTCCATACCATTTTGAAATACTATTTTTGCTTTTTCCATTTTGGCTCCTTTCCAAATAACTCCCTGTAAAGCTGCTTCATATTTTTTACCTGGCTTTTAGACATAATGGGAACGTGTGATCCCATCCATGATTTATACGCCTGCTCAATCGCCCCATATTCAATATTTCCTTTATCATACAGGCGTTTATATGCTTTCAGTTTCCTTCGCTCCCTGGTAACAGATTTCGGGCTAATCCGTTTTACAACCTTTCCGGATTCCAAAAGGCTGTACTTTACCTGCAGATACTTAAACGTCTGGGACAGTTTCACAATCCGTGTTTTTCTTTCATTAATAAAAATACCCAGGCTATGCGCCTGTTCTGCTATTCCCCGAATAACAGATGCAACATATTCCTTTGTTTCCCCTATAATGTATATATCATCCATGTACCGCCCGTACATTTTAACTCCCCGGACTATCTTTGCATAATTATCAATTTGCACCGGATAAAAGATGCCAATGTCTTGTGACACCTGGTCCCCGATATCTACCGACTTTGCCATAAACTTTTGTCCTGTCCTTAGTTCCTCTGATATATTTTCATAGTATTTTACAGAATCAAACCTCTGGCCCATGCATTCTGCATATTCCTTATCATCCATATAGGAAACATCAATTCGGAACGTGTCGACAATCTGTCCGAAAAGCCACCCTGAAAACTCATCCACCCTGGGTGAAACCATTTCCTTTACTTTGTCATGACGGATATTGTCATAAAATTTAGAGAAATCTACAAAACCGACATAACCGTCATTATTACGGTGTTTCAGCCAGTAGTTATGCAGGTCCCTTTCAAACATCCGCCTTGCAAAATCTACCCCTTTCCCTTTCTGGCTTGCGCTATTGTTATGAACGAGATATGGTTTCAGCGCTTCATCCAGCACTGCATCGCACAGGGCATGGCGGACTACACGGTCACGCATCCGCCCGCCATGGATATGCCTGACTTTCCCCCGCTCATTCAATGTAAATTCAGATCCAGGCAGGGTCTTGTATTCCCTTGTTTCAAGCTCCTGTTTCAGCTTTGTGATTTCCGAAAGGAAATCAATCTCAAATTTCTGTGGCTCCTCTTTCCATGCGCTTCCCTTCATGGAAGACAGAAACGCATCATAAAGGACATTCATGTCTGTTATCCTGTTGTACATTAAATTACCGCGCTCCCTTTCAGGTTAAGCCCCGGATATTGGCTTGACGTATCTTGCCACATAAGGCAAACCGGCACGGACGGCTCTATGCTTCCATACTGTCATTTAGCCTTTCCGGCAGGGACAGCCTTTCCTTTCGGCTGGATGCCTGCCTGTTTTCAGGTCTTGCCAGCATCCTCGAAATCCGGGCGCACGCCATTAGGATTGGAAGCGTTGTTGCAGTCGGCATTGCCATTCCAGTTCACATTCGCAAAATTAGCGCCCGAAACAACGTCACGCAGCCACCAGTTCGCGCATACAAAAGCTGCCCCATAATAACCATTTTTATCTGTCAGTTTTCTTTTTCCTGCCCTCTGTTATTTTCGGATTTTCCTTTCTGCTTCTCCCCGGCGTTTTTCGCCTTGCATGCCTTCTTTTTCAAAAGCCTGTTATCAGACTGCCGCACGCCTTTGTATCATGCAATCTGTTTATCAATATCTACAGCAAGCCGTTCGTATCTATTGATGTTTACAGGAAGGGAACTGATAATATACTGCAGTTCCTGTTTCAGCACATAGCATTGCGCAATCGCTTCATCTATGTGTTTCCTGCGCTCGCAAAACTCCATAACTTTTGCCGGAGTTTCCGATGGATAGATAGAATTTCCAAGTGTAAATTCACACCCAATGCGCCGCAATATTTCCAGAACTGCATCACATTCCCTGTCTATAAACCATTGTTTAAAGCTGTCACATTTTTTCCGGTACCGCTCAACGACTTCATCCACATTCCCTGTCTTTGCGTGTGTTTCCCGGTACCGTTCTATATGGCTCCGGTATTTTTCCTCAGAAAACCCAAAATCCAAGAGCATCAGGTTTGTTACATCTGCCCTCAAACGATAGAAATGATGCTGTGCTTCAAACTTTGATTCTTTCCGCTTTCCCTTTGGTACCGCCATTTTTTATCCCCCGCGATCCCCGCCCACAAGGGGCGGGGATTAAAGATTAACAGATGCCGAAAGCCGGGCGCACGCCAAGAGGATAGGAAGCGCCGCTGCAGTCGGCATGGCCATTCCAGTACACATTCGCAAAAGGAGCGCCCGAAACAACGTCACGCAGCCACCAGCTCGCGCGGTTGCAGATCAGATCCGGACGCAACGCAAACAACGCAAGCTGCGACTTGTCGATAGTATAACGGTATGAAATCGTTGTTCCATCGCACGCCGGAGTAAAAATGTAACTGCCATACACCATGCACTCATTCATCAGTTCTACGGTACTGTCATACCATGCATGGTTGCTCGGCTTCCCATTTGTGACAGCGTTTACAAGCAGCTCTCTATGAGACAGAATATGATCCGCTCCAAATGCCTCATTGATGATTGTTTTTGCCTGGTTAAGCCCCGTTTTGTACATATCCGTGCCTATGTATCCGCCCTCTGTTGTATTTGCTTCTCCTGCTTCATACTGTCCGGATGCCGTGTTATGCATCTGTGCAATATACAGGTATTCATCTGGCACAATTACAACATGGTGTTTCGTGCATTCTGTATCTCCACACCGCAGCCAGTAGTCAAGGTGTGCAATGCGGTAATTCACACCACCGATTGTCCAGTAATCTCCGACAAACATACCTTTAAATGTTCCCGCTTTGATTGCCGCTGCCTGCTCTGGTGTCAGTGAATCACCAAGGTACTTTCCACGGAAAATAGAATTACGCAGCCCTTTATCTTTGTTATCTGCAAGAAACCCGATTTTACCGTCTGCGCCTGCTTTTACAAATTCACCATCTGTAATTGCTTTTGCCAGGTCACTAATTTTAATAATTTTGTCTCCGTCAGCAGTTATAATGTGTATATAGTCATCGCCGCAGGAAACCGTCTCCATCTTTTCTAAATCCATAAATAATTGGTCCATTCTTTACTCCTATCTGAACTGAATTTTCTTTGCTGCCCCGAATGCCTTACCATCAGAAGTAACAAACTGTTTTCTATCCACTGTTACAAAATTCGTAAAAATCATTCCCCTTGTCAGCAGCTTTTCCAGAACTTCCTCAAGGATTTTAATATATTCACGGTTCGCAAGCGTATTCTGCAAAAGCTGCATAGGAGCCGGATTTATATTATCTGCATGTCCAGGGTCAGTCGGTTCTGTAACACGAATAATTTCAGAAAAAACAGGAGCTGTATTTGTATAATCTTTCATTGCTGCCTCCTTAATTTAACACAATATGTTAATTCCATGTTTGGATTGATATAAAATATCGGATACTGATATTTTTAATCAACATTAGAAAACATCATCTAAAATATAGGTCATCTGTAAATCGTCATCTTTGCCTTTCCTCTTAAAAGACTTCATGCAGACCAGATCGCCGTCTTCATCATACAGCCCGATCTCGCTGATATATTCATTTGCAAGCTCTGATTCAATTAAGGTACACTCATACCTGCATACAGTATCTTCTATAAAAGTGTACCCGTCAATTTCTTTACGGTACAGCTCATGCCTTAACTCGCTCTGGTCTTCTTCCGGGGCTATCACGCTGCCTTCCGCATCGCATCCCCCGTCACCAAAAGCCATGCCGACAATCGGCGGCAGCGCGATTGCACCCGCTCGCGCCTTTACCAGCTTTTCCCTTGCTTTTTTCGTTATAAGCACATTGCTTGCCACATCACAGCACCTCCCTTCTGTGCATTGCATTCAGTATCCTGGAACCATCCAACGCCACATTCCCGTCCAAAAACCATAGGTTTCTTCTTATTTCGACCGGCCCGTCCCTGATTTCTTCTGTATTACCGTTGACGGCAATATGTGTTTTGACTGCAGCTTCCATTTTGCATCTGGACGCATCCAGGCAGACTTTTCCATCCAGTTTCCATCTGCCATCAAAATAGATAAGCCTCCAGAAATCAATGATAAATGCCAGTGTCTCCCTGACGGATGGATTCCCTGCTTTATTTACATTTTCTATCTTTCCATAGATTTTCAGACGGAAACTGCGGTATGCTGCATCAAGTCGGACAGAACCGTCAAGGTTCCATGTACCGTCGAATAGCTTTGTATGCAGCGCTGCAAGCTCACAAAAAATTCCCATATAATATTTCAGGCCAAGCCGCAGGTCATACCGTCTTTTCTGGCAAAGCTGCACGCTGCCGTCAAGGTTCCATGTGCCGTCAAAAATATAACAGCCCCAGAACGGAACCTGTGTCCTCATTGTCAGTTTCCAAAGAAGCATCTGCTCCAAATCTCGGTTGTCCATGACATCGGCCACTTTGTCAAAAATAAAAAACGTTGTATGTGATTGTTTGATCTTTTTCAACAGCTCTTTTGCTTTCTTTACATCCAGGGTTCCTTCTCCTTCAAACACCGCCCGGAAAATATTAGGATGCGCCGGACGCCATCCATCGTCCCCAGAATCGTGACAATCTGATATGCGCGCTGCAAATCCTGTTGCATTTTGAAGGTAGTATTCCATGCGATACGGCGTCATAGGCGCGCGATAATCCCTTTTTCGATAAATCAACCTGCGTCTTTCTTCCAATTCAAGATTTTCTCTTACGGGTAATTGCCATTTCATTTCATGATATTTCAATCCCCATGTAGCTGTCTCCGGGAAAAACTGTTTCGGCAATTCCTCTGCTAATCGAAACGCATCATCATATTCCATTCCCATGACCTGATACAGCCATTTCCCTACATATGAATTTTCATAAAACCCCGTTGACACGTCATCAAGCATACGTAACGCGCTGCTGCTTGTTGGAAAATTCTCCAGGTCCATTCTGCTCATAAGCGCCTCCTAACTAAACCTGCAGCTTCCAGTCAATGGATATTCTTCACCGCCCAGCACAATGTTCTTCATAGACCCGTTCATATAAAAGCTTTCAAAGTCTTCCAGCCCGTCTATACCGCGAAGGACCGGGCGGACATCATTATACCGGAGAATGCCTTCCTGTTTGGCTTGCGCATATACCGGCATAACCGCTTTTTCAAAACAGCGTGAAATCTGTTCCGGATTCGTAATACCCTTGTCATACAGCATCCCGGTACATTCATAATTTACCCGCAGGGTTGTAGCCGGCACACATGACAATTTGGCGCAGGCAGTCGGCAGCAGCCTCCTTGAACGGTCATCCGGCGATACAATATAATCATATACAGCCTGCACCAGTTCTTCATTCGCCGGCTGGCCATTCGTATCAATCAGAACAAGCTTCACGGTACCCGGCCCGTCAAACGCCGGGTCTACGATGCAGTCCCCGGCCCCCGCCTCCTTGGCCCAGCGTATATAATCCCTGTCATTTCCTAGAAATGTCCTGCTGTTCGCATATTCCTCCACGATCCGGTCGTAAAAATCATCGTCAGATTCACGCTGCGCTCCGCCTTTGGCCGGTTCCGGATTTGTGATCGAAGTTATTTCGTCTACCGGATTTTCCATAATGACAATACAGTCAGCCTTGACATTTGAGTCCGGCCCGTCATCAACCGCTGTTACCGGTATGAGGGCTGTCCCGTTTTCCCCAATCACGAAACTGTCGTCAGCAGAAAATCCAATCGCAGGCGTAAACCTTGTTGCCGGGACACAGAACACGGCCCCTGCTTCAATCTCAGTACCAGCAGTACCTTGTATTTCCAATACACAGTGCGCCTTTTTTGCGGGGTGCCGCGTTAAATTCACCTGCATCCCCTGGTAATCCAGCCAGTCATCCCATGCAAACTGAGGAAATGCTGCCATGATTGCGCGCACAATGTAAAACTGCACAACCTCAGATTTCTGGATCGCTGCCGGCATGGTAAAATCGTATGGAAAACCGCCCGGCATATCATCTATATCCGCAGGCAGGCTCTCCATCATGCGCTGATGTATTTCTTCCGGGCTGTTTCCCGCCACAAAGTCCGGCTGTATAAATTCCGGCTGCATTCCATCCACCACCTTCTTTAAAATGTGATCTTAAATGTTTCATCCCATCCGGCCCCTTTCACATCGAACGAAAAATGCACGTCGTCCCCTTCCCATTCAAATGCAAAATTATTTACATATTCTGTACGGGGATTCGTCATTAATGTTTCTGTAATTGTCCGGATGATCATGGACTCTGTAATGTCATGGTCGCTTTCCTGCACCGCCTCCTCAAGTTCAGAGCCAAGGTCATACCCGGTTATTTCTTCAAGATAAGCGCTGTGGTCATACCGTTCTGTCTGGACCATTTTAAAACACCATGCTGCAAATGCCTCCCGGCCTTCGCATGGTACCATATTTCCCGCGTTATCCCTGGCAAAATCCCCCGTAACAGGATCCCACCTCACGCTCCGCTTATATTCCACATCGTATTCGTCATCCCCTGTATCCGCATCCGGAACTTCAAACACTGGAAAAAGCTGGTCTGCCACTTCTATCCCCCCTGTTTCATGAATCTAAAATTTCCGAATTAAGGACGATGTCGATAACGACTGCCTCATCTTCCACCCATGCCACAAGCACACGGTCTCCAGGTTTCAGCCATCTCATTTTATCTGGAAGATATACATCATGGTAATGCTGCCCTGTCGGGCACAATCCGTGGTCGTGTTCCCCTTTTTTTCCATGCATGTGCGGGACACTGGCAGGGGGATTGTGTAAATCTACCGGCCCTCCCTGCCACGCTTTTTCGCTCCAGTCCTCCTCTTCCCATCCCTGGACGCCTGGGGCTTCACCCGCCCACCACGTCATTGTCATGGGAATTGCCGGATTCCAGCTTACGCTGCGGCAGATCGTATACTGTCCTTTTGGTATCTCCAAAGGAAATGTATTTGTGAGCAGGCTCATATTAGGGAGTATCTCGCCAAAATCAAGCACTAAAGGAGATTCCTTACATTTTTTCATCCTCTGCGTCAATACTTTTGCGAGTTTACTTGCGCCCCCGTTTGAATCAAATGCCATGCCATCCCTCATTTCTTTCTTTTAATATCCATGGTCATGCTCCGCGTCTTTGCATCATGCTGTATGCTGAGCACATAAAATTCTCCTTTGACCTGCTGTGCCCTCATGCAGACCAGGTCTCCTTTCCTGATATACGGGACATCAGGCGACTGCACCTTTGCCTCGTTTTTCAGGCTGCCGTTTTCATCCAGGATTGACTGCGCCGCCGCTTTTGCGTCAGACAGTTTTTCATCATGCCCCCTCTTATAAATCCTCTGGCGGATGCCATACTTTGTATCCCCGTTCAAGGTGGCTATCACTTTCTCTTTTCCGCCTTTCTTTTCCTTTCCCATGATCTTAACGCGCGTCACCAGGTCTTCCATGCTGAGGGAATGCGTCAGGGCAACCGTGTTATCCGTTTCAAAAACATACACATCCTTATTCCCGCCGCGCTTCACAATCTGCACCTGCCCTTTCTCCTGGCGCATGATGCATCTGCTGCCGCCCTTTTTTACGCCATCGTCCAAAATGGCAAGGATAATATCCGACAGGTACATCCCCTGATATTTCTTTTTCCCGTGCGATGCATTCGGGCCCTCATATTTTCCAAGCGGTATCCCCCACTGTCCAAGCACCTTGCTGATTCTTGCTTTTGTACCGGTCCCGGACTGGAAAAAGAAATCGTCCTGGCTTTTCTGCAGGCAGTACAGGTCATCGTATGCGGTGCATTTAAACGTATATTCGCTGTTCCTATTTACACGGCTCCATGTAACCACTCTTGCACGCACCACTTCCTCAAAGGGTTTTTTTCCGCTTTTTGCGTATGCCAGGACCAGGCAGTTTGGCTTGATTATGGATGACAGCCTGCTTTTCGACACAATATCATTTCTTGCCGTAAATGACAGGCGCACCGCCAGCTCATGGTCATTCTCTTCCCATCCAAAATTTTCAATAAGGCCCGTAATATCGTGCTTATTCCCGCCTTCATCAAATGCGGCAACCTTATATTCCAATGTGCTTATATCGACCATAATGCCTCCTACGGTATTACAAGCGTTATGCCTGGATAAATCCAATGGCCGCAGTCGGAATTGTTCTTGCCGCGGCGCTTTGCCTCTGCCTCTATTACCGCTTTGTTCTTATCATAAATTTTTTTCCAATCCGCCCCTCTTCCAAGTTTTGAAGCCGCAATGCCCCACAGGGTATCGCCGCTCTTCACGGTATAAGAAGCGGAATTTCCGGAGCCTTTCAGCTTTGCCGTTTTCTTCTGCCTTTTCTTTGTTTTCTTTTTCTTTCCAATCTTTGCCTCTTTTGTTGTGCGCACCTGCAGCGGCCGGTCCTTGACGAATGAAATAGAATACTTCACATTTCCAAAAGCCCCATATGCTGTTGCTTCAAATGACGCGATCGTAACATTCATGTTGATCCACGTCTTTGAAACAATCAGCGTCAGGACTGTTCCTTTTTCCATCCATTCCTGCAGTGTGTCAATGCAATCTGCGGGCTTTTTCCAGTAATCTTTGTTTACGATGCTTTCTTTCCGTTTTGGTTTTCCAAAAAATTCTCCGTTCCATGATATTTCATCCACTTCCATGCCATTTGGCACTTTTATAGCGCCATCCTTGATGACATCAAATGCCTGGTATTTTGCAGCGGACTTCATATGTATTTCTTCCGGCATGACGGAGAAATAAAATTTTTTACCGCTTTCCGATTTCAGCTTTATTTTTACTGCCATTACACTCCTTCCAGCGCCATATTCGCAAACGCTTCACTAAGCCTGTCGGCAATCTCCCCGCCAACTTCATCCGCAATTTCTGACATATGCCTCCTGATTGCCTGCATAATGTCCCCTGTTTCCTGCTTTCCTGTTTCCTGGCTGGAAATCCTGAACTCAGGGGACATTTGTACGCTGACCTGTATCGTCATACCTCCCTGGCTGCTTTCAGTGCTATTGCCTGAGCTGGAATATGCAGGAACAGAATCAGTCTGGCCTGATTCTGTAACAGATATATCATTCGGAACATTATTTATCTCTGTGACTTCATTATAGGCGCGTGGGGCGTTTTTAACAGCGTCGTTGATATCATTAATATCTCCCTGATAAACCTCTTGTAATGAGGCATTTCCCGACATAAGTGAATCCATGGAACAAACATCCTGCAATGGAGTGCTTTCGCCAGAAACCATATAATTATGAAAAGTCGGCTGACCATTTCCAACAAAACCACCATCTGCATGTGCGCTGACCCCAAGCGCTTTGCCAGCCTGCTCATACAGTACCAGCGCATGTGCCCTGCGTCCTGGATTTGTAGGGATAACAAACTCGCCGTACCCTTCTTCTGCCAGCCAGGACAACTGTTTGCCCTGCACATAGCCGCCGGCTGCGTGCCCGGAAATCGTTGCTGTCAAAGATGCGTTCCCAGAGCCGGCCCCGCCAACATTTACAGTCGCTGTCGGGTTAAGCAGCCTGTAGTCCGCCGTTACGCTGACTGGCATAGTAGTTGAAACTCCTGCGCCAAAAGCAGAATTTACCTTTGCATCTGTATTGGACTTTAAAGCCTCCACTGCAGACGCTATTGGACTCATATCCGCACCCTGTATGGCACTGCCAACCCCATTCGTCACTGCAGCCCCGGACGCAACAAAAGTAAGCAGGCTCATAGAAGCGGCTGTGCCTGTTTCCACATTTTGCGCTAACGCATTTGCGCCAGCCGACAAATCTGCTGCCTGCATCTGCGCGATGTATTCGTTAGAAAATGGCCCTGCTAAATCCAAACCGGAATAATCTATTGCACTCATGGCAGATGTGATTTCTTCGCTCATTTTCTGCGGAATGGTCTCTGCTGTCTGCTGCAAAATATCTGACAATGCGGCCTGTGTTTCGGCACCTAAACTTTCCAGTCCGAACCAGGATGCGATCTGCTCTGCGCTCCATTCTGCCGGCTTCGGCTCTATCGCAAGCGCATTCTGCATTGCCTCAGACAATTTTTCAGATGTCGTTCCTTCAAGATCGGGCAGTATCCCATCCAAAGCGCTGCCATAAGACTCCGCAATCGTGTCAAGCTGGAAAGATTCCACCCGGACCTGCATTTCATCAATCTGTGCGTCGTAGCCCTCCGCAAGCTGCTTTAACTGTTCTTCATATGTGGATTTATCAATCGCGCCTTCGCCAAGCTGGAGTTTTAGGTTTGTAATGCCGACTTCCAGTGCCTGGTTGTAGCTTTCTGTAAAACTTTCCACATCTGCCTGCAGTTCCTGCTGCAGATTTGCAAAAGATTCTGCATCGAGCTGTGCACCGCTATACCGGATTTTCAATGCTTCCAGCTTTGCGTCCTGCTGTGCGCCTGCTACTTTATTTGTGATCTCAGCGATCTAGTTCTGCAGGGCCGTAACCGCCTCTGCTTCATCCATTTCATATTTCACACCGCCGATCTTAACTTTTACCGTATCCTCCGTAGAGATCACGCCGTCTTTTAATGCTTTTGACGTTACGCGCTGCAGTTCAGCGCTGGCTTCGTCAATCTGGGACTGCAGCCCTGCATAAGTCTCTTTCAGGCTGTCCCTGATCCCGCCCGCCTTGTCTTTCCCCACAAGCATATTTACAGCCACGTTTGCTTCATAATGCTTATCTTTCAAATAAGACTGTGCATCTTCTGCCAGCGCATCCATAGCGTCCTTAAAATCGCTTACATCCCCTTTCGACATCTTAATTCCAAGCTCTGCCTCCCAGTTCAGCCGGTCAATCTCCTCCATACGTTTTTTCAATGCACTCAGGCTGCTTTCTGACGCTTCTGCCGCATCAGAAAATTTCTGTATGCCCTTTTCCTGCTTATCAAATACAATGCTTTCTGCAAGGTCCTGTGTTTTCTTTAGGGAAAGTTTGAGATTGCCGAAATGGCTTTTCAAATTGTTTCCAACCGCTTCCTGGAACATTGCGCCAAACTGCTCCGCGCTAACTCCTGCATCGTCCATTGCATCTTTCAATTCCTGTGTTTCAAGAACAGCGCTGTCAATGGAAACGCCTGTCAGTTCAAAAACCTGCTGGGTTTTTGCGGCAAGTTCCTGTGCTTTCGCCTCAGCCTCTTCCTGTTCTTTTAACTTTTCTTTGTAATCATCTTTAACTTTGTTTCCTTTCAGCCACCCGGCAATGCCGCCGACCCCTGCACCGATTAGTGCTCCTGGCACTGCACCAATACCACCAAACAGCGCACCGATTGACGCTCCTGCAGCAGCCCCCGCTCCAGCACCGCCAACTTTCCAAGCGCCGGATTCCTTATACGCTGCGGCCTCTTCTTTATCATCTGCTTTAAAACCGTGATAAATATCCATGCCACCACTGATAGCAGATGCCCCGCCGATTGCCCCGCCTGCAACGGCTCCAAGGCCAACGGCTGATAATGCACCTGCTGACAAAGATGCCCCACCTGCCAGATTTCCCGCACCCAGCTTTATTGCAGTATTTGCACCAAAACCAAGCAGTCCGGTACCAGCTCCGGCATTTCCGATCAGCCTTGCACCAAGGCCAGGAACGACAGTGGTTTCTCCTCCATCGGTCGGTATTGTCTGGCTACCAAAGATGCTTCTGCCCAATCTTACACCACCAATACCCGCACTTAATAATGGTCCTGCTGCTTTTGCT
Source organism: uncultured Eubacterium sp. (assembly GCA_948468465.1). The sequence goes on along the minus strand of CAOKJJ010000053.1, from coordinate 6,740 downwards.
AACATCCCAGCCGACAGCAGAGAAGAAAGGTCTGCCGTTTCTCCTCCCGGCAAAAGTTTTGCTGCATTGGACACCATATTTTTTAAACCATCCATCAGCTTGCTGCTAATGGCTTCAAAATCAAATCCCTCAGAAAAGCCCTTTGCAAAAGAAGCCCCAATGCTTGCCCCTTCATCCAGCGTTCCTGATACGTCGATTCCCAGCAGCGTTAAAATTCCTGTCTTTAATGCGGAACCTATGCCTTCACCTACGCCGCCTGCCATGCCTGCAATCTTTGCTTTTCCGGTGCTTTCCCACCATTCGGAAAACGGCTGCGCAATAATTTCGTCCCAGGCTATTTTAACTTTTCCGAAAATGTCTGCATTCTTCCATTCCCCTGTCGCACTGATCTCAGCAAATTTTGCCTTGAGGCTGTTTATTTTCCTGTCAACAAAATCCATCAGTTCACCCAGGCCGGATTCAATCTCCGGCATCATTTCCGTCATCCAGTCCGCAATCCCTCTCACGTATGGAGCCAGGCGCTCTCCGGTTGATATTTTCACGCCGTCAACAGCACTCTGCAACAGGGTAATGGACCCTTGCAGGTTATCCAGCATCGTTTCCGACATGTTTTTTGCTGCTCCGTCTGCATTGTTCACAGCCTTTGTCAGTTTGTTATAATCTTTTTCGCTGGCATTAATGATAGAAAGCATACCAGCCATAGCCTCTTTTCCGAATATCCTGCTTGCGGCTGCTGTCTGTTCCGCTTCCGCAAGGCCGCCAAGGCTTGTACGCAGGTTGTCCATAACGCCTTTTAAAGTCTTCATCTTTCCATCACTGTCTGTCAGGCTGATCCCATATCTTTTCATGGCCGTAGCCATTTTGTCTGTCGGGGATGCCATATTTACCAGGGCAGTTTTGAGGGAGGTGCCTGCCATAGAGCCTTTGACACTGGCATTTGCCATCAGGCCCAGCGCCAGTGATACATCCTCTACGTTATATTTCATGGCGCCTGCTACCGGGGCAACATATTTAAAACTTTCCCCAAGCATACTCACGTTCGTGTTCGCGTTCGAAGATGCCTGAGCCAATACATCTGCAAAATGCCCGGAATCGGATGCCTGCAGCCCGAAAGCGGTCAGTGCGTCCGTCACAATGTCTGATGTTGTTCCCAGGCTTTCCCCGGATGCTGCCGCAAGGTTTAAGATGCCTTCTATGCCGCTAAGCATATCCTGTGTCTTCCAGCCGGCCATCGCCATATAATTAAAAGCTGTAGCTGATTCCTCAGCCGTAAACTTCGTTGTCGCGCCCATTTCCTTTGCTTTGTCGGTAAGCTGCTCAAGTTCCGGAGCGGTGGCCCCGCTGACCGCCTGTACCTGTGACATAGCCGCCTCAAAGTCTTTGTAGGTTTCTATCGTATCTTTCATCCCGATACTGACTCCAAGGACGGCTCCGACTTGAAAAATGGGGTTTTTCAGCAGGTTGATAATCCCCTGCACAGGTTTTGTGACAAAATCAACCGCTTTCATCGTAACGCTCCACGCCTTGCCCGTAACATTCCGTATGTTGCCGCCAATGGCAGACAGAACCGGGGCAATCCGGTCTTTCGCTTCCAGAAGGACTTCATATTTTTCTTTCATCCACTGTGAAAGCGTCCGCTGCGTCCGTTCCGAAGATCGGTCAAACTGCGTCACCCTCCGGCCCGCCTGCTGTGCGGATTCCCCGGCGCTGTCCGCCGCCTGCCCAAGCCTGTTGATGCCCCGGATGGCATTGCCAAGCTCAGGGTCTGTATTGTCAAATACCTCAATCGGTATTTCAATTCTGACTGTTTCCGCCATCCGCTCCATCTCCTTCCTGCGGCTCCAATGCTATTACGGTAGATGCAAGCATGAAGGCCTGCACGCCTTTTGGCTTGCTGTAAAATTCATCCGGTGTTATTCCATGCTTTTGAAAAATATGATGGAGCAGGCAGGTTTTCCCTCCCGCCCGGATCAGTTTTTTACAACTTCCTCAAGATTTGATGCATAGCCGCTGAGCTTGTCAATTTCATCAATCACTGCATCTTTTTCTCCGGCTTTCAGCGAGTACTCGATCACATCCAGGCCATTCATGATTGGCAGGCCCTTGTTGCGCATCGCTTCCCATGCTTTCTTGTTATCCCATAATTTTTCCCTGTCTTCTTCAACTGTAGCCTGATAAATCAGCGCATCCCTGTATTTAACCGCATTCGTATCCTCCGGCATTTTCACGCCGATGTTCCTGTTCCTCACATATTTTGTATGCTTTTTCTTGCATCTGTCGTATTCTTCCTCTGCCAGCGGCCGGATGGCAAAACGGAAATACACCCTGCTTTCACCGGTTGCCGGGTCTTTCCTTGCAATCTCGACCACTTTCCTTTCCTCTTCTGTATAGCTGGCGGCATCAATGAGCCCCTGCAGGAAATCTTCTTCATGCATCCGCATCTGGTTTGCTGTCTGCTCCTTCGTAAATTCCACTTTTTCAGCTTCGGAATCTGCGCTGCCTGCTTCCTGCGTGTCCTGGTTCATACTGATCCCCGGTTTAAACTTTTCATGCTGCATATGCATTCCTCCATATTTTCTAAATCATGTAAAAAGGAAAGGCAGTGTGCCTTCCCTTCGTTCATTTCATCTTTGTTTGGCCTAATTTCTGTCTACTGTTAAATGGCTTATAAGTTTTGGCGCCCTGTTCACGAAGAAATTCCAGTTTCTCTTAATAACATCGCCTACTGAAATATTCTGCAAGTCTATCTGCCCGGATGGGACAACCTCATAATAAGACACGCGCTCTTCCGAACCGTTCCTGCCAAGCAATGAGCCCTGGAACGACCAGTATGGCATGATCTGCGTTTCCATGGCTTCGAACAGTTCTATGATAAATGCATCATCTTCCACGACCAGCTGGGACATAACAAGTGTAATGCCGAATGTATTTGCCGTCTCATGCTCCTGCGCATCTCCCAGAACTGAATATTTTGCATTATTCCAGCTTGAAACTGCCTGGAACTGTTCCACAGTCGCTATCATAATCCCATCGCCATTATAAAAAGCTCCGTCTTTTCCTGTGCGGCCATGCCTGGCGTCATTCGCCGCCTGTGGATTTCTCATAAATTTCCCGCCTCCTTTTTATGATTAACATTTTCAGCACCGAACTGTAATCTTCCCTTACACATTCGTACTGAACCGGAATTTATACATGCAGTAGATATGTTCCGCAGAATCCTTATCAATGACGTCAATGTCAAACCAGCAGGAATCCCCGTCCGAAACAAACCTTGTGCTTTCAGATGCAGCAAATGCAGTGAGTTTTCCTTCCCCTATCATAGCCGCGCCTACATCATTCAGGTTGCTTACGATCGTCTTGCGCCCGTTTGTGTCATTGTCCACCTTTCCTACAAGGTCATCCGTAACCTGGTTGCAGCGCCGCAGCATTTCAAAACGCGTTTTTACACGCCGGATTTTCTTCCAGCCCTTATCCTTATCCTCGGTCGGGTTAATCATGGTATTGATCGCATAGTCAATCCAGATTTTCTTTTTCGCATTTTTAGATAAGACAATGCACCCCATCTTCTCTGACTTCGTAATCTGCGCCGGCGTCAGTTCCTCTAACAGTTCCGTAACATCATCGAGAACCATATGCGTCAGGGACTGGTTGCTTGGCACCGCCCCGATCATGCCTGCGATACGTGCCGCCGTTTTATACCCGTCAATTACAAGGAAGCTTACCGTGTTTGTTGCGGCGTCCGTTACCTTCACGCGCAGCTTCGGGTTCAGCACATAATTCATTTTTTCATCGTCATAGGATGCCGCACGCTTCTGCCTGGTCTTGATGTCAATCTTATTTGTTTCTGCAACCACCGCCTGCGCAAACGACCCATCCTGGAAAATCCGGTTCAGGTATGACTGGAGCATCAGGTGTATGGCAGTGTCTTCCGTATCCACACAGATGGTATTAAACGTATATGGTTCCAGCATAGTAAATGCTTCCGAATAGGAATCAACGGTTACATCCGGGTCAGCGCCTCCTTCCAGCTCTGCCTGCGAAACATTCGCAAGGACCGCCTTTTCTTTCCCGTCCGCCACTTTCGCAACAAAATTGTCAGTTCCGGCGATCGCCTCAGCCAACGCCGCCGCTTCCCCTTCGCCGGCGGCAAATGTAACCATTTCGATTTCCTTTGTGCCGGAATAGACCACACATTCTTTCAGCGTTGCATCTGTAAGTTTCTCACGTACCGTTGCTGTAAACGGCCTGGAACCCGGATATTTTGTTGCAAGCTCCACACAGTCCTGGCCTTCCGCATCCTGCAGCGAAACTTTTGCACATGTGCCGCCAGTACCAAGACGGCAGGCCAAAAGCGTCAGTGCGCCGCCGCTTAACGCTTCCCTGAGCGCATCCGTCGTGCCGCCGGTACCAAACATCTCCACATAGCCTTCGTCCTTATCCAGTTCAACAACTTCGCCAAGAGGGCCAAAATCCGACCTGAAAATGACCGCCGTAATGCCGTTTATGATCTCTACTAACTTATCATCTGTGCTGATGTTAAAATACGACCCCGGCCGGACCTTTTCCTCACCGATCTTAAAATAACCTGCCATTACTCAACCTTCCTTTCCCGGAATGCTTTGACGGCTTTTTCTGCTTCTTCTTTCGTACATTCTGCAATCCCAGCCTGTCTGAGCGCAGCCAGGACGCATTCCTGTGTCGTTCCAAACGCCTCTTCCGCACCTGCCGCCAGTTCCTCCGCTTTGTATACCGATGCATTCTTTTTCGCAGCAGACGGTTCCTTTGCATCTGCACCCGCTGCATTTTTCCCATTCTTTTTTTCTGCGGATTTTTCTGCAGATGATACCGCTGTTCCTGTTGATGCCATAATAGCTCCCTCCTAATATTTTGCATACGGGGCATGCCGCAGCGTATGGCCTTTCGCCTTGTAGCGCAGCAGCCCGAAATTCCCTGTAAAAATAACCTGCCCCTCTTTGAGATAGTCCGACTTATAATTGGCCTGCAGGCGTTTTACGCCCATGGGGGAATGGTCAAGCATGATGACCTCGCCGTCCAGTGACAGCCTGTTTGTGATGCCCGCCGCAATTTTCAGCCGTATGCTGCTGTCCGGGCATAAAATATGGACGGCAATCTTCCCGTCCATCCATGCAACCGTATTTGTTTCCCTGCCCTTTTCCACCGAAACCAGGCGGCAGTATACCACCGGGCGGCTTGCAGACGCCTCCGTAATCTCATCCATCTGATCATAGCCCATTACAAGGCAGTCTGGATAAATCTCTTTGATATATCTACACGCTGCCATAACCGGGTCAGGGTCCGTCGTTTCCTGTGAAGGGTATTCCAGGATGTCAAACCGCACTTCACTCCCGATCGTTACATCGCCCTTCTTTTCATCTATGGTAAATGCGTCTGTCCTCGCCCATGCAAAACAATACGGGATTCCATTTTCCGGCTTCAATATCACGTCCCGCAGGCGTTCCCTCACCAGCGGCTCTATCTTTTCCGGAACAATATCCGCCACGTTCTGGCAAAGCAGGGATACGGACAGGGTACCGGCGCTGTTCCTCTCTTCATTCGCTTGCAGGTCAAAATGATAGACCAGTTTCGGATACTGCACTTCCCCGCGCCAACCCTCCTGCCCTTCGTCCGGCGGTTCCGGGCTGAAAACCGCAGGCTTGCCGCCAAATGATGCAAGGCTGTTTACGAGTTTTTCAGAGCTGCAAAACCGCTTATAAATCAGTTCCTCCAAGATCAACTGCATCCCCTCCTTCTGTTTCCTGATTTGTTTCGTCTGTTTTTACATTGTATTCCTGTACCGATGACAGGTCAGCCGACCAGCGGATCTCCCACTGTCCTTGCGCTGCCTCGGATACCGGAATCATAAAATGGTTTGTGACATTGCCAATGCCAGGATAATACTGCACAATGAGCTGGTTTTCCCGCGCCGTAGTCACAAACCCTGCTTTCCCTTCCTCCCATGAAAAATGTTTCGCCCATAACAGGCACCCGCACCCAATCTGGGCAAGGTCGAATGCTGCTGTTGGCTTCTCTGTAATCAAACTCATGTTCCTGCCTCCTATGTGTAAGGCTCACTGTAAATCCTTTGGATTTCAGGCGCAGCCTCCTCTTTGATTTTTTCTACGAACGGCCTTGGCGCCATTTTGGACGTGCCGTTTTCCAGGGCTGCTGCGTATGTTTCACCGCTTTCCAGTTCCGCTATGATTTCCACGCCGTTCCCGGATGATGCCCCCTTTTTTACCTGCCCGTTCCAATGCAGGCGCAGGTTTCCTGTACGCCTGGCAGGAGGCTCTCCGGGTGCAGATGCCGTATACATGGATTTATATGGATATTTCCGGTAACGCTTTCCGCTGCGCTCCCCTTTCAGCACATTCAGTTCTGCATTCCGGAGCGCGTTTACAGCCCTGGTTCCCCTCGTCAGCGCCTGCCTGTTAATATCTTCTGCCATTTCAGATACTTTTGCCCTTACTGCCCTCCCGGCGGAATGGACAGCATCCGTCTCCACCCAAAGTTTCATTTTGCATCCCGCCTTTCCTCGGCATAATAAATGGTAGATATGCCAAGCGCCCCCGCATCGTCAATGTCAACAATGTAAAAGGTACGTTCGCCAAGCACCAGCTTATCCATGCGCTTTGCCTTCGGCCTGCCCGCCTGCACAATGGTATGGGTGACAATATGGTCCTTCTGGCTGTGGTTTGTCCTGTCATCGTCAGACGCTTCCG
>CAOKJJ010000052.1 GCA_948468465.1 uncultured Eubacterium sp. | reverse complement strand
CCTATTTTGTTTCTGTTTTTGGCTCTGCCGTTTCAACGTATTTGATAATTTCTATAATCTTCTCAGCAGTCATCCCCTCAGCCTCTAATTTCTGAATTAAATGAACCACTTCTCTGCCGGTCATACAACCACCTGCTTTCTTTGATCGTCCTGATTGTTACGATTTCATCATAACAGATAATATAAGAGGTGTAAAGTCCGCTGAAATGATCATTTTCGAAAAGACCGTGAATGACATAGGCTGATATAAGCGCACCCGGCTATTCAACATCCTGCAGCGCTTTTCCATTCTCTTCCCCGGTACGCACCTTTACAACTCTTGCTACCTGGAATACGAAAATCTTGCCGTCTCCAATCCTTCCGGAATAAAGTACTTTTTTCGCCGTCTCTATTACCTGATCGACCGGAATCTTGTTTACAACGACTTCGATTTTAATCTTCGGCAGCAGCGTTGCATCCATCTCCACGCCTCTGTAATATTCTCCAGCTCCTCTTTGTATCCCGCAGCCCATGACCTGTGTGACCGTCATGCCTGTGACGCCCAGTTCATTTAATGCCCTCTTTAATTTCTCAAATCTGGATAATTTAGCGATAATCGCTACTTTATACATACCCGTTTCCGCAGGCATGCCTGCGTCTGTGCGTACGACTGGAACAGCCGCATTCATCTGTGCCTGTGTCGCCAGCTGCGGATCGTCTTCTCCCAGATCTGTATTTTCGTTCACATCCATAGTGCCCATAACATCATGAATTGCAAATCCCGAATAAGCGCTTGCAAGTCCATGTTCATGAAGATCCAGTCCGTCAATCTCGATTTCCTGTTCTACGCGAAGACCTATCGTATGTTTGATCACCTGAAAAATAATTGTCATTGTAACGGCTACCCATACGGCAACTGACAGCACACCTATGAACTGTGTACCGAGCAGTTTGAAACCGCCTCCGTAAAATAAACCTCCGTCCGTTGCAAACAGGCCAACTGCCAATGTGCCGAACATGCCGCATGCGCCATGGACAGAGATCGCGCCTACCGGATCATCTATTTTTGCCACTTTGTCAAAAAACTCTACCGAAGCTACTACCAATCCGCCGGCTGCCAGCCCGATAAAGAACGCTCCAAACGGGTCTACGACGTCACATCCTGCTGTAATTGCCACCAACCCTGCCAGCGCGCCATTTAAGCACATAGATACGTCTGGTTTTTTATAAACGATCCATGTCACGATCAATACGACACAGGTCGCTACTGCCGCGGCCAGATTTGTATTCATAAAAATCAGTGATGCAGAAAGCATCGCTTCATCTGAGCTCATACACACGGTAGAACATCCATTGAATCCAAACCAGCAGAACCAAAGAATAAAAACGCCCAAGGCAACTGCTGTCAGATTATGTCCCGGTATCGCTTTTGGCTTGCCGTCTCTGCCATATTTGCCGATACGCGGTCCCAGTGTGGCAGCGCCGATGCATGCCGCAATGCCGCCTACCATATGTACGGCACAGGAACCTGCAAAATCGTGAAATCCCATCTGTGACAGCCAGCCGCCGCCCCAGATCCAATGTCCGGAAATCGGATATACAACAAGTGAAATCAACGCACTGTATACACAGTAAGAACTAAATTTCGTGCGTTCTGCCATAGAACCGGATACGATTGTCGCCGCTGTTGCGCAAAATACGGTCTGAAAAATGACATAACACCATTTTGGAAGCGAGCCGAAATCATACTCTCCCAATATAAACGGATCGAATCCGCCGATCACGGCTCCGGAACCGCCAAACATAATACCAAAGCCAACCAGCCAAAACGCCGGTGTTCCGATGCAAAAGTCCATCAGGTTTTTCATCAGTATATTGCCTGTATTTTTGGCTCTTGTCAGTCCTGCTTCACATAAGGAAAACCCGGCCTGCATAAAAAATACCATTGCCGCGCCAAGCAGCGTCCACATTACGTCTACAGATACATAAGTCATAATCAATTCCTCCTCTGATCATTTCATAAAAAAAGATACAATGACTGAACCTCCACAGCTTCGTGGCTCCGCATTGTATCTTCATTTATTCACGATAAAAAATTATGAAAAACAAAAAAGGTGCTGACGAGATATCCATCTCTCAGCACCTTTGCTTCATGTACCGTAGTATAACAATCTTCCCGGAAAATGTCAATTTTTAATTTATACAAATTTTACAATTATTTTATAAATTTTTGTGGATTTTTAACAAACATTCGTCCAGGACGTGTTTTTAAACTGCCTATGTACAATCCTCCTGTTAACTTTCTATTGAAATCATGTTATACTAGAGCATGTCTTAAAATTCATTTCCGCAAACTGTGAAGTACATCTCACAAAAAGCAATTTTAAGACACACTCTAAATAAAAAAGGAGGTTTCTATGTCAGTTTCATTACCTAAAGATCCTGCAATACTTTTAAGCTATATCAATACCCAGCTGCGTGACAACTACCCTTCTCTGGAAGAATTGTGCGCTTCTTTGGATCTGAACCAGGCTGTCATTTGTCAGAAGCTGAATGCCATTGATTATAGTTACAGCCCTGATCAAAACCAGTTTCTGTAAAACAGGCTGACGAAGAGCGGCGGCTTCATTGCTTTTCATTATTTCATAATATCGAGCAGCCTTTTTGTATTTTCCTCTACGTCTCCTTCAAAAACCGTACTGCCGGATACAATGATATTCGCTCCGGCATCGAGCACCTGCTCCAGCGTTTTGAAATTAATGCCGCCGTCCACTTCAATATCCGTCTTTAGTCCTCTGCTGTCAATGATCTTTTTCAGATCTCTGATCTTATCTAATGTATACGGAATCAGCTTCTGTCCGCCCAGCCCTGGATTAACCGTCATTACAAGTACCATATCAATCCGGGGCAGTATATAGTCCAATACGGACAACGGCGTTGCCGGACATAACGCAACGCCGGCCAGCAGCTCACGCTCTTTAATCATATCCACCGCATGATTCAGGTCGGTACATGCTTCTGCATGCACCGTTATAATATCCGCGCCGCAGTCCGCGAATTGTTTAATATACCGCACCGGCTCCTGAATCATCAGGTGTACATCAAGCATCAGATTTGTACCTTTCCGCAGAGAGCTCAGCACCGGCATTCCAAAAGAAATGTTCGGCACAAAACAGCCGTCCATGACATCAAAATGAAGATACTGTGCTCCTGCCCGTTCTGCTGCCGCAACCTGCTCTCCCAGCAGGTTAAAATCAGCTGCTAATATTGATGGTGATAAACAATGCATATCGTTACCCCTCCTCGTTATGATTTTCCATCGGACGCAGGCTTTCTTCCCGTCCGTTTCCCGTGGCGCTGCTTTTGCGCCCAGTCGTCTCATAGTAAGTAACTCCGGTAATCATGCCATTATTTTCACCGGCAATCATACCGCCTTGTGCATCCCCGATCAGATCATTTGTATATTCCAGCGGAAACAGCGCCAGCGAACCGCCGTCCCGCACCTGCCCGGAATTTTTGCCGACAATTCCTCCCATATAAAGCTTTGCCGGCGTCTGCAGCGTTCCTGCTGCCTGCAGGCTGCTGCTGCTTTCGCAGGCATCTATAAAGGCTGCCTGTCCGTTTACAGCCGCAATGCCGCCGACATACAGTTCCTCCCCGCTGCTGACCTGATCCGCTGCCGTCAGATTCAGATCCGCTTCTACTTTTGTACGGACCATCCGCTGGTCATTATACACAGCGCCGCCTGCCATATTGCCATATGTATAAATCGTCCCCTGTGCTGTGCATCGGTCGATAACGCCGCTGTTTTCTACCGTCATCAGGGCTGCGTCCGTTGCAGAAGCCGAATAAATGACCGCGCGCTCTACGGCACAGTTCATAAGCAGGCCCCGATTGATTTCCGCCATAACGGACGACCGTTTCTGTCCGGTGCCTGTGATGCGCGCATCTGCTACCGTTACATAATTCAGCTCCCCTTCGACACCGATCACTCCGAACAGCGATGTATTGCCATTATAATTCAGAATGCGGTATACCGTTTCCTGCGGCTTTGCATTATAGCTGCCCATAAACGGATGTTCCGCACTGAAAATATTGCTGATAAGCTCGGACCGCAGGTCAATATCCTGTACCTGTATAAAATGTTTGTCCGGAAAATCCGCCATCCGTTCCAAATGTTCTGCCGCCGCGATTTCATACGGTTTTTCTCTTGTGCCGGTTCCGCGTAAAAACGGACTCTTTGCATAGCACTTATAATAATGCCAGTTTCTTGTCGTATATCCATCCGCTACCGCTTTGAGCCGAAATTCGCCTTCATACTGTTCCCCTTTGTCATTTTTCCCATTCCAGGACACCGAATAATGCTTTCTTGCCGGTACCGCTCCGATCTGCTTCGTCCATATCGTCTCGCCGCTGCGGCTGATCAGATATAACACTGTATTTTTAGATGCCCGGTCCTGACGAAACGTAATCTTTGCCGTATTTTCACCGCATATCAGATCTCCGCCGTCGCTTGCGGACGCATAAAAATTTGTAATTGCTACCGGAACCTTTTTGACCCGCACGCGGATGCGTACCGTTTCACTATTCGCTCCGTTCGTACATGTAATATAGGTAACGCCTACTTTTTTCGGCGTGATATTCAGCGGAATTTCATTGCCGGACCAGCGGCCCCAGCCTGCGCTGCAAATATCAGGATCCTGTATTTTATAGCTGACTACCGCGTTTTTCGTAAATGTGAGCATGACAGGCGTTTCCCGTTTTACCGCAACATCCGATACGGCCGCTCCATAAGTTTCATTTACCACAACATCGCATCTTAACGTCGTACGGCCTGCCTTTGCTGTAATCGTCGCCATACCTTTTTTAATTCCCGTTACAACGCCCGCAGAACCTACTTTTGCTACCTTTTTATCGCTCGTTGACCATTTCACAGGTTTTGACGTACCAGTAACTTTCAGAGCCGTTTTTCCTCCGATGCAGACCGTTGCGTTTGTCTGATTCAGTCTGACTGCTGCCTGTGCCTGCGTATCATCATCGAAAAATAACGATACTGCCAGTATCATACAGAATAATGTAAACTGATAGATTTTCTTCATAACCGCGCTCTATCCTCCAATCCCTGTAACAGTTCATGCATCCAGCATACACTTAACCATATATCCGACCGACCAGATAAATCCTCCGACAGTCAGTGACAATCCGCACTTAATCAGGGCAGCCACGGCATAAGCCACCGTCAGCTCCCCTGCTTTCACTGCCAGATATAATCCGGCCAGCGGACGAATGATCATTCTCCAAATCCCGACGTAAATCGCCAGCACACTCCCCAGCAATACGCTGAAATACCCTGCTGCTTTCCTTATTTTTCTTTCACCATGTTCCATATGAGTTTATTCCATACTCCTGTTCATCGCTGTAATCAGCGCATCTATCGAAGCACGCAAAATATCCGGGTCTATGCCGATCCCAAAATACAAACGGTTATCCTCCCCTTTAATGCCGACATATGCAATCGCATTGGAATCCGATCCGTCTTCCAGCGCGTGTTCCTCATAGCAGATAATCTCACAAGGCTTCTCAAAAAACTCGGCAAAAGCATTGCTAACCGCGTTTAGCCGGCCATTTCCGGTAGTTTCCACCAGATTTTTCTTACCGTCTTTAATAATGTTGACGGTTGCCGTAATGCCGTCTTCCTGACGGAAATGACAGCCTTTTACTTCAAATACCGGCGTGTAGTCTTTATACCGTTTTGTGAATATCGCATAGATTTCTTCTGGTAAAAGCTCGGCATGCGCCTTGTCCGATACATCTTTTACCGCATATCCAAGATCTTCCCGCATTTTGTACGGAATCTTAAGCCCATAATTTTTTTCCAGCACATAAGCCACGCCGCCTTTTCCTGACTGGCTGTTAATGCGGATCACATCGCTGTCATATGTGCGGCCGACATCTTCCGGATTAATTGGAAGATACGGGACTGTCCAGCGGTCTTTATGATGCTCTTCGCGGTATTTCATGCCTTTTGCAATCGCATCCTGATGAGAACCGGAAAAAGCCGCAAATACAAGCTTTCCGCAATATGGATGCCGCATATGAATATCCATCTGCGTCAGTCTTTCGTATACTTCCGCAATATGAGGCATATCTGAAAGATCCAGCTTCGGATCCACGCCCTGTGCATACATATTCATAGCCAGTACAACGATGTCCACATTGCCGGTCCGTTCGCCGTTGCCGAACAAAGTGCCTTCAATACGGTCGGCTCCCGCCAAAAGCCCCATCTCCGCGTCGCTTACGCCGCATCCTCTGTCATTATGCGGATGCAACGACAAAATAATGCTGTCACGGTTATGCAGATGTTTGCTGACATATTCAATCTGGCTTGCAAATACATGCGGCATGGACATTTCCACTGTCGCTGGAATATTAATGTAGGCTTTTTTCTCCGGTGTCGGCTCCCAGACGTCAATAACGGCATTGCACACATCTACCGCGTAATCTACCTCGGTGCCTGTAAAACTTTCCGGACTGTATTCAAATAAAATATTTCCTTCTGCTTCCGCGGCAAGTTCTTTTAATAATTTCGCTCCATCTATGGCAATCTGCTTGATCTCTTCCTGATCTTTGTGAAATACCTGCTCCCGCTGTGCAAGGGAGGTAGAATTGTACACATGCACAATCACATTCGGAGCCCCTTTTACCGCTTCAAACGTTTTGCGGATAATATGTTCCCTCGCCTGCGTCAGCACCTGAATCGTTACGTCCTGTGGAATCATATTCTGATCAATGAGCGCCCGCACAAGCTGATACTCTGTCTCAGACGCTGCTGGAAACCCGACTTCGATCTCTTTAAATCCTAACTTAATTAAAAGTCTGAAAAACTCCAGTTTTTCTTCCAGATTCATTGGTTCAATCAGCGCCTGATTGCCATCCCGCAGATCCACACTGCACCAGATCGGCGCACGGTCTACATATTCTTTTTTTGCCCAGTCCAGGCATTCCTGCGGCTGCGGCGGCATAAAATAGTTTCTCTGATACTGTTTATAATCGAACATTTCTCCACTCCTCCAAATTTGCATTCAACTCTTATGATTATACTCGATTTTCTTCCATTTGAAAAGGGGCATCCAATACAATTTTACACCTTTCCTGCCTTTTGCGTACATGCCTTCATCGCTTCTATGACACTGCTGCGCATGCCTCTTTGTTCCAGCACACGTACGGCCTCAATCGTTGTTCCGCCCGGAGAACATACCATATCTTTTAATGCTCCCGGATGCATCCCCGTTTCCAGCACCATTTTCGCACTGCCAAGCACTGCTTGCGCCGCAAATGTATAAGCCTTTGCCCTCGGCATTCCATCTGCCACCGCCGCGTCCGCCATTGCCTCGATAAACATAAATACATAGGCCGGAGAACTGCCGCTTACCGCGGTCACAGCGTCCATCATAGGCTCTTCCACTTCTTCCGCTCTTCCAAAGCACCCGCAAATTTGTGCAATCTGTGCTTTTTCCTCTTCTGTAAGCAGCGCCCCCGCACAGTATGCCGTCATACCCTCTCCAACCATCGCAGGCGTATTCGGCATCGCGCGCACCAGCTTCACCGGTCTGCCAAACAACCCTTCCAGCCATGCCAGCGTCTTTCCAGGCGCAATAGACACCACAATCTGTTCCGACCTGACAATATCCTTAATTTCTCCAATGACCGCTTCATAATATTGCGGCTTCACTGCCAGAAAAATAACATCCGAAAATTGTGCAGCCTCCCGATTAGAAGCCGCCAAATGAATCTTTAACTCATTTTTAATTTTATTTCGTGTCGCTTCGCTTTTCGCAGAAGCTGTCAGATCTTTTGCGTCCGCCAGGCCTGACTGCAAAATCCCGTTTAACATCGCTGAGCCCATATTGCCGCATCCGATAAATCCAATTTTCATACATATTTCCTCCTGCTGTCAAATCTATACAGGTTATTTTACCTTATTTATACAAAAAATAAAAGTGATAGTTCGGATTCTCATTTGTACTTTTTCAAAAATAATGATATAATATGCCGGCAGACTTCATCACAGTAACGTATCATTGATCATACGTAACCGTTCAGATAACCCTTGAACTGTTACGATCATACCAGCATTTTTAATTTGGAGGTTGATATGCATATTGCCACACTGTTTATATGGTTTATTTTGTATAGTGTCATAGGCTGGGTTTACGAAACCGCCTACTGCAGCATCAAAGGGCTCAAATGGGATAACCGCGGCATACTCATAGGGCCATACTGCCCGATCTACGGCGTTGGAGCCGTACTGGATATCCTGCTGTGCAGCAAGCTTCCAAATGCCAGCTCTGTATTTTTTGCATGTATGATTGGTTCCGCAATATTGGAATATACGACTTCCTATGCGTTGGAACGTATGTTTCACGCTGTCTGGTGGGATTACACCCGCCTGCCTTTTAATCTGAACGGCCGGATTTGCCTGTCCTGCTCTCTTGGCTTTGGCGTTGCCGGATGGGTAGTCCTGTACGGGCTCCATCCTTATATTTCCCGGCTGACCGCCCCTCTGCCGCTGGATGTTCAGGAACTGCTGGCGCTGCTTTTTATGGCTGTCTTTGCCGCCGACTGTGCTCTGACCGCTGATTCACTGGCACAGATCAACGTCAAGCTGGAAGCCACGATGCATGCCATAGATTTACAAATATCAGAAAAATACGATGCATTTATTGAAAATACAAAGCACAATCTTTCTGAGGGCTTTGATACAATCAAAGGCAAAATTACTTTTGACGAATACAGGGAACGCCGGACCACGGAAGAAGTAAAGAAAACATTGCTGACCATGAACTGGTCACAGACCAGGGCATTACGTTCTTTGCAATCTTTCCGGCGCGTTTCTTACAGCGACATCGGCAGCCGCATGAAACACACGCTTTCCTTTGTAAAAAAGCAAAATAAAAATGAAAAAAATAAAAATGATGATAATATTTAACAGAAATCAAAAGGACAGTACCCGCACCGCACTGTCCTTTTGGAGAAAGGAATACCTTTTATGAAGCTATCCAGACAGGAACAAAAAGAAATCATGCAGTATCTGAAAGATATGCTGCATACAAAAGAAGCCGCCACAATGAAACGCTGTATCCAGCATGGTTCCGTATCCACTTATGATCATGTGCTCAGCGTTGTCCGGCTCAGTTATTATCTTAACCGCAGATTCCATCTTGGCGCCCCTTCCAGACAGCTTGTACGCGGCGCCTTTCTGCATGATTTTTATCTGTATGACTGGCACGAAAATGGATACATCGGCCGCCTGCACGGCCTGCATCATCCGGCAATCGCATTAAAAAACGCTTCGACGCGCTACAGCCTGACTCCGGTGGAACGCAATATTATAGAAAGCCATATGTGGCCGCTGACGCTTTTGCATATGCCAAAATGCCGAAGCGCGCTGATCGTATGCATTGCAGACAAACTTTGCTCTTCTTATGAAGTCCTTTTCCTGAAAAAAGACTGCGGCCGCCCAAAACGTCCGTAAAGCGTACCGAAAGCTTCGCTAATCTGTAATACGTATGAGCTTCCCGCTATTTGCGGCAAGCTCCAGCTGTAAAACGTTGTCCCTGACCGGGAGCTTTTCGCATCCGGAAAGGTCCAGCCCTTTTCTTGGTTCATTTTCCCAATGAATCCTGGCTCCCAAAACATCAAATGCCTGTTTGACGTGATTCCCAACAGGTATTTCCAGCTGTACAGGGCTGTCATCACAGTTCAGCGCGACAAGCATTGCCTTTTTCCTCAGCACCCTTGCATAGACATATTGCTTTTGCGCTGCCATAACCTCCTGATAATGCCCGAAAAACAATTCCGGGAACTGCTGGCTCGCCCGCCCGAGCAGACAATGCAGATACGTAACTTCATCCCGCTCATAAGCGTCTTTATAATCAGATAATTTCAGGGAAAACCTAGGACTTTCTTCCTCTTCTCCGCTCTGCAGCCTTTGCAGCGTAAACTCCGAACCGCAGTACAGCGCAGGGATGCCATAAAGCGTATACTGCAGCAGCGCAATCAGCTTGCGGTGTTCCAGTTTGTTTAATTTTTCATAAATATGAGACACATCATGATTATCCACAAATGTGTACAGCTTTGCAAACGGGCACTGGTCGTTTGTCTCACGGACCGAACGTGCAATAATCGGATAGTCTCCATGGTTGTGCGCCAGTACAAATTTCTTCTGCAGTTCATTATTGGCTGCACTGTGCATCATCTTATCATTCACCCAGCGGGCATATTCCCCATCCATCAGCTCGCCCATCAGCCAAAAATCCGGCTTGGCACTTAATGCGGATTTGCGCAGTTCTTTTATAAAATCGTAATCTATTTCATCAACTGCATCAATGCGTATGCCGTCAATATCAAATTCATTGATCCAAAAACGCACCGTATCAAAATGATAATCGTGCAGCCACGGATTAAGTATATTCAGTTTTACCAGCCGTTCATAGCCGCCCCAGCTTTCATAGCTGAATCCATCCCCATATGTATTATCATTATGAAAGTTCACATTGGAAAACCAGTCTTTATAAGGTGATTTTTTGCCGTTTCGCTTTAAATTCTGAAATGCAAAAAAACCCCGCCCTACATGATTAAAAACTGTATCCACCACAACGCGTATCCCGATATCATGGCATTTTGCCACCCATTTTTTAAATTCTTCATTCGTGCCAAGCCTGCTGTCAATCTTATGATAATCAGCAATTCCATGCCCATGCGAATCCGCTTTAAAAACAGGGCCGATATAAATGGCATTACAGCCCATTTTTTTTGCATGCCCCGCCCATTCTTCCAGTTCCGCAAAATGTGAGCCTTCTGCTTTTTCGCTTTCCTGATCACATCCGCACAGACTAAGCGGATGAATCTGGTAAAATACAGCATTGTCATACCAAGCCATTTTTATAAACTCTCCATTTCCTTCTCTTTTTTATGAAATCCCCAAATTCAGACTACGCAAACATAGAAACCGAACCAGTATGACGGCCGTCAATCACATAATATGCCGCCTCATGCTCCTGCCGTATGTAAATTTCTATTTCATGCATTTTTTTATCTGAATGAATATTTGTAAATTTTTCCATTACACGGTCAATAATGCTGTCACAGTCACACTGATGGCCTCTGTACTCAAAAATCAGCCGATGCGTCTCTCCGTTCAGCCAGCTGATCTCACCGCTTAATTCGCTGTCATAAATATCCCGTTCAGAATCCCATAAGTTTACAAAAGACTGAAATCCCCCATTCGCCACATAATATGCTCTTCCATCCTCCGGCTTCACATAGACCTCAATATTCCGCACTGGTTCCGAACACCTGACACTCGCTTCGTGATAGGCCTTTTCCGCCAGTTTTGTCAAATTAATCTCTTTTTCATAATACTGCAAGTACATGCGAAGCGTTGCATCTGAACTAATCATTACAAATACCTCCTGTTTATCCCTTTACGATACGCCAACTACTCTATGATATATTTTAGTACATTCGTTTCCATTTGTACACCCGATTTCTGCTTTTTCAGACAAAAAAATATGCGCAACAAAGTATTGACTTTTTTTTTCATAGTGATAAACTGCTTTTGATAATAATTTCACAGTTATTTTACTTTTTTTATCCACATTTTACATTTTATCATTTTATCAAGATGAGGAGGAATTACTTAAAATGTTACTCGCACAAATTTTAGCAGCAGCTATTTTTGTCATCATGTTTCTTATGATTGTCCTGGATAAAATTGAAAGGCATTATGTGACACTTGGCTGCGGTCTGCTCACACTGATTGTCGTATTTGGCATCGTCATGCACAGTCCGGACGCAATTATGGAAACATTGAATCTGCGCAGTATTTTTACTCCGGATTTCTGGTATGCCGCCAGTGAGTCCTCAGAATCATCCAGCGGCATTAACTGGGCAACCATTATTTTTATCGCTGGCATGATGGTCATGGTAGAAGGGATGGCAAAAGCCGGATTTTTCCGCTGGCTTTGTATGCGATTGGCAAAATTAGTCCATTACAAGCCAATTCCGCTGTTTATTGCCTTTATGATCATGTCCGCATTTCTGGCCATGTTCATAGACAGCATCACCGTCATTTTGTTTTTAGCCGCTGTAACCGTTGAACTGGCAAAGCTGCTGAAATTCAACCCTGTTCCGATGATTTTGTCCGAGATCTTTTGTGCGAATCTGGGCGGTTCGGCAACGATGTGCGGTGATCCGCCTAATATTATTATAGGAACTTCCTTAGGATATGCTTTCAGTGACTTTTTAACAAATACCGGGCTTATGGCTGGCGTCAGCCTGATTGTTGTCATCGTCTATTTCTTCTTTGTGTTCCACAAAGAACTGGAAGAAGCGGAAAAGACAACTGCAGATACCAGCTCGATGCCCGATCCGAAAGAAGCGATCAAAAATAAAAAAGATTTTACACTGAGCTGCATTATTTTCGCATGCGCTGTCGTTATGCTGGTGACACACGCGCAGACCGGGCTTACGGTCGCGTTTATCGGCACAGTCATTACGATTGTTACGCTGCTTGCTTTTGCAAAATATACGAAAGAACTGTTGTCCAAAGTGGATTATAAGACACTGCTTTTCTTTATCGGTTTATTTATGGTTGTCGGTGGTTTGGAACAGACCGGCATCTTGGAAATTATCGCCGGATACATCGGTAAAGCGAGCAAAGGCAACCTCAAATTGATGGTTGCGATTATTATCTGGGTATCCGCGGTTGCAAGTGCCTTTGTTGATAACATTCCATTCGCCGCAACCATGATACCGGTCATCAAAAGCCTGGCTGAAACGCAGGGCGTCAATCTGGAAATTCTCGCATGGGCATTGTCCATGGGGACAGATATCGGCGGCAGCGGAACACCAATCGGCGCTTCCGCAAACGTTGTAGGCACTTCCGTAGCCGCAAAAAACGGTTATGTCATCGGATGGGGCTCTTACTGCAAATCCGCGGCTCCAGCAACGATTATTGTGGTTACGATATCTATGGTAATTATCTTCATTCGTTACTGTTAAAAATAGAAAGGAGATTTTTATGGCACAAACAATTATCTCAGTAAGCCGCGAATTCGGCAGCGGCGGTCATGTAATGGCCGAAAAGATCGCAAAAGACCATAATCTGAAATTTTACGACAGGCATATCCTGGATGAAATTGCAAATGAAAATAATATGTCGGTAGAAGTTCTGGAAAAATATGATGAAAAGCCAAGAAATGCTTTTCTTACCAGAAGAGTCGGAGCTTTCTCCAATTCTATGGAAGAAATTCTGGCTGAACTGCAGTTTGATTTTATCCGAAAAAAAGCAGAAAGCGGCGAATCGTTTGTAATTGTCGGCCGCTGTGCTGAAACAGTGCTGAGCGGACACAAAGGATTGATCTCCATCTTCGTTGTAGGAGATGAACAGACGAAAATCAGCCGCATCAAAGACGTTTATCATCTTGGCGAATCCGAAGCCATTGCAAAAATACGCCGACATGATAAAAAAAGAAAACAGTACCATAACCGACACTCCAGCTTCCGCTGGGGAGACTCCAGATATTATGATGTATGCATCAACAGCAGCAAATTAGGACTGGAACGAACCGGTGCAGCGTTAGAAAATTATATCACAGAACGCATGAATCAGATGCAGTAACAAAAAACCACCGGAAACGGATTCTGATCCTTTCCGGCGGTTTTTATATTCCAATCTTTTTCCAATCACACAATTTGTTTTACTTTTGAAAATAATAGTTGTCATCCGGCTGTACATATCCAAAACTCGGATGCATCTTTTTCAAATTCAGATACAATGCAGCATTTGTCAGCATCTGATAGGGCCTGGAATAAAAAATCCCTGTCAGGCCAAACGTAATTATCGAAAGGATATCCCATCCCAGAAACGAAAGATCCAGCACAAATGCCTCCCACTTATTGCCCATCATCATTTCCCGGCTGATACGAAACGCCTCATCGGATGCCATATCCGGATACTCCGCCATTAAATACGGTATCATCCGATATTCATACGATTTCACAATACCCGGAATAATAAACAGCAATGCCCACAATACGCTGTACAAATTTTTTAAAAACATCGTCTTTACAACATTTCCATAGCAGTTTTTAAATACAAAAGCCATCTCCTGAAACTCCGGCTTTACACTGCGCGCCAGTATCATATAGCGTTTGCATCCAACCTCGATCGGATGCATTACAAATATAGTGAGCGCGATCATCAATACCCACATTCCAAGCATTGTCACAAGCGCCATTCCAAGAAACGGCAGTATGGCGCTGACAATGTCCCTGACCATCGTATAGCCGTCATAGCCATAATAGCCATCTCCATACAGATTTTCCAAGTTTTGCGTAGCGGATGTAGCGCTGCCCTTTCCCTCGCTGCTCCCCGCCACCACTGCATGGATAAACGCCACCAGTACAAATGGCCAATAGTTCAGTCTCAACAAAGATTTTGAATCTTCTTTTAATTCTATTCGATTCCAGTTCATATAATTTCCTTCTTTCTTAAAAACATCCTGGAAATAACCGCAGCAGCCAGGACAAAGCAAACTGCTGCAGACACGCTCTAGTCTCTTACAGCCTTGTCACTACAAAAATATCATAAATAGCCTTAATTGCCTGTTCAAAGTCATCATTGCTGACGCCAATGATCACATTCAGTTCGGACGAACCCTGATCTATCATTTTTACATTGATATTGGCATGTGCCAGCGCGGAAAAGATTCTGCCCGCCGTACCGCGCGTGCTCTTCATGCCGCGGCCCACCACGGCGATCAGTGACAGGTCCGCTTCCAGGTCAATGCTGTCCGGCTCCGCCAGACGATGGATCGCGGATAATACGCTCTGTTCCTTGCCCTCAAACTCTTCCTGATGCACAAATACCGTAAACGTATCGATGCCGGACGGCGTATGTTCGAAAGAAATCTGATTTTCTTCAAATGCTTCCAGTACTTTACGCCCGAATCCGATTTCCGAGTTCATCATATCCTTTTCAATATTTACCGCCACAAATCCCTGTTTTCCCGCAATGCCGGTAATCGTAAACTCCGGCTTCTGGCAAGTGCTCTCTACGATAAACGTCCCTGAATCTTCCGGCGCGTTTGTATTTTTAATATTGATCGGAATCCCCTCTTTGCGTACCGGGAAAATGGCATCCTCATGCAATACCGTAGCGCCCATATAAGACAATTCACGCAGTTCCTTGTAAGTGATTACTTTAATTCCTTTCGGATCTTTAATAATCCGCGGGTCCGCAATCAAAAATCCTGACACATCCGTCCAGTTCTCATACAAATCCGCTTTACAGGCTTTTGCGACAATCGATCCTGTAATGTCCGAGCCGCCGCGGGAAAACGTCTTCACGCTTCCATCCGCCTTTGCCCCATAGAACCCTGGAATCACTGCCCGGTCGCTCTTTTTGAGCCGTTCTTTTAAAATATCATTGGTTGTATCCGCGTCAAAATTGCCTTCCGCGTCAAAACGAATCACCTCAGCCGCATCAATAAATTCATATCCGGTAAAATGAGACATAATAATGCCGTTTAAATACTCCCCGCGGGATGCCGCATAATCGACGCCTGACTTCTGGTTAAAATTTTCCTCAATGACTTTAAACTCGTCATCCAGGCTTAAATTGATTTTCAGGCCATTGATAATTTCGTTATATCTGGCGCGGATTTTCCTCAAAAGCGGTTTGAACTCTTCTCCTGCCTCCGCCAGCGCATAACATTCATACAGCATATCCGTCACTTTGATATCATTTTTATGCCTTTTGCCCGGCGCGCTCGGCACAACATACCGCCTTTTTTTATCCGCCAGCAAAATATCACGTACTTTACGGAACTGCTCCGCGCTGGCCAGAGAACTGCCGCCAAATTTCACAACCTTAATCATCGTTTTTCCTCCCTGTTATATACCGGTCACGAGAGCTGTCTAGCATAATCCCTGACAGCTGCCGTTACCATTCATTTTCTTTCATATACTCCTGCGCCTCATCCAGGATTTCGTCAAGATCATCATCTCCAACGTCCACCTGATGCGGCTGCTTCCTATAAAATATATCATACATGACAGGAATAATAAAGAGTGTCATAAAAGTTGCATACAATAACCCTCCTACAACTACGATCGCCATGCCGCGTCCCATCGAATTGCCTGCCTGGCTGCTGAAAATCATCATACTCATAGATAAGATCGTCGTCAGCGCCGTCATCAGGATCGGACGCATACGTGTCTTTCCCGTTGCAATCAGCGCTTCACGCCTTCCCATGCCGCCGATGCGCAGCTGATTGACATAGTCTACAAACACAATACCATTATTTACAACCGTTCCCATCAAAATCGTAAATCCTAACAGGCTCATCAACGACAGCTGTTCTCCAAACGCAAGCAGACCAAGCAGTCCTCCGGTAAAAGCAAGCGGGATCGTAAACAGTACAATAAACGGGGACAGCAGGCTTTGAAACTGTGCGACCATTACAAGATAAATCAGCAAAAATCCAAGCGCCATCAAACGCCCCATCTGCGACACCATATCATTTACCTGGTCGCTCTCGCCGCCGATCTCCATAGAATAGCCATCTTCCATCTCATACGTTTTCAGCTTTTTATTCAGCTCTCTTGTTAAAAGCGTTGTATTATAACCTTCCATCGTATCCGCAGTTACCGTAATATAATGCGACTGATTCTCACGCGAAACAGACGCCAGTCCCTGCCCGTATTCCAACTGCGCAAAATCACCCAGCTCGTATGTTTTCGTTTCGTTCGTTCCGTCTTCTTTCGTAACGGTCGCTTCCAGCTCCATTTCCAGCAGATTATCTTTATTTAACAAATCCGTCTCGTCTACAATCTGCACGGTCATATCCGTATCGCCGACACTCATTGTTACGGAATCCTTTTCTGTCGTAAGCCGGGAAGCCAGTGTACCGTAAATCTGTGCAACTGTCAGGCCACGTTTCATCGCTTTGTCTTTATTAATGATCAGATGGATTTCCTGCGCGCCGTCTTCCTGTCCATTGGAAATATTTTCAAAGCCCTCAACCTGCGCGACAAGCTCCTGCACATCCTCACTGATCTCCAGCAGCTTTTCCATGCTATCCCCATAAATATTCAGAGAAAGCCCGCTGCCCATCATCGCTGTCATATCTCCCATCGCGGACGCAGATACCGACACTTCACAGCCAAGATCCTCCGTAGCCTTTTCCAGCTCTTTTGCAATCGAACGGATCTTACGTACATCTTTGATATCTTCATCCAGTAAAATTGAATACGAATAATTGAGAAAATTTTCCCCGCCTGCTCCCGCACCAAGCATGCTGGAAGCGCTGCTTCCATCCATTGCGCCTACCGTAGCTACACCTTCTACAGAAAGCGCAGCGTCCATAACTTGATCCGCCATTGCAAAAGCGTCTTCTTTTTCTGTCTCTTCCGGCACCGTCACCGATATCGAGATCTGCTCACCAGTCATCTCCGGAAGCATTGTAATACCCATGCGCATCACTTCACGGATACAGATCACGAGCAGCAGGACAGACAATGCCAGCGGCACAATCTTCCATTTCAGGCAAAACGACAGTATTCCGCCATAAAACTGCTGCACTTTTTCAAACAGTGGATAGCGCTTTTCTTTCGTTTTTTTCAGCAATATAGATCCCGCTGTCGGCACCACAGTAAGCGCAACGACTAAAGACGCTGTAAGCGCATAAGAAATCGTCAGGGCAAACGGCACCATCAGCTCAGCAACAAGCCCGGTAGTAAAAATCATCGGCATAAATACACAGATCGTCGTCAATGTAGAGGAAATAATCGGCCCTGCCACCTGCTTTGCACCCTGTACCGCAGACCGCGGCGCAGAAATGCCCTGATTGCGAATCCTGTAAATATTCTCAATGACAACGATCGAATTGTCTACAAGCATACCGATCGCAAGCCCCAGGCCAGCCAGCGTCATAATATTGATAGATATATCGGAAAAATACATAATCAATATCGCAAACAACACCGAAAACGGAATGCTGAACGCTACTACAAGCGTTGGCTTTACATCTTTAAAAAACAAAATCAGCACAAGAACAGCCAGCAGCGCGCCTACAATCATGCTTTGCAGAATACTGCTGATAAACATCGTAATATAGTCGCCCTGATTCATTACAGGCGTTACTTTTAATCCGTCATAGTCCTCCTCCAGCTTTTCTATCGCTTCTTCGCACGTCTTCGCCACCTCGCTCGTACTCGCGGTGCTTCCTTTATAAATCGAAATGAGCACGCCCTGCTCGCCGTCGATCTTAGCGTAATTCTCCCCTGCATTGTCAATAACAGTAATATCCGCGACATCCGACATGCGCACATTACCGACGCCCGGCAGCTTGCACAGCAGCATGTCTTCCAGATTTTCCAGACTGTCATAATGCTCTCCGACTTTGATCAGCCATTGATTCTCTGACTGCTCTTTATCTTTAATATATCCGGCAGGCATCGAAAAGTCCTGCGCCGATATCATCTGGGAAAGCGTATCCATATTTGCAAGGCTGCTGATATTCGCATTTTCCAATGCCGCTTTTCTGGATTGGCGATATTGTTTTTTCGCTTCTTTCAGTTCTTGTTTCGCTTCATCTAAGTCTTTCTGCGAGCTTTCAATTCCAGACAGGCCATTCGACATCTGCGCGTCTCCCGAAGCAATGGAAATCGCAGCTTCAAACTTGCCGCTGTCAGCGTCCTTATACTGCTGGTCAATCTGGTCCATCTGCTTATTCATCTGCTTGACTGCCTGCTCTACAGCCATAATCTGCGTATCCAGATTCGCAAGCCCTGTCTCAATCTGAGGCAGACGCTTCGTTACGATATCGGACAGCTGCTGCAAATTATCAAGCGTCAGCTCCTCTGTCTGTTCCACCATTCCCAACTGGCCAATCCACTGTATAAACGCTTCAAACTGCTCCGGATTCGCCAGCGCGTCATCCACATCCGCCGGTATCGTAATGCCCGCAAGCTGTGCCGCCTGCGCCAATGTCGTCTGCATCGCGCCAAGCGCTCCGTTAATCTCATTATATGTATCTGTTATATGATTGTCGTCATAAGCTTTCTTTTCCGCTTCCAGTCCTGCCTTAGAAGCCCTAAGACTCATTAAATTGGCCTCATAAGCCGCTTTCGCCGCCTGTGCCTGATCCAGTGCAAGACTTGCTTCCGCAAGCTTTTTAGAAGTTTCAGACTGCGTTTTTTTCAGGTCGCTTTGCTTTTTCTCCAGCTCGCTTTTCGCATCCGCAAGCTTTTGCTTTCCATCTTCCAGCTGCTGCGACGCTTCCTCGATCTGGTCTTTTGCCTCCGCCAGCTTGTCATTTGTCTCTTCTAATATTTTATCATTGATTTTTTCTATTTTAGAATCATTCAGACGCACTTCGACCGTCTTTTCCACACTGCCGACCGCCGATACGCTTGCCACGCCGTCCTGCCGCTCAAAATACGGCTTAATGATCTCTTCCGTAAAATCAGAAATCTCATAGATATCCTTATCTGAATAGCTGACTGTCGCATACATCGTAGCCATCATATCCATGGAAAGCTCCAGCATATTCGGCGTACCGCACGTTTCCGGCAGCGTCAGCTGGTTAATCTGTGCCGTTACCTTCACCATGGCAGAGTCCATATTCGTATCTTCCACGAACTCCAGCGTAATCATACTGTAATTTTCAGCACTGACACTCGTAATATTCTCCACACCCGTAACTGTGCCAAGCGCCCGTTCCATCGGTTCGGTCACTTCACTTTCCACCTTCTCCGGACTCGCGCCCGGATCTGTCGTAATGATCATCAAATACGGCAGGCTCATATCCGGCAGCAAATCCGTCTTCATGCGCGTCAGGCTGACAACACCGATTACAAGAACCACAATGACCGCTACAAAGATCGTAAATGGCTTTTTTACACAATATTTTGTCATCTTCCACTCTCCTTTTCGTATGCGCGGTTCTTTGCAATATATGCTTCAAACTTCTCAACAGAATAATTTAATATCAATTCCTTTGGAAATCCCATCTCTTCCACCACCGGCATCGAATGGTCGGTATTCGCTATGTCTGTCATAAAATGCGCGTCACTGTTCATAATCACTGGAACGTCATATTTCATACACAGTTTTAATATGACAGCAATATTCTCTCTGGCGTTTTTTCGTGACTGCAGACGTAAAGAATTGTTGTTAATTTCCAAAAGCGTATGATACTCCCTAGAAGCCTTTACGATACGTTCATAGTCCAGCGGGCAATTTCCGTCATCCGGATGGCCGATAATATCAATTTTCGGGTTTTTCATGGCTCCCAGCACAGCCGCCGTATTCTGCTCCATTGTTCCAAACCGGTACAGGTTCCCATGAATGCTCGCAATACGAAGGTCCAGCCGGTCAATAATACGCTCCGGCAGATCCACAGTACCATCCTCATCCATAATGTTAAGCTCCGCTCCAAGCATTAGTCTGATTCCAAACATATTTCTCGGCACGACACGCAGATTCACAAAATACAAATCATCGCAGGTACCCGGCATATAATGCGTATGTTCTGTAATCCCAAGCAGCTTCAGCCCGCGTGCCGCCGCTTCCTTAGCCATCTCTGTAAGTGTTCCGTAAGCATGGCCGCTGGCTATCGTATGTGTATGCACATCCAGTTCAAAATCCATGATCTCATCCTCTTTTACATTTTATTTTGTATTCCTTTTTTTACTCCCTTTTTTATAAGGAAATTACTGCTTTTGCGTATATCTTAAATAATATACCGCATTTTTTTTGGTTCGTCTATTTTTTTTGCGAGGATTTTATAAAATATTAAGATTATTCTGGAGCCGTTAAGATATGGTGCTGCATTTTGTCATGACCACCGACTTATTTTCCCTCTTGCCGGGCTTCTTCTATCGACCGCTAGAGCACATCAGTCAGAAAAACCGCCCAAACTCAACTTCCCTTACTGTATCGTAGATGTTCTATATATAAGGACATTCCCACCGATACACAAAATATGCCACAGCAAATTATATAGGCATGCAAAAAGCTCTGCATGAATCAGAGCTTTTTGTTCATTTCGATATTCATTCAATTTTTCCAGCAAAGCTGTTCTCAGAAAACTTCATCTGCACCCCGCACAAAGCAGTACTCCGTATTTCCAAAAGCCTGGTTCTCCGATAAATCAACTCCGTATTTCTCACTGATTTTATTCAATTGCCCTGGCGTAAAATGCCTGATTGACATGCCAATTCCATGCTCATCCCTATCAAAATAGATCTGTATGCCGTTTTCGCTACACCTATGATTTATTCGAATATCCATTTTAGAAAATATTACGCCAGGCAGTATCAGGTCAAATCCATATCTTAATTTAGTGGATATAGCAACTCTTAACTCCCTAAACCTGACAGATATTTCACCAGTTTTTAGAATAAATTCCGGAATTGAATAAACAGCAGCAATTTCCCCATCTCCACCAAACCCGCTTAACCAAACTTTGCTGTCAGCATCTTTTGCCTTTGGAAAACTTTTCTTGAAATACTCAACATCAGAACACCACACAGCAATACTGGCTCCAGTATCAAATAAACAAAAAAATATGTCCATAATCAGGCAGTCTGACAACAGGCTTGTCAAATCTCTTACTCAATGGTAAACGTAGCATTTTCTGCATTTATAAATCCTCCGAAATCTTCATGTGTTGTTCTTTCTTTGCTAAAATCAATCCCACTGTCCATGATTTTAATGGCAGTTGAAGGATACTCATCATCTGTACAAACACATATAATCTCACCTGATGCAATATCCGCTCCATCCATTGTATAATTCTTTACAAATACCCACCTGTCTGGATACTTTTCCTTTATCTGTTCCCATGTCATAACTTTTCCCATTTTAAATCTCCTCGTTAATCTCTCCATGCATTGATGTTTTTTATATTGCTTTATTGGCAATCTAATGCCCAACCGTCATATTAAAATTTATGCTATTTGCTCATTTATAGTTCTAAAACTATCTTAACATCAGCCTATCCAATAATCAATTACATTTTTACTAAACAGCGGAACACCCTCAATTTTATTAGTTTTACAATGTACCGCCTAGCACGTTCTTCCTCGTTTGGCTTCTACGGTACATTAACTCGAAAAGCCACATAAAATCAACATTTCTAATGTATCGTAGTTGTTCAATTCAGAAAGAATATATTTTTCGATACACAAATAACCCAGTATATTACTGCTCATAAATCAAAGGTTTCCGCCATAAAATGCGCAAAAATATAAGCCATAGGAAATATCTCATAAAATATATTTTCAGGCTTATATTCTAATAATACACAAAACGAACTACGGTATAATTTTATGTTATCATTCTCCTGCCTGTTCCAGAACCATTTTTTCAAGTGAAGTGCCAATATAAAATCCGTTCTCTTTGATTTCATCCAACACCGGGTGCACCGCATCCAAATGCCCAAGCCTTTTTGCTTTTATGAGCACCCCCATTGTTCCTGTTACTGTAAGTCCAAGATATTCAGCAGTTTTCTTTGCGGCATTGTCATCTATAACAACCAAATCCGCCTGTTTTTCTTGAGCAAGTATCATAACTTCAACCTCGCCATCATGGAGTTTCGCTTTATACATCTTTTTTTCGGACTGATCACGAATCTTTTCTATATGTATCCAGTCACTTTCCTTAACCACCTGCATACAGACAGAATCTTTTTTAGCTGTAACCTCCCGATATACTGCTTCCGGAATAATCACTTCCCTATACAGTTTTTTCAGTAAACCCAGCCTTCCGACGCCGCCTAATACGATCAGCGGCGTGGAATTTACAATTACATTACGCATTTTCCAATTCCTTTAAAAATTCTTCTTTATCAGCATAGTGGAAAATAGAAATCTGATTCTTTCCCAGAAATTTAATAAAATCCTCCTCAGGCATCCCTGCTATTTGTGAGCAGTACCCAATGGACACGCCGCTCTGCGTATAATAGGCGAGAGCGGCCGCATGCCTGACAAAAGCACCTGCTTCTTCCCTTGTCATTTTTGTGTCGAAAAGAACTTCATCCGGAATATTTATCGCTATACTGCACATTTTTATTCCCCCTTACCAAAGCATAACTACAATCATCAGAATAAGCTTTCAAAAACTTCCATCGTTATCAATATAAAAAGAATACCATGACCATATTATAAATTCAAGTATATAAGCATATTCTTTTTTTAACGCAATAAGTGCAATTATATTCTCTTTTTCATAACTGAACAACGAAATGTCCTGTTTTACTAATTCTTGAATGTATCGCCTGGCACGTTCCTCCTCTATCAACCGCAAGGGCACATCAGCCAGAAAAACCGCCCAAACTCAACTTCCCTTACTGTATCGTAGAAGTTCTACGTATAAGGACACTCCCGCCGATACATAAAATATACACGCATTTTCCAGCAAAGCTGTTCTCAGAAAACTATCAATTTTTCCTTTGAAAAACATCCGTTTTTCTATCCTTAATCTGCTCCAATAACGCTTCTATTTTTTCCCTGTCCGCCAGCCAGGAAGTGAATGCCGTAGCGCTTCCGGCTGCTGTTCCAAGCATCAGCGCCTGTTCATAACTGCCATGGATCAAATAACCGGCTAAGAATCCGGCTACCATCGAATCCCCTGCTCCTACCGAATTCACAACGGCTCCGTCAGGCGGCAAAAGCTTGTATACCTCCTGATTTTCATCTACTAAAACAGCTCCGTCTTTCGCCATGGACACAAGCACATTGCACGCTCCCATTTGCTGGAGCTTTTTTGCGTATTTTATAATCTGCTCATCATCTGTCAGTGTAACATGAAACATCTCTTCCAGTTCATGATTATTCGGCTTAATTAAAAACGGATGATATTTTAATACTTTCAAGAGCAGATCCTGTGTCGCATCAACCACAATCCGCACGCCTGTTCCATCCAGGCGCTGCATGATCCGCTCATACATATTATCCGGCAGCGTATTTGGAATACTTCCGGAAAGCACAAGCACATCGTCTTTTTCCAGCGCATCCGTTTTTTCAAGCAGCTGTTTAATTTTATCTTCGCCAATGACCGGCCCCTGACCATTGATCTCAAATTCTTCCTCAGCCTTTACTTTTACATTAATGCGGGTCATGCCTTCATCTAAGGGAATAAAATCTGTATCACAGCCATATTCTCTCAGCATCTGCTCCATGGCGATGCCGGTAAATCCCGCCCGAAATCCCAGCGCACGGCTTTTCAGCCCCAGATTGGACACAACTACTGCCACATTGTTGCCTTTTCCGCCAGCGTACACATTTTCCGATAATGTACGGTTTACCGCGTCACATTTAAAATCTTTTACCTGCACTACATAATCCAGTGATGGATTAAACGTTACCGTATAAATCAATTGCCTCTCCTCCTATTATTTTACACAAAACTTTCATCCCATTGATACAAACGGCTGCTGTTATTCAAACGGATATACCAGCCCCCACTGATTACGTACGGCTGTCAGAGTTGCCATAACGTCTCTGACAATATCCAGATTTTCGCTTCCGCCCTGGCTGTTAATATACTCCTGCATATCCTGCACCTCATACTGCAGCGCATGTTCCGATCTGCCGGCATCTATGATTTCGGTATGTCCGTCTTCGGTAAATGTAATCACCGCTTTGTCAGCCCTCGGATAATTACTGATCTCGATAAAGCCTTTTTCACCCGCTATGACCCCGCGCTTTGGCTGTTTCGCGCGCATGGTCAGCGCCATAACCGCCATTTCACCATCCGGATTTTTCAGCACAATCCCGCTCGTCTCGTCTACGCCCGTTTCAAAATAATTTGCCGTCGTCAGTACTACATCCGGTTTGCTTTTCATAAAATATCTGGCAAATGACACGGCATACACTCCGATGTCAAGCAGCGCTCCTCCCGCCAGTTCTTTTGAAAAGAAACGATTGTTTACATCATATTCCTTGCAGCTGCCGAAATTTACCTGGATCATTTTTACATCACCGATGACACCATCCTGGATCATCTGTTTTAACTTTTTGTACAAAGGCATATGCAGCAAAGTCGTACCGTCACAGATCACAAGCCCCTTCTTCTGTGCAAGCGCCGCGCACTCCTCCAGCTGTCTGCTGTTTACCGTTACCGATTTTTCACAAAATACATGCTTGCCGGCGTTTAAAGCCTTTTTAATCCATTCGTAGTGCGAGCTGTGCGGCGTTGCGATATATACAACCTCTGTCTTTTCGTCAGCCAGCAATTCGTCCGCGCTTCCATATGCCTTCTGCACCCCGAATTCCTCTTTAAATTTATCCGCTTTTTCCTGGCTTGTTCCGCAAACCGCATAAATCTCACCATTTACAGCGTTTAATGCTTCCGCCATTTCATGTGCAATCCATCCAGTACCTAAAATGCCCCAGTTTAATTTTTTCATCTTCTATCCCCTCTTTATTTTTCTTTTACGATAACTTCTATGCCATCCGTTTTTACGATAATCGCTTTTGCCGCAATCTGATAAAACAGTGAATGCCCGACAACTCCAGGTATCTGATCCAAATCCGCTGACAATTTTCCAATATCGCCCGTATTCTGAAATCTTGCTTCAAACAGATAATTTCCATCATCACTAACCAACGTTCCAGCCTTGCCGTCTGAACACCGTTCTGCTACCTGCGCCCCCATCTGTACCAGACGCTTTTTCACAAAACCAGCCGCTGCGCGGATGACTTCGATCGTTATCGGATGTGAAAATGTCAGTTGTCTGCTCCACTTTTTCTCATCCGCCAGCAATACATACTCTTTAGCCATCGCCGCAACAATTTTTTCACGTGTGTGAATCCCGCCGCAGCTTTTTAGCGCGTTCAGACTGTCATCCAGCTCATCGCATCCGTCAAATGCCACGTCAATCGTATCCGTCATTTCCAACGGCAGTACTGTAATCTGATGTTCCACGCACAGTCGAAGTGTATTTTGCGACGGTGTCACTGCTTTAATTTTCCTGCCGCTCTTTGCGATTTCCTGAATGAGCAGCGCTACTGTAGAACCGCCGCCCAATCCAATGACCATGCCGTCATCAATCATTTCCATTGCTTTCTGCACACATTTTTGTTTCATTCCGATCTCCTTCTCATTTTGATGTTTCCGTATTTTCCTTATTCAATGGTTTTTTCAGCGCTGCCAGAATCAGACACCCTACCGCGGAACCTGCAAAAACAGCAATTACATAAAACAGGGGCTTTCCTATCGTAGGCAGTACGAAAATACCGCCATGCGGCGCACGCAGCGTGCATTCAAACATCATGGATAACCCTCCGGCTACCGCGGAACCTGCGATACAGGCTGGAATCACACGAAGCGGATCATTGGCCGCAAATGGAATCGCTCCTTCTGAAATAAAAGACAGTCCCAGCAAATAATTTACAAGACCCGATTCTCTTTCTTTTTGTGTAAAACGATTTTTAAAAAATGTCGTGCACAGCGCAATCACAAGCGGCGGAACCATTCCTCCTGCCATAACAGCCGCCATAATCTCAAAGTTCCCTTCCGCAAGCTGCGAGGTTCCAAATACATAGGACGTTTTATTTACCGGGCCTCCCATATCTACAGACTGCATTCCGGCAACTACCATTCCCAGCAGCACCTTGCTCGTTCCATGCATACTGCTCAAAACATTTGTAAGCCCATCATTAATCATGCCCATCAGCGGGTTAATCAGGGTTGTCACAACCGATCCTGTTAAAATTCCAAACACCGGATAAATAATCATCGGCCGCACGCTGTTTAACGACTGCGGCAGCTTCGACGTCAGTTTTTTCAGCAGCAGCACCAGATATCCTGCCGC
The DNA here is from genome assembly GCA_948468465.1 of uncultured Eubacterium sp. Next base: position 1,691 of record CAOKJJ010000052.1, on the reverse strand, counting down.
AAAGCCTGCAAACAATGCTCCCAAAAATCCTGCGTTCACATCTCCGCCCGCCGGATTTGCAAATGTAGTTCCGCTTTTAGCGACAAGCCCTGCGACAAAGCCAACCGCCAGCCCCGGCCGGTCAGCGATGCTCATTGCAATATAACCAGCCAGTACAGGAAGCATCATACCGAACGAAAATTCACCAATTGTTTTTAAATAAGCCGCAACCGGTGTATTTTTTCCAAAATTAGCAGGATCAATGCTGTAATCATCAAGCAAAAATGCTAACGCAATCAGTATACCCCCTCCGATAACAAACGGCAACATATGCGATACGCCATTCATCAGATTTTTATAAATGCGCCGTCCTACACTTTCATTTTCAGCCGAATCATCTTCCGCCTGTGCCGCGCCCGTATGATGATAAATCGGCACGTCTCCGCTGGTCGCCTGCTGCAGTAATTGTTCCGCTTTATGTATGCCGTCCGCTACTTTTGTAATGATCACCGGTTTGCCGTCAAATCTGGCCAAATCCACCTTTTTATCCGCCGCAATAATAATACATTCCGCATTCGCTACGTCCGATGCTGTCAATACGTTCTTTGCGCCATCCGCCCCCTGTGTTTCCACTTTAATAGAAATGCCCAGCTCTTTTCCTTTCATATCCAGGCTTTCCGCTGCCATAAACGTATGGGCAATACCCGTCGGACATGCCGTAATCGCCAGCACACGGTATCCATCCTTCGGACTCTCCATCGCCTTTTTCTCGTTCTTCCCATCCAGTTCATCTTCTTTTTTATCAATCATTTGGATAAACTGTTCCGCCGTTTCCGCTTTTACAAGCGCTTCTTTAAATTCCGTATCCATAAGAATCGTTGACAATTTGGCAAGCGCTTCCAAATGCACATTCGCCCCTGTTTCCGGCACGGCGATCATAAAAATCAAATCCGCAGGTTCGTCATCCAAAGATTCATAATCCACACCATCTCTGACAACCATCGCCGCAAGCCCCGCACGCTTTACCGCCGCACATTTGGAATGCGGGATTGCAATTCCTTCGCCAATTCCTGTCGTCCCTTCTTCTTCCCTTGCCAAAACGCCTTTTTTATAAGCTTCTCTGTCATTCAGATTTCCTGACTTCTCCATCAGTCGCGTCATGTAATCAATGGCCTCTGCTTTCGAAGCAACGCTGGCATTTACATCAATTGCCTGTAAGCTGAGTAATTCACTAATTCTCATTCTGATTTCCTCCTTTATTTATAATTTTTCAATTTTTATAACAGTCTTAACACTCGTGTAAATAATTATTGCTCTGTTTCATATCGCGATATTGATTTTTGTGATTTTAGTATACCACGAAATTAATTTTTGTCAATTTATTTTTCATGAAAATTATTTTTTCCACTTTTCCAACAACTTCATCTGTGTTTTTGTCAGTATAATCAAAGCTTTTTTGTAACTATTGCACATAACCAAAAACATTTCCCTCCATTTCACGTTCATACGAACGGCAAAATAATAATTTACACGATATTTCAAATTTCATGAAAATAGGAAAAATGCAAGCAAAATGAGAAAGCAGAAACGATGATGGCATGATAAAACAGAGGGATGCATAAACGGAGGGATCAACTTTCATAAATAAAAAAAGTGCAAAGCATATTGACAAATACGTAGGCTTTACACTCTGGTTATTTACATACAGTTCC
>CAOKJJ010000051.1 GCA_948468465.1 uncultured Eubacterium sp. | reverse complement strand
AAAAAAACGCAACAAAATGTCAAAAGTGTTTCTTTTCTGGTTCATCCAGGCTATTTCCATACAATACCCTAGCTGCGGAATGAATTTATGATATGGTGATAAAAAAGCCTTGATAAATTCCTACCGGAATCTGCTGTTCAAAACGATAATGCATCACCGCTTCTTTTTCAAACTCATATACGGTAACCTGTTTGTCATCCGGATCCACAATCCAATATTCCCGCACTCCTGCCGTACAGTACCGCATCATTTTTTTTATATAATCTCTCGGCCTGCTGCTTGGTGAAACAATCTCGATCACCCAATCCGGCGCCCCATGGCATCCCTTTTCATCCAGCTTTGAAATATCACAGATTACAGAAATATCCGGCTCCAGGTAATTCATAGGATCCTCGTTTAAGAACACCGCAAAAGGCGCGGCAAGCACCTGACAGTCCCCTTGATTTTTTTTGATATAAGAAGCTATTTGGTTCGATAGTTCCATACTGATTCTTTGATGTGTCCAGCTCGGCGGCGACATATAATAAATGCGTCCGTCCATCAGCTCCGCCCGCTCTCCATTCGGCAGTGCATAAATATCTTCCCATGTATAAATTCTTTCCTGTGCTCCTGGCAAATCCATAAAACCACCTTCTTTCTGTCCGGTTTTCCATATATCATAACCTGTAACTCTAAATATGGCAAGAAAAATTTCTAACCACTTTTCTAACCTTTGAGGCAGCGAAAAAGGAATTTTCCGAAAGAAATATCCTGTTTAAAGATGCACAAATGAAAACCTTAGGCATTATGACCCATGACGGTGTTTATACGAATTTAGGGTTATTGCTGTCTGACCAGTGTGTGCATCTGGAACTGATTGAAGCCTATGGAACAGGAATGTTAAAGATTATGGGGGCTTATGCAGGAACCGGAAAGGAACCTAAAATCGAAACTTCTGACAATGCTTTTAAGATCATCCTTCCAAATCTGAACGTACAACAACCGAATGTTACACCGACTGAAAACAGCATGGTGGAAGATGCAGTCATTGCTTTGACCAAAGAACAAAGTGCCTTCACAAGAAAAGACATGGAAAAGGCGCTGGGGATGAGCCAGACAACCTGTGGACGGTTATTGAAACAGATGATCGGAAAAGGGCAGATTGTCAAAGAAGGAAGAAGCAGAAATACGTATTACCGCCTTGCAGAGTAAATAAACGCATTTTAGACACTTAAAAACAATTTCTTGCGCAAAGTAGCACGATTTCTATACTGTGCGACAGAATTGACATTGTGTTGCGTTTTTTGTTGGCTATGCGGACGCCGGGTGAGGGGGAAATGGCCTGGATTTCGGCTCCTACTCCAGAATGTTAAGAATTTCTAGACATTCTGGAGTAGGAGCCGAAATCCAGGCCCCGCCCCTCATCCAGCGTCCGGACAGCCACAAAAAAACAGACTCTGAATCCCCCTCAGATTCAAAGTCTGTCCTGCACAAATTAATGCACAACCCCTTTTTGCAGCATCACATTCGCATATACCGCTGCCTCGCCGGTTGCGATGATCGCGTAAGCGGTCTTTGCTTCTTCATAAAAAGCAAATCTTTCGATATTTCCGACGCATCCTGCGCCGCGTTCGTCGTATTTGGTTATAATCTGTTTGTATTCGTCCCAGATCGGCGTTTCTACCGGATCTCCCGGCATAACTTCCATCAATGCTACCGGATGTTCCACGTAGGTATCGAGTGGGAACACCTGCAAAATCGCGTCTAAAAGCTCTGGTACGCCGTGGCCGTCACAGCGGACGATTACTGCGTTTTTTCCCATGGACTCTACCGGGAAGTTTCCGTCAGCGATGACAATGCGGTCGCTATGTCCCATCTCGCACAGCACTTTCAAAAGCTGCGGAGACAGTATTTTTGGTATTCCTTTTAACATGGCTGCCTCCTTTTATTTGATCGTTTTGTACAGAGGGCCGTATGCCTGGCATGCGCGGAAATCTGCGCCTTCTTTTTCCATGCCGAAAGCGTTCCATGCTGCCGGACGGAAAATCTTTTCTTCCGGTACGTTGTGCATAGCAACCGGGATACGGAGCATGGAGCAGAAGGTAATCAGATCTGCGCCGATATGTCCGTAGCTGATAGCGCCGTGATTTGCGCCCCAGTTGTTCATTACATCATATGCGGTAGCGAATGCGCCTGTTCCGGTTGTCCTTGGAGCAAACCATGTACATGGCCATGTATAGTCCGTACGTTTCCATAAAATGTCGTTTACTTCATCCGGAAGATGTACCGTCCAGCCTTCTGCGATCTGTAACATCGGGCCTAAATTTTTAACTAAGTTCAGACGGATCATGGTAACCGGCATTTCTGCTTCTGTGACAAATCTGGAAGAATAACCGCCGCCGCGGAAATAGCCCAGGTCTGCGTAGTTCCATGTCGTTGCTTTTAAAATGGCTTCCTGATCTTCCTGCGTTACGTCATACCATGGCTTGATGAGGCTGGTTCCGTCTGCGGCTTTTGCCTGTCCGTTTGCATCCAGACAAGCCGCGCCGGAGTTAATCAGATGGATAAATCCGCCTGCTTCCTTTGCTTTGCCTTCCAGCTCATAGCCTGCAGCTTTTTTTACTGCTTCCGGACTCCAGTAAGTACGTACGTCCGCGAAAATCTGAGCCGTATTGGTCAAAAGCTTGTTAAACAGCATGCCAAGGCCGTTTAATACGTCATTTTCTGTAGCCAGCACATATGGTTCTCTTGCTCCGTTCCAGTCAAATGAGGTATTTAACAATGCTTCCGGATAGTCACAGTTTGGATAAAAGTCTGTCCACTGTCTCTGTCCCTGGAATCCTGCGGCAATTGCGTTATGGCCGACTTTCTCTTCCTCACATCCGTCCGGCAGATTTTCGTTTCCATTCATCAGGTCTTTGATAATGCACATCATCTTAACAACAAATTCCCAGTCGGAATCTTTTTGTTCTCTTGTCTTTTGCAGTTCCTTTGGATTTTTATCAAAGCCTTCGATGCATTTTTCTTTTGTCCATGCGAGCGCTTTTTCATACTCTGCCTGGTCATAAATGCCTTCGGTCATACGGCGGATAATTTCCACCTCGTCCACAGACTCCACACGCATGCCCAAATATTCTTCGATAAAAGCCGGATCTATAATAGAACCGCCGATTCCCATACAGATAGAACCGATCTGTAAATATGATTTTCCGCGCATGGAGGCTGCCGCTACCGCTGCACGTCCGAATCTTAAGATTTTTTCTTTTACATCATCCGGAATCGTTGTATCGGTCGCTTCGCATACATCATGGCCATAAATGCCGAATGCCGGAAGGCCTTTTTGTGCGTGTGTGGCAAGTACAGACGCCAGATAAACCGCTCCCGGGCGCTCTGTGCCGTTAAAGCCCCATACGGCTTTGATCGTCATCGGATCCATGTCCATCGTCTCAGCGCCGTAGCACCAGCAAGGAGTTACGGTCAGCGTAATGTCTACGCCTGCTTTTTTAAATTTGTCCGCACAGGCTGCAGCTTCTGCAACACGTCCGATTGTCGTATCGGCAATCACTACCTTTACCGGCTCACCATTTGTGTATTTCAAATTTTCTTCCAACAGTTTTGCGGCAGATTTTGCCATATTCATCGTCTGCTCTTCCAAAGACTCGCGAACCTTTAACGCGCCTCTTCTTCCGTCAATCGTTGGTCTGATTCCAATGACCGGATAATCGCCGATCAGTCTTGATTTTGCCATAGCAGCATTCCTCCTTATTTTTGAATCTCTTTTATTGTATATAGGTTTGAAATATTTCATATGCCGCATCCCACGCGCCTGCATCCTTCGGGAGATACTCATATGTTGTTTCCGATTGTGCAATCATGCTTCTGGCCTGTGCCACATTCTCTATCATGCCTAACGCTATCATCTGCATCACAATGTTGCCAAGCGCAGTCGCTTCCACCGGTCCTGCAATTACTTTGCGTCCATTTGCTCCGGCAGTCATCTGACAGAGCAGTTTGCTCTGAATGCCGCCTCCGATCATATGGATGACGTCGTAATGCTTTCCTGTGCAGGACTCAATCTGCTCCAGTGCATACCGGTATTTCAGCGCAAGGCTCTGGTTAATGCAGCGCATCACTTCTCCGACGCTTTCTGGCGCTTTCTGTCCGGTTCTTTGGCAGAATTTTCGAATACGTTCCGGAATATTTCCGGCAGGAACAAATTCCGGGGCATCCGGATCAATAAAGCTTACAAACGGCTGTGCCTGCAGCGCCATCTGCTCCAGTTCTCCGTATGAATATTCCCGGCCTTCCCGTATCCACTGTCTGCGGCTCTCCTGCACTAACCACAGCCCAATGATATTTTTTAACAAGGTTGTTGTATTTCCGTACCCGCCTTCATTGCTTACATTGCATTCCAGCGATTTTTCCCCAATAATCGGAGCCTCCAGCTCTGTTCCAAACAGACTCCAGGTGCCGCAGCTGATAAATATAAAATCTTTCTCCTGTGTCGGTACCGCTACAACCGCACTCTGCGTATCATGCCCTGCCACCGCTATCACATCCGCCGGCTCCAGTCCCAGTTCCAGACAGATTTCCTCCGTTAAACAGCCGATTGACGTACCGCTCGGCACGATTTGAGGTAGTATATTTTTTGGGATGCCAAGTGCTTTTAAAATAGGTTCAGACCATATTTTTTGTTTCGCATCCAACAGCTGCGTGGTAGACGCAATCGTATACTCCGCCCGTTTTTCTCCGGTAAGAAAATAGCCGAACAAATCTGGTGTCAGCAGCAGCTTATCCGCCCGTTCCAACAGCCACGGCCGCTGCTTTACGAGAGAATACAGCTGAAAAATCGTATTAAAATTCTCAAACTGATTACCTGTGATCTCATAAATCTTATTTTTAGAAAGGACTTTGAACACTTCCTCCTGCATTCCCACCGTCCGATTGTCCCGGTAATGCACTGCGCTTTCCAAAAGCGCTCCGTGTTCATCCAGCAGTCCGAAATCCACGCCCCACGTATCAATTCCTAAGCTGTCAAATCCTCCTCTTTGCTTTGCATGGACCATACCCTGCTTGATTTCAAAAAACTGCCGCAGCGTGTCCCAGTACATCGTCCCATTGATCGTTACCGGGTCATTGGAAAAGCGGTATACCTCTTCCATACGGATCTTTCCGTCCTCCAGCTTTCCAAGAATCGCCCTGCCGCTGCCGCCTCCAAAATCAAACGCAAGAACCTGTCCTTTTTTCCCCATGATACTCCTCCTTCAAACGCAGTCTGCACCGTTAAAATATCCCCAATATTTTATCATGAAACGACGCATACAGCGTATCATAATCCGTATAGCCTATGTTATTTCCCCGAAAACGTTCTGCCCATGCCTTGCAGATCCCATCAGCAATCTGTTCCGCATCCGGATGCCCTGTCTTTAACAGCGCAGGAAAGACATAGTAAATCATAAACAGATTCAAATCAGCCTGTACATACGATGGGATCTTTTTTTTGCCGGATCCGTATTTTTTGAATGCGCCATCCGTAAACCACGTTCCAATTTCCATCGCCGCCGCCTGCTTATCCGCCGCTTGTTCAGCGTATGCTGTCATTTCTTCAAACTGCTTTGCATACGCCTTTTGAAACTGTGCAAAATTTGTTTCATATGTCTGTTTTTTCAGACGCTTTAACATTTTATTTTTATTGTCAAACATTTGACCCGTCTCTACAGGCATAGACATTCTCCTTGCTTTTTTAAAAAGGAATCGGAATTAACCGATTCCTTTTAAATTTAGTCATAAAGGTTCTGCGCGATTTCTTCACTGTCCATATTTTCCGCTGTAAACCACTGGCATCCGGTATCAACGTCAGATACGGATTCGCCGTTTGCAGCGTTTACGCAAAGTTCAACCACCGCTTCGCCCATAGCTACCGGAGCCTGTGTGATCGCACCGATAAATTTTCCGCTCTTAACAGCATCTTTAATAACCTTGCCGGAATCAAACGCAATACCAATGACCTGGTCATCGCCTGTTCCGAATTTATTCAGGTTCTCATCACCTGTTACCATTGCATCGCCAGAATGCTGATTGGAACCATAAATAGCGATAATGTCCGGTTTATTTAACAATGTCTGGCAGTCAACTGCTGAAAGTTCATTTGTAACGGAAGCAGGAACTACGATTTCGATAACAACGTCTGCACCGTCTTTTGTCTCGCCTGCAGAATCTGTCACATATTTGTCATTTCCTTCTACAGAAACTGTTTTGCCATCAGCTTCCGCCAGTTCAATCATTTTATCTACGAAACCAAGTCCGCGGCTGATAATGGATTCTGATGTAGCATCCTGTCCCATGATACCAATACGTACCGGGCCGGAAGCATTTGCGATTCTCTCTTTTAAAGCTGCTTTATAAGATTCTTCTGCTGCCAGCGCACCTGCATTGTAATTATTTGTAGCCGCATTCGCAACAATTGCTCCATCCGGAGCGCCAGGAACACCAGAGTCAAAGCCAACAATCGGAATATTGGAAGACTGTGCCTGTGAAATTGCATCCAGACATGCGTCTGTATCCAATGCTGCCAACGCAATCGCATTTGGAGCCGCGTTAATCGCGTTTGTTAACATCTGTACCTGGTCCGCGATATCTGATTCAGAGTTCGGGCCTACAAAATTAATCTTTACGCCAAGCTCATCGGCTTTTTGGTTCGCTCCTTTTAATACTGCCTGCCAGTACTGATGCTGGAAGCCTTTGGATACGATTTCAATCGACAGGTCTCCTGCTGGTTTGGAATCGCCATCCGCATTTGCATCATCGCCTGCATCCGCCGTCTGTCCGTCGTCTGAGCTGGCTTCATTATTTGAGTCTGTCTTGTCTGACTCTGCCGGAGTGCTGCCGCATCCCGCAAGCATTGTGCCAACCATTGCTGCTGATAACAATACGCCCAATAATTTTTTCTTCATGTTTTATTCCTCCCTATTTGAATATAATATTTGAGAAACTGCCTGTATAACGCTGGCAGTTTCTCTATTAAAACCGTCCTTTCACAGACGATATTAATCATTGATATCTGCCTGAAACTATGCCCTCTTTGAGTTCTTTATTACGTCAATAAATACCGCTACGATCAATACAATGCCTGTTACAATCTGCTGCCAGTTCGGCTGCAGCCCGATAAACGGCAGCCCCGTTTTTAACAGTGACATTACAAATACACCAAGCAGCGTGCCGGCAATCGTTCCATAACCGCCGTTCATAGACGTACCGCCGATAATCGCCCCTGCAATCGCATCCAGCTCCAGCCCTGCTCCGGTTCCCGGCGCAATGGTCTGGAAAGTCGCCGCATACGCGATACCTGCAAGCCCGGTAAACAGTCCGGATATGATATAAGCCAACGACTGCCATTTAACAACATTGATACCGGATAATCTGGCCGCTTCTTTATTGCTTCCAAGCGCGATAATATAACGGCCCGGCTTCGTCTTGTTTAACACGGTGGACATCAGTACAACTGACACAATTACGAGAATAAATCCGATCGGGATGTTTGTCCCTCCCACATTCAGCTTGAAAATGCTGCGGAATTTTCCTAACGGATCGGATGCCGGAGGCCATGCTACTGCCATGCCGCCCGTCAGAATGGAACCAAGTCCTCTGGCTACCATCATACTGCCCAATGTTGCGATAAACGGCGGCAGCTCCAGCTTTGCGGCTAAAAACGCGTTCAGGCATCCTAATACCAGTCCGACACAAAGGGTAATCAGCATTCCAACAGGCGCCGGAACACCTTTGTATGTAACAAAATATCCTCCTACAAGCGCAGCCGATACCATGCCGGTACCGATCGATAAATCCACGCCTCCGGTAATCAGAGGAAACGTTACGCCAATCGCCATAAAGCTGATGTAATAGGAATAATCAAAAATACTGATAACCGTTGAATATTGACGGAATGCCGGACTCATCACGCTGAACAAAAGAGCCAGCAGTATAATAACCATGACAACTACAATCTTCTGCGTACCGATTGCCTTGACAAGCGGGTGATTCGTAAAAGCATTCCCCTTTTTTGCGTTATTTTCCATTTCCTGTCTCCTCCTAATCTCTCAGCGTTGCGGCGTGCATGATATTTTCCTGGGTAGCGCCGGCAATGTCAAGTTCCCCGGTCTTTCTTCCCTCACACATGACTACGATCCGGTCGCTCATCCTGAGAATTTCTGTCATTTCGGAAGAAATCATAATAATGGATTTTCCTTGTGCAGCCAGTTCGTTCATCAGGTGGTAAATTTCACTTTTCGCCCCTACATCAATACCTCTGGTAGGCTCATCGAATATCAGGATATCGCAGTTTCTAATCAGCCATTTTGCAATAACGACTTTCTGCTGATTGCCGCCAGACAGATTGACAACAAGCTGGTCTACCGATGGCGTCTTTGTCTTTAATGACTTTACATATTTTAATGCTACTTCATTTTCTTTCTTTTTATTAATAAAGATACCGCTGACATAATTGTCCAGATCCACCATCGTAGAATTCTCAGCTACCGATTTCTGCACTACGATACCAAATCTTTTCCTGTCCTCTGACAAATAGCCGATGCCGCATTTCACAGCATCCATTGGGCTTTTAATCGTTACCTTCTGCCCATTGACATAAATATCGCCGCTATCCATCGGATCCGCTCCAAACAATGCTCTGGCTGTCTCGGTACGTCCCGCGCCCATCAATCCCGAAAATCCGAGTATTTCACCTTTATGTAACTCAAAGCTTACGTCCCGCACCATCTTGCCGGCATTCAGATGTTCTACCTTTAACACTACCGGAGCGTCTTTCGGCACATTGCTCTCTGTCTTTGGATCCTCGTATATGACACGTCCAACCATCATATTGATAATATCATCTTTTGTGGATTCTTTTGTAATGAGCGTTCCTACATAGCCGCCGTCACGCATAACCGTTACACGGTCTGTAATGACCTTAATCTCATCCATGCGGTGCGAAATATACACAATGCCAAGCTGCTTGTCCCTGAGATCACGAATAATTTTAAACAACTCTTCGATCTCAGCCTCTGTCAGGGCAGCTGACGGCTCGTCAAATACGATGACTTTGGCATCATGGGAAATCGCTTTTGCAATCTCACACATCTGCTGTTTACCTACGGTAAGGTTCCCCATCTTTTCCGTAGGGTCAATCTTTATATTCAGCTTTTGAAACAGCTTTTCAGCCTCTTCGTTCATCTTTTTATCGTTAATCAGCTTGCCGGACATTGCTTCACGTCCGATAAAAATATTCTGCGCAACAGTCAGATGATTCATCATATTTAATTCCTGATGCACAATGACGATCCCTGCCTCCTGGGCATCTTTCGGATTCGTGAATTCCACTTCTTTTCCTTCATATACAATCGAGCCTTCATCTTTTTTATAGATGCCCGTCAGCACCTTCATCAATGTAGACTTTCCGGCCCCGTTCTCTCCCATTAACGCAAGCACCTCGCCTTTTCTGACCTCCAGATTGACGTGGTCCAGCGCATGCACGCCAGGGAAAGATTTATCAATTCCATTCATTTTTAAAATTATATCTCCCACACTCTCACCTTCCTATCCTGAAATCACTGTCTTTTCATTTGACCTTCTGCTAATTTGATCTCCTGCGGCTGCGCACATCTGCGTATACCGCTGCAATTACAATCAGACCGGTAATGACATACTGCCAGTCTTTTTGGAAGCCCATAGCAAGAATTCCTTCCTGGAGCAGAGAGATAATCATAACCCCGATAAACGTACCGCCGATCGATGCCGTACCGCCCGTCATAGACGTACCGCCCATTACGCATCCCGCGATCGCTTCATTATTAAATGTATCGCCCATACCCGGCTGTACGGTGGAATATGCACCTACATAAGCGATTGCTGCCATGCCCGCCAGCATGCCGCAGATAATGTATGCCAGCATTTCCCATTTTTTTACATTTACACCGGATAACCGAACGGCTTCTTTATTGCTGCCAAGACAAAGAATGTATCTTCCGATTTTTGTCTTATTCAATACGACCGCACAAATAATGGATATCACAATGAGTACAATCAGCCCGGCAGGAATCTGTGTGCCATCCGAAGTCGTAATTTTTACGAGCATACGAAAGCTTCCGTTCTCCTGAGATGCCTGCGGCCAGCTGACCGACTGTGTTTTTGTAAAAACAGATCCGATTCCTTTTGCTAACATCATGCTCGCCATGGAAGTAATAAACGACGGCAGATTCCAATATGCCACCAGATATCCGTTCAGGCATCCGAATGCCGCCCCTGTCAAAATAGAGATCAAAAGCGCCAAGATAAGCGGCACTCCTGACTTCGTAAGCAGATATCCTGCAATCAGGGCAGAACAGAACATCACCGGCCCAATGGAAAAATCAATTCCCCCAGTAGCGATAACAAACGTAACACCCAAAGCTAAAAACCCCAGAAAATAGGCATAGTTCAAAGCACTCAGGATACGGTTATAGTTGAGGAATGTCGGACTTAATATTGCAAAGGTAATATACATCAAAAGCAGTACGCAAAACAATACCAGTCTGTTAAACCCAACCTTCTTAACCAGCGCGTTGTTTTTAATCTTATCCAATTTCCTTTCCCCCATTTCTTTGTATTTCTTGTTTACAGCTGTTGTAAACAGTATACAGAACAAGGCGTTTTAGTAAAATCGAATATTTTACTAAAAAAGGTAAAATAAATCCAGCGGGTATTTTATATAGAATAAATAATAAAAATGCCGGCAAACACCAGCATTTTTATTATTATCCCGTAAACGGATACAGCAATCTTTGATTTTCTTCTTCATACATATTATCTTTCGTAATCAGTCTGGAACCAACAGACAGATTTTTTTCCACCGGACTGCCTTCCAGCAGACGCACTGCCTGTTCCACGCCTAGATAGCCGATATGGAACGGTTTTTGAATAATGATCCCCTGAAATACGCCTGCTTCCAACAGCTGTATCTCTTCGATTAAGCTGTCAAAGCCGATGAGCTTCACCTTTCCGTCCAGCTTCATATCTTTGATCGCCCGCGCAGCGCCGACTGCCGCGTACTCGTTTGTTCCAATCAAAAGATCCATGTCAGGATGCCGCGTCATCAGACTGACAGTCAGCGCGTAGGCTTTGTCATAAGAAGAATCACAATATACAACGTTTTGAATCGCATGCGCATCGCTTCCAAGGCCGTCACGGATGCCTCTTTCCCGCTCCATCGCCGTCGAAGTTCCCTTCACATGGGCAACGACTCCGATTTTAGGATTCTCATCTTTATCTAACAGCAATCTTGCATATCCGCCCAGCTTGCGGCCGGCCTCATAATTGTCGGTCGCTACGATGCAGTCGGCAATGTCGCGTTCAACGACAGAATCCAGCAGAATCACTTTAATCCCCGCCGCTGCCGCTTCTTCCAGCGCATCCGCTGTACGGATATAATCGCACGGGGCAACGAGCAGAGCATCCGGTTTTTTTTGGATGCAGGCACGGATATTTTGAATCTGGCCCTCAATATCCTCTTCGGTTGTTTCTCCTATCACTTCCAACGAAGCACCGTATTCTTTCGCCCCCAGCTGGGCGCCGCCAATAAGGGAGTCCCAAAATCCAATCGTCGTATCAATGGATTTCGGTATAAAAATCAGCTTCCACGGTTCTTTCTGTTTCTCTCCTGTTTTCAGCAACAGTATAAAAAACGCAAAAACTGCCAGCCCAATTGCTGCCAGAATAAGTGTATATTTTTTTTTAGCTTTCCACACTTTCATTGCCCCCTTCAGTCATTGGAATGGTTACAAGCGCTGTTGTCCCCTTTCCGACTTCGCTTGTATAGGAAATGCCGTATTCTTCTCCGTAATACAGCTGCAGCCGTTTTTGTACATTCGCAACGCCAACGCCGCTTGTCCTTGCGTTTTCATTCGCGGTATCTTCCAGAATCCGGTGAATCTGGTGCTCATCCATGCCCGCACCGTCGTCTTCCACAGCAATCTGCGCTTGTTTGTCTCTGGCAAAACCACGGATGCAGATTGTGCCTTTTGTTTCTTTATATTTAATTCCATGATAAATCGCATTTTCCACTAATGGCTGAAGCGTAAATTTGACGATCTGCACAGGCATTATTTCCGGCGCCACTTCAATCTCATATTCCAGCTTATCTTTATAACGCATTTTTTGAATGGTCAGATAGCTTCTGACATAATCTATCTCCTGTTCGATCGTTACCTGTTCCTGTTCGTTGCTGATGCTTTGACGCAGCAGTCTTGCAAGCGCAGCTGTCATCACTACGACTTCTTCATTTTTTTCATCCTCTGCCATCCAGATAATCGAATCCAGCGTATTATATAAAAAATGCGGATTGATCTGCGCCTGCAGTGCCCGCAGCTCACTTTTGCGTTTTTGCTCCTGTTCATAGAAGTTTTGTTCAATCAAAGCATGTATGCGGTCTGTCATCATATTAAAAGACCTTGCCAGGCTGCCAATCTCATTTTCCACCGCAATATCCACACGCGTTTCAAAATTTCCTTCTTCTATCGTACTCATTCCATCCCGCAGCTGGCGGATCGGTTTTGTCAGTTCCTGGGAAAGCCGGTTCGAGAGTATGAGTACACCCAGCAGCAGGCCTGCCGCCACCAAAAGATGCATCAGCTGCGCCTGCTTTGTATTTTTTAAAAGTTCGGAGCTGTATGCCACGCCTACAGCCGTCCATCCGGTTTTTTCAGACCGCGACATTGTATACAGCCTGCGCTCGGCATCTTCTTCAGTAAAAAAATAATTCGATTCGCAGTTCATCACTTCATCTATCTTTTCGGTCCTAAGACCCCCGTAGAGTAACTGCTGCTTTGGATGATATACGACGTTTCCGTCTGCATCTATTAAAAATACATAGCCTTTGTTTCCGATCTGATTGCTGTTGCACAGATCGCTGATGGCACTGTAATTCAAATCCACGAAAAAAAGTCCTTCTTTTTCTCCGGTCCGGTTATTTACAAGCGCGCGGCTCAGCGTAATGACCCACTGATAACTGCTTTGAATCGCATTCTGCACATGGGAAGAAGAGACCGCGATCCCGCCTGACGCACGCATTGTCTCCTGATACCAGTCCAGGCTTTTGATGTCAATGTACTCGGTCAGCTTTTCTTTTCCGCTGTTTACAATATATTTTCCATTATCGGCTACGATCGCGATATTATAAATGTCGCTGCGGCTTTCCATAATCGTATGAAACTGCGTCAAAATACGCTCTTTTTCCTGTGCATACTGCTTTGCGGTCTGATTATCATCAAACAAATACAAAGATACATCGCTGCTTGTTGCGATTACAGATGAAATATTCTCCATATAATCAATATACGCGTCAATATCGCGGTTTACCTGTTCAATGATCTGCGTCGTATAATGAATGGAATTTTCGTAAATCGCTTTATCTGTAAAATTTACCGCAATTAATAAAAAGGTCAGTCCGGCCAGAATCACAAGTACCGAAAAAGATGCCATCATCGCACTCTGGATTTTTTTAAATTTACCAAACAAGGATACCGTCTTTCCTCGCTGTTTCATTCTGCATTCTCCCTTGCATATTCCTTCGGGGTCTTTCCTGTCATTTTTTTAAACACGATGCTGAAATAATGAGGATCGCTGAATCCTACTTTTTCCGCGATCTCATAATTTTTCAGTTTTGTCTGGCGCAGCAGCCGTTCCGCGTTTTGGATGCGGACATTCATCAGCGCTTCAATAAACGTCTGTCCGGTCGCTTCTTTAAATATACTGGAAAAATGGCTTGTACTTATATTTAAATATTCACAGATCTGGTTTAAGCCAAGATTCTGATCGCTATAGTTTTCATAAATATAGTCCATTGCTTTATCCGCCTGACGCTTGCTGCTCGATTGTCCGATTTTTTTAAGCGCCAGAAATCCTTTTGCCGCATACTCTCGTACCGCTTCCATCGCGGCCTCTGCGCTGTATGCATCCGCAGCGGCTGCCATAACCGCTTCCGGCGCCGCAAAATTCTCATCGGCCTGATACACGTTTGTATATATTGTCTGCAAAATCTGCTGAAAATATGCCACGGCCGCATTCCGGCTTACATAATTGGAACTGATCCAGGATTCTATGGTATCCAGTATTTTTTCAAAATTATTTTGATCCATGTTTTTAACTGCTTCCGCGGCAGCCTTCAGTTCTTTTTTCAAGGTCATCGGATTTGCTTCGCACTGCCTGTCACTGCTGTCCAAAATGACGCCGGTTCCTTTTGCATAACGGTACTGCAGCATTTCCGACGCCGATGCATAAGAATAAGGCAGCTCATCCAACGCTGTTACGCAATGTCCGATACCCATAGATACACTTAAGCGTGCCGCCTTATATACATTCTCCTGTATTTCTTTGCATATTTCCCGAATCTGGCCTGCATGCTCCTGCTTTGCATGTTTCCAGATCAGCAGGCAGATCCGGTTATCCGAATCCCGGTAAGCAATGCCGCAGTCCATGCGCCTTAAAATCTCATCGCTGATGTTCTCAACAACAAACGACATCAATGCGCTTCCTTTTTTCAGTTCCTTTTCCATTTCACAATATCCTGAATATACATCCAGTTCCGCGGCCACAACCCGAAACGCGTTTCCACGTATCTGCACGCCCAGCTCGTCCAGCTCCTTTAAGCTTTTTTTCATCCCCTGCGTACCGCTTACGAGTCTGGAAAGCGCTTTGGATATAATCAGCGATTCATTTTTCGTATATTTATGGTATACCTCGTTAAGCTGATCTAATTTTTGTTCCTGTCTGCGTGCATGGTCCAGTTTCTCCCGGACGGACACCAATACTTTGGACAGTTCTTTTGCTGTCACTGGTTTTAAAATATATTCAGACACATGGTACGAAAGCGCCTGCTTTGCATATTCAAATTCTCCATAGCCACTGAATATAATAATCTGCGTCTGCGGACAATTCTCATATATATATTTGCTCAGTCCCAGACCATCCATGTACGGCATGTAAATATCCGTCAATACCACATCTACCGGGCTGTTTTTCATAAACTCTACTGCCTGCTGCCCGTTTTCACATAACCCCGCCAGTTCAAACCCCAAATCCTTCCAACGGATTTTCGCACTGACTGCTTCCCTGACCAGAATCTCATCATCCACCAATAATACCCTATACATAAAAACACCTCTTGGCAAATCACAGAAACCATATTTGTCAAATTTTGGGGCACTTCGTCATTCCGGATAAAAGCACTCCACCCCGGCTGCCTGAAATGCCTGCAGCCACTTATCCTCCGGTTTTTTATCGGTTACGACCGTACTCACATCTGACAGCGTCCCGATCGAAACAAATGCCGTTTCCCCAAATTTGCTGGAATCAACACACAATATTTTTTCTTTTGCTGATTCCAGCATTGTTTTCTTATTATTCGCATGCAGTTCATCCGAGTCTGTAAAACCCGCATGCAAATCAAACCCCTTGCATGAAATAAAAGCTTTGTCCACATGATACGATCTTAACATCTTATCGGTCTGCGGACCTACCAATGCACAAGAACTCACCCGTGATGCCCCTCCGGTGGAAATAACGTTCCAGTCTGTCATATCCAAAAGCTCCATAATAATTTCGATGGAATTGGTGATTACGATCAGGTTCTTTTTCTCTTTCAAAGCCCGTGCTATATATACCGCTGTAGAACTCGCGTCCAGCATCAGGCTGTCGCCGTCATGCACCATCTGGCTGATCAGCTTTGCAATCTGCTGTTTTCCTACAATGTTTCGGTTTTTTCTGACATTAAACGAAAAATCCATGTTAGCGTTTTCATTGATGACCGCTCCGCCATAACTTTTAATCGCATAACCTTCATTTTCCAGCTTTTCCAGATCTCTCCTGATCGTTTCTTCTGACACACCATAACTTTGACTTAACTCGCTGACGACGACACGATGTTCTGCCTGCAGCTTTTCCAGTATTTCTTTGCGCCTTTCAATTGCGAGCATCACGTTTCCTCCTTGTCAATTATAAGATTACGTTTCGAATCTGGGCATCCGGATGCGCAATTACGGAGGAATCCAAATACATCCCTTCTTCTGCCGCCGCAGATTTTGCCTTTTCAATCGCAGCTTCTACGGCCGCCACCTCACCGGTAAGCATCAGATACGACTTTCCGCACATTCCCCTTGCCACACGAAGCTCAATCAGATCGACAATCGCGGTCTTGGC
The DNA here is from genome assembly GCA_948468465.1 of uncultured Eubacterium sp. The sequence goes on along the minus strand of CAOKJJ010000051.1, from coordinate 12,359 downwards.
CGCCGCATCCGCCGCCACGATAATAGAAGCCGCGTCATACGTCTCCATAATGCCAAGCGCTGTAATATCTTCAACCGCGGTTGCTCCGTAAATAGCCGGAAAAATGGATTCGTGCGGATTGCCCAGCACAAAGCTGCCGATCAGCTGCGCGCCGTGCTGCGTCTTTGCCGTCTCCACAGCCGCGTTTACCGCGCTTAAATGGCCGGATACCAATATAATATATTTTCCCGGGCATACAGTCTGTGCTTCAATGATCGTTACATCCGCTGCCTTTACCATAGCGTCGGCTGCCGTTACGCCTGCCGAAACAGTCTTATACTCCGCCATTCCGATTGCTTTACTCATTTTCTGCACATCCTTTCTGCTTGCTGTTTTCGATTACAATATACTTATCTGTCACCGCGCTTACCACGCCATTTATAGAAGCGTGAATCGCAACGCTCAGCCCTTTTGCCGGACGGGCGATCATCTGTCCTCTCTGGACGCTTTCTCCCACCTGTACGGCAGCGGCTGCCGGCGCACCGATATGCTGGCTTAACATAATCTTTACTTTTTCCGCAGACGCGACTTCGTCTGTCAACGGTGCATTTTTGTTATATTTTACAAGATCCAGGCGTGCCATCAGACGCGCCATCGGCACTTTGCGGTATTCGCGTTCTTCCCCTACCGGCGCTGGCTCCGCTTTCGGCGGCTTGATTCCATTTGCACGCAGTCCTGCCTTATAATCCGCAATGAGCGACCTTGGAGACAAGCCCTGCATGCAGGAATACATTTCGCACAGGCCGCAGGAAGAACAAAACATCGTATTGATAAAAATGTTCGGCTCCTGCACATCCTTGCACGTTGCCGCCCGCATAAATAAATGCGGCGTGATCGGATGCCCAAGACGGTTTCTCGGACACAAGTCCGTACACATCGTGCACTGGCAGCAGCAGGCTGCGGCCCGTTTTAAATCAATCGAAGATTTCCGCCGCTTCTTTTGAACAATCAAATGATCCTGCGGAAGCACCAGCACCGCGTTTGTTGTCTTTGTCACTGGCTGGGCGCCGCTTCCGATGAATCCCATCATAGGCCCGCCGATAAAATATACCGTATCCTCATGCGTGATCTGTCCTGCCAGCCGAACCGTCTCTTCGATAGAAGTTCCGATCGGGACCCTTACGGTAACCGGATGCTCTACTTCTCCGACAACAGATACCAGCTTGTCTACCACCGGGACATCTTTTTGAACTGCCCGATATACATTATAAACCGTCTCTACATTAAAGACCGCGACGCCGCAGTCAATCGGCAGTCCTCCCGGCTTTACAACCTTTTTTGTCACCTCATAGATCAATACGACTTCGTCTCCTGCCGGATACACTTCATCCAGCAATCCAAGGCGCATATCCGGATATTCGCCCAGTACGGCGTTTAATGCGTCAATTGTCTTTGTGTAGGATTTTTTAATGCCGATGATCATTTCTTTTGCGCCGACGCTCTGTCCGATCATATGAAATGTATCCGCAATCTCTGCCGCGTATTTTTCCAGCAGCTGACGGTGCAGTTTCAGCAGCGGCTCGCATTCCGCGCAATTTAAAATAAGCGTCTCTGTCTTGGCGTTCAGCTTCGCGTAAGACGGAAATCCCGCACCGCCTGCTCCCACGATCCCGTTTTCCTGCATAATTTTGCTTAATTGTTCGATTTCCATCATAATTTTAACCTCTGGTTGTTATTCCAGCATAGTTCCATCATCAATAATTCCTACAACCGCCGCGTCTACCGGGGCGTTTTCCAGCCCGTTTCCAATTCTGGCCGCGCTTCCCTGCGCCACGAGCACATATTCCCCGATGCCTGCTCCGATCTTATCGACGGCAACGAGCTGTCTCTGCCCGCTGCCCATATGCTCTAACACGTCGATAATCATAAATTTGCTGCCGACCAGATTTTCACTTTTGCGGGTGGAAACGACACTTCCTGTTACTTTCCCAATCAGCATAGCTGCCTCCTTATCGGATGATCCGTACACAGTCCCCGGTTTTAATGCCGGCCGCGTTCGCTTCATCTGTATCTATATGCATCTCCAGTGTAAAATGCTCGTCCACACGAATCTGCACATGATCAAATACGGTTCCGCGTTCATTTTCTGCCTTTACGGATACCACGTCGCCATCCCGCACGCCGGCCGCCGCGGCGTCTCTCGGCGCCATATGGATATGGCGCTTTGCGACAATGCAGCCCTCGTCTAAATAAATGGCTCCTTTTGGCCCTACAACTGCGACCGCCGCGGAGCCTTCTGTATGGCCGGATTCACGAACCGGTGCCTTTACGCCAAGCCGAAGCGCATCCGTAGCGGAAATCTCCACCTGTGATTTGCTTCTGACCGGGCCAAGCACGCGCACATTTTCAATTGCGCGCAGCTTTAGTCCTACGATCGTAACAAGCTCGTTGGATGCAAACTGTCCGCCCATCAGTTCTTTTTTCTTTGTCAGATGATAGCCTTCTCCAAACAGAACTTCCACATGTTCCTGCGTCAGATGGACGTGTCTGGCGGAAACGCCCGCCGGAACGAGAAATCCGCTGCCGGCTGAGGCGTTCTTTTGCTGCAGTACTTCTAATACCATTTTTGTAATTAATGTTACTTCATTTTGTTCCATAAGCTTTTCCCCGCGCGATTACAAAATTGCCGGAAGAATCTTTTCCACATCCGTATGAGGTCTTGGAATTACATGAGACGCAACGAGTTCGCCCAGGCGTCCTGCCGCTTCCGAGCCGGATTCTACCGCAGATTTTACAGCTCCTACATCGCCGCGTACCATAACGGTTACAAGGCCGGAACCGATTTTTTCCGTACCTACAAGCGCTACGTTTGCAGCCTTTAACATCGTATCTGCCGCTTCAATCGCCGCGGTAAGCCCTCTTGTTTCTATCATTCCCAATGCTTCCTGTGCCATTCTTTTTTCCTCCTTCTTCGTCTGCTGCTCCAGTGCTGGTTCTGTCTTTTCAGCGGCCGGCTTGCTGTCCGCCGCTGTTTTTTTTCTGGATGCCTTTTTAGACGGGCCCGCAGTTTTTTTGCCTGCCTGCGGGGTATTTTGTTCTGTACCTGTGTCCTGGTCCGGCATCTGGTTTTCTTGTGCCATCTGCTCCGCCTCCTTTTCTGGCTGTTCGCTAACTGATTACCCTGTTTGCGCTCTGCCAAACAAGTTTTAAGATCTCTTCATGCGGGTTTGGAATCACGACCTGCGCAACAGGCTGTTTGATCCCGCCCTCTTTTGCAGCTTCCATCGCCTGCTTTACCGCCGATACATCACCGCGGATGATGATTGTCACAAGTCTGCCGCCCAGCTTTTTTTCCCAGGTAACCATCTCTACTTCCGCTGTCTTGCACATAATGTCAAGCGCCACTACTGCCGCCGTCACACTTGGAATTTCAAAAAATCCATATGCCTTTCCCATAAAAGCGCTCCTTTAAATCTTTGGCAGAATCTTTTCTACATCATCATGCGGTCTTGGAATTACATGTGCCGCAACGAGCTCGCCCAGGCGTCCTGCCGCGTCCGCGCCTGTCTCAACAGCTGCCTTAACAGCTCCCACATCGCCGCGAACCATAACGGTTACAAGACCGGAACCGATTTTTTCCGTACCTACGAGCGTTACTTCCGCTGCCTTGGTCATCGCGTCTCCTGCTTCGATTGCTGCTGTAAGTCCTCTTGTCTCTATCATTCCTAATGCCTGCTGTGCCATTTTATTTTCCTCCTAGACTTCTTTAATATATTTTTTATTAGGCTCTCCTTTATCCATGCCGCTTAGCTTTAACAGCTTTTCCGTATCCTGCGTCGGCCCTGCGATCTCATACTCCGCCACTACGCCGGCAAGCTCCTGTGCCCTGGCTCTGGCAGCTTCCAGCGCAGCCTTCACATCCGATACGCTGCCACGGAACTTGATCATAACGATCAGCGGCACAGGAAGTGCGTCTGCATTTGCCGGTTTATTTTTATCGAACGTTTCCAGACGGACATTTCCTGCTTTGCACCCGGCATCTGCCGCCGCAAAAGCGGTTGCCAGTCCGAATACTTCCAACATTCCTGCTGCTTCACCCATCGTTTACTCCTTTACCGATTCACAATCGCAATCTTTAAGCCTTCCTGCTTTAAATTGGTTACAAGCGCTTCGTTGATCTGTTCCAACGGGAATTCGTGTGTCACCAGCTCATCCATTGGAAGGCCGATTGCCTTCGCGCGCTTTAAGAAATCAAATGTCGTAGCATAATCTCTGAGCGTATACACCCAGGAGCCTACAAGCGTGATCTCTTTGGAACAAAGGTCAAAATGCGGATTAATCGTCGCGTCTCCGCCGTTGATGAAGAATCCAAGCTCACACAAACCGCCGCCGTTGCGGATAAATTTGTAAATATTGGAATGCGCCGCCGGAGAACCTGTACACTGGAACGCGAAATCTGCCGCGTAGCCGCCAAACGCATCCTCTACGGCCTTTGCAAGCGCTTCGATTCCTTTGTGTTCCATAAAGTTTACGGTCTGCCCCGCGCCCATGCGCTTTGCAAAATTCAGACGCTGCTCATTTCCATCCACTGCCACAATATGCTCGATTCCCATCGTACGCAGCACGGAAATGCAGATTAAGCCAATCGGCCCGCAGCCCTGCACAACGACTCTGCTGTTAAAACGCAGAATGCCGGTTGTCTTTGCCCGTTCCACCGCATGCACCAGTACCGCGCACGGCTCAATTAAAATACGGGATTTCAAATCCAGGTCACTGACATTAAATACGGTAGAACCTTCCCGGATTAATATGTAATCTGAAAACCATCCGTTCAGATGAATGTCGTCATCTTCCAGCAGTCCATATACATCCGCGCCGCCTACGTTCTGCTTATTTAAGTCAAACATCGTAATTTCCGGATTATCTTTAAAGATCATGCAGGTTACGACTTTATCACCGAGCTTTAACGGTTTTCCCGCGCTGTCCTGTTTTACATTCTTTCCCATTTTTACAATCTCGCCGGTTCCTTCATGACCAAGCGCGACTGGAATGAGCCCGAATGGATCTTTTTTAAATTCGTGGGCATCCGTGCCGCACACGCCGCAGCCTTCTACCTTTACAAGAATGTCGCCGTCTCCAACCTCCGGCATCGGATATTCTTTCACTTCAAAATGCTCCAGCGACGTAAGCATTGCAACATGCGCTGTCTTAGGAATGCTCTGTGCCGATGTCTGGCCGCCTGCCGGCACCTGGCCCATCATGCTTTCCAGCACCTGTCTGACTACGGCCTGCACATTTGCAGAATTAAGTTCCATGTCCATTTTTATTTCCTCGCTTTCTTTTATCGAATACACAGGCTGTCGCACATTACGCAGCGTCTTCTTTTTGTAAACGCAGAAGCGCTGGTCAGTCCTTCTCCGGTACGGCTGGCAATCGTAAACGTGCAGTACCCTTCTCCGCCGAAGCCGATCGCGGAATAAGACGGCCCGTTTTTCACAAGAATCGCTGTGTCAATTGCCTTTGCATACGTTGTGATATGGTCTACGTTTTTCGAATGGATATGTGCCGAATGGCGGTTGCCATGCTCTAACCATACCGCTTTTTCGACCGCGTCTTCAAAGCTGTCCGCCCTTACAACGCCAAGTATCGGCATCATCAGCTCTTCTGTAATCAACGGATGCTCCTTCGGCCCTTCAAACGTAATGCACCGGATGTTGTCAGGCGCGTCCACGCCGATCATCTGAAGCAGCGTCCTTGCGTCTCTGCCGACACAGCTGCGGTTGAGCTGGCCGCCTTTTAACACAACGGATATGAGTGCATCCTGCTCCTCTTTCGATGCCAGATAGCATCCCTGCTCAGCGATCATATGATGCATCAGTTCATCCGCAACCTTATCTACTACGACGATCTCTTTTTCCGCAATGCAAGGCAGGTTGTTGTCAAACGTACATCCGTTTACGATATCTTCCGCAGCCTTTGCGACATCCGCTGTCTCATCTACCAGCGCCGGCGGATTTCCCGCTCCTGCCCCAATGCCCCTCTTTCCTGAAGAAAGCACGGCTGTTACAACGCCTGGGCCTCCGGTTGCCGCTATTAACGGGATATCCTTATGCTTCATCATTACGGCGCTCGTATCCAGCGTCGGATGCTCTACCGTACATGCGATATTGTCCGGACCCCCTGCTTCTACAGAAGCTTCATTTACTAAGTTTACCGCAAATATGGAAGTCTTAATAGCCGCAGGATGCGGATTAAATACAACCGTATTTCCGCCCGCCACCATGCCGATCGTATTGCATAAAATCGTCTCACTCGGATTTGTACAAGGCGTAATGGCTCCGATTACCCCAAACGGCCCCATTTCGATTAATGTAAGACCTCTGTCGCCAGACCATGCCTTTGTCGTAATGTCTTCCGTTCCTGGCGTCTTTTCCGCTACAAGCTGATGCTTTAATATTTTATGTCCGACATTTCCCATGCCGGTTTCCTTTACGCCCATGCGCGCAAGAATCTCCGCGTTTTCTTTGATTTTTGCCCGAATGGAAGAAATAATCTTTTCCCTGTGGTCCATAGGCATTTTACCGATGACAGCCTGTGCTTTTTTCGCAGCTGCCACAGCCTCATTCATATCTGAAAATACGCCGCGGCTGCCGGATGTATCCGAAGAAATCCGCATATTCGCCAACACCTGCTGTACAATGTCTTGTACCATCTGTTCATTTACAGACACGCTGCTACCTCCTCAAAAATTGATCTGCCGTAGGCCGCAAGCGCGGTATCTTCCTGTGCCGTGCCGCCGCTTACCCCAAGCGCCCCTACGACTTCTCCCCCTAATTCCAAAACTTCTCCGCCGCCAAAAATGACAATCCTTCCCCCATTCGTAAACTGGACGCCGTACAGCGGCTGCCCAGGCTGGCTTAGCTCGCCCAGCTTACTTGTAGACATTTTAAGGCTCGCGGAGGTATACGTTTTATTCAATGCAATGTCAAAACTGGCTATGTAAGCATCATCCATACAATGCACCGCTACCGGGCGCGCGGATGCGTCTGATACCGCAACAACCGCACGCACGCCCATCTGCGCCGCTTTTTCTTTGACCCTGGCAATCAGAGCCTCTGCCAACGCAAGCGTCATCCTGCCCGATCTGCGCGCAGGAGGAGTCTCCTGCGTCTTTAGCTGCTCCATAACCGAGGTTACCGCATTGATAATCTCCTGTTCTCTCACTGCCTGCCTACATTCCAAGCTGTGCCATTACTTTTTCTGTAATAGAAGCTATCAGATCTTTATCCGCACCTGCCTGTGGCGCTGATGAACCACAATTTCCGCCGCAGCTGTGGCAGCTTGGCTTTCCTGCCTTTGCATTCGGACATAAATTCGCAGGATGCTTTCCGGTCATTCCCATCTGTCTGCGGACTTCATACAGTTTTTCTACCTGTTCTTTATTTAATTCCTGCGGACCGCCGATCTGCATGGTCTGCCAGAGCAGGCGTGCGTAGAATTCCACGGATTCCATTTTATGATAAGCGCTCAGCAGCGAATCCGAATACGTAAGCGCTCCGTGATTTTCAAGCAGTACCGCGTCAAAATACTGTAAATGCTCTGATACAGCGTCAGGAATTTCCATCGTAGACGGCGTGCCGTATTTTGCGATCGGAACACATCCAAGAGCAATGACCGCTTCCGGCATGATCGGCTGTGTGAGCGGAATGCCTGCAATCGCAAACGTTGTCGCATACAAAGGATGTGCATGAACAACGGAATTAACATCCGGTCTTTCTTTGTATACCCGCATATGCATCTTAATCTCAGAAGACGGACGGAAGCCTTTATTTGCCTGAATCACATTTCCCAGCGCATCTACCTTGCAGATATACTCCGGTGTCATAAATCCTTTGCTGACACCTGTCGGCGTGCATAAAAACTCATTTTCATTCAGTTTCACGGAAAAATTACCGTCATTAGCAGCTACCATGCCGCGGTTATAAACCCGCTTGCCGATTTCGCACATTTCTTTTTTTATTTCGTATTCGTTTTGCATGTTCAGATCCTCCTTGGATTGAATTAGTGTTGATTTGTGTTGTTTTCATTGTTCTTTCTACATATTACCACACGATTCAACATTCGTCAATGTTTTTTCTATTTGATTTGTGTTGTTTTTGTTGTTTTTTCATTTTATTTTTGACTTATATTTGATTTTATTTTCTTCGCTAAGTCCTTGTAATTTCACATACGGAAAAGCCCATCTTTTCCTGCACATAATTTAATACCGCCCGGACTGCCGCTTCTGTTTCAGACACAGTGCCCGTTATCACCAGCGTGCCATGCACACGGTCTAAAAATCCAAGTGTAACTCCCGCTGCCTTGACTGCCACATCCGCCGCAATAATCGCCGTCTCCGGCGGACTTACTGTCAGCAGTCCGATCGCCGACCTGCTGCCGTCCGCCGCCTTTAACCCCAGCTTTTCATACAGACTGTCATCTGGCCCTGCGATGACATGCGCGATAGAAACCTCTTTTCCAGGTACAAGTTCCTGTACGATCCTTTCCGGTATGCTGTTGATCTCGTGCTGCACCATTATCCTCCGATCTGGCATTCGACACCGGATGCCTGTATGGCTGTCCGCAAAAGCTCCTGCATCTTTTCATCCGAAGGCGGCTGTACCTCTCCCATCAGATATTCTCTGCCAAGTCCCGCGTATTTATCCTGTCCAAGCCTGTGGTATGGCAGTAAGTGCAGCCGTCTGACATTTTGAAGCTGTCCGGTAAACGCGGCGATGTCACGGATTTCCTGTACCGTGTCGTTAAATCCCGGAATCACCGGTACACGAATGCTTAACTCCGTATGATATTTTTTCTGCGCATTTGCGATTTTCACCGCGTTTTCCAGCATCAGCTCATTGCTTTTGCCTGTAAACTCCTGGTGCTTGGCGCCGTTCATATGTTTGATATCCAAAAGATACTGATCTAACCATGGCAGTATACTCTCAATCACTTCCCATTTCGCGCACGCCATGCTCTCCAGCGCCGTGGAAATGCCAGCTTCCTTTGCTCCCCGCAAAAGCGCCGCGGCAAATTCCGGCTGGCAAAGGCTCTCTCCGCCGGAAAGCGTCAGGCCTCCTCCGGTTCTGCGGTAATAGGCCCGGTCTTTTTCCACAGTCTTTAGCACTTCCTCTGCGGTCACATCCCGTCCGATTACCTTTGGCTCTCCCTGGACAAGCATGGTCTGCACCGCGTATTCCTGGGATTCGGGATTGCAGCACCAACGGCACCGCAGCACACAGCCTTTTAAAAATACGATCGTCCGTATCCCGTATCCGTCATGAATCGAATACCTTTGGATATCAAAAATACGTCCTTTCGTCTTTTGATAGTCTTCCATACCCATCTTTCCTTCCCGTGAAGCAGACATATTAAAATCCCTGCTGCGTCCGTCTTATAATATCATCCTGCAAAGACCGGGACAATGTCGTAAACAACGCGCTGTACCCTGCAACACGTACCACAAGATGCTTATACTGCTCCGGATGCTGCTGCGCGTCCAGCAGCGTTTCCCTGCTGACTACGTTAAACTGCATATGGCTGCCTTTCTGATCAAAGTAAGCACGTATCAATCCCGTAAAATTCTCCAGTCCCTGTGTCCCGCTGAGCGCTGACGGATGGAACTTCTGATTAAAGAGCGTCCCATTGCTGGCAATATAGTGATCCAGCCTTGCCACGGAATTGGCCGCTGCCGTCGGGCCATTGACATCCTTGCCTGCCGATGGGGAAACACCATCCGCAACCGGCGTATGCGCCAGACGTCCGTCCGGTGTCGCTCCGGTCTGCGCACCAAGCGGCACATTCGCGGATACCGGATACAGCCCCGCCTGGAACATGCCGCCGCGCGGATTTTTATAATTCTGCAGCGGTTTTGTGTACGTATAAGCCACATCTCTCGCAAACGCGTCGACCTGTTCAATATCGTTTCCAAACTTCGGCACTTCTTCAATGAGTTTTAAAATACGCTCCCCGCTCTCTACCACCTGCGGAGCCTGCGCCGCCGTCGTTATGGCCTGTAAAATCGCCGCGATCTCACGCTCTCCTACATTTTCTCCGGCCTCCTGCATATTCTTCGCCGCGTTAGCCGCAAATGCCGCGATATCTTCCCTCGTCAGGCCCTTTCCATAATTGGTCATAAGCGCCCGCTTTAATTCTTTCATCGTCAGCTTCTTTTCTTCATAAACAAGCTTCTTCACCGCATACAGGGAATCCGCCATATTTGCCACGCCAAATCCCTGCGGGCCGGTAAAGTTATAAACAGCCCCGCCTTCCTGCACAGTCTTCCCCCGCTTCATGCAGTCATCTACCATACTGGACAAAAACGGAAGCGGACACCGCTCAGCATGGGCCATATCAATCGCATTGTCCGCGTTTACCAACAGCTGAATCGCATAATCCATCTGCGCTTTATATGCATCATAAAACTGCTCAAAGCTTTCCATCTGTTCAACTTCGCCAGTCTTAAGCCCCACCTGGACACCCGCATCCATTCCATTGGTAAATACAAGCTCCAGCGGACGGCACATATTGAAAAACGCCGCGTCATGCCATCCTTCAGTCTTGCCTGCTTTCTGCGGCTCCACACATCCGATAATGTTGTACTCTCTCGCATCCTGCAAGGACAGTCCCCTGCTGATCAATGAAGGAATGATCACTTCATCATTATAATAAGCCGGCAGGCCAATGCCTGTCCGTGTCAGCTCCGCCGCCCGGATCAAAAACTCATGCGGCGTGCCATTCCATACACGCACAGAGAAAGACGGCTGCGGCAAGAATACATGCATGGACGCCTGTATGCACATAAACGACAGATCATTCGTCACATCCACGCCTTCCGCATTCTGTCCGCCCGCGATCAGGTTCTGGAACAGGCTGTAACCCGCAAACCCTTCCGCTGAAGCGGCGTCTCTGCATTTATTTAAGTCGTTTAATTTTACCCAGATACAATCCATCAGCTCCTGCGCAAACGCACGGGTAATCCTGCCGCTGTCCAAATCTTCCTTATAATAAGGATACATATACTGGTCAAACCGCCCCGGCGATATGGAATGTCCGCTTGATTCGATCTGAAGCAGCTGCTGCACAAACCAAAACGACTGGCATGCCTCATAAAATCCGGACGCACCGTTTTCCGGCACATTCGCGCAGTTTTGGGCAATGATCAGCAGTTCTTTTTTCCTCACTGGATCCTGACATGCCTGCGCTTCTTCCAGCGCCAGCTTCGCATAACGCCTTGCATAAGCAATCGCCGCGTCACAGCTGATCATCACGGCCTGCAAAAACCTGGATTTTTTCTGATAATTGCCGTCAGCCAGATTGATCGTATCAAGCTCTTCCTCCGCTTTGCGCCGGATGCCCGAAAATCCAATCGCAAGCACTTCTTCATATTTAACAGTCACATGGCCGACCCCATTATAAAAATAATTGCCCGGGGTAAACATATTATGCTCCATCGCAGCCAACGTCTCCGGCTCCATATAAGCAGTCGCAAGCTCACTCGTCGTCTTGCCCTTCCAATAAGCATTTGCTTCTTTCAGCTCTTTTTTGGTCTGCTCCGATATGTAAAACGGATCCGCCGCACGCGTAGCCACCGTATCGAACTCTTCTTCCAGCCATTCATAGGAAAACTCCGGATAGGTCTGGCATCCTCTCGGCGCAATCGTAGTGCTTCCGACAATCAACTCCAGGTCACGAATCACAATCGGAATGTGCTCCAGGATGTGCTGAAATGCCTTCGCTCTGCGGATTACCATCGGCTCCTGCTCCGTCTGGCGATAAGATTCTGTAATCAGAACCGCCCGCGCCGATTCGATTTCCGGCATTTTCGCATACAGATGCTCTACCAGCTTGGGAATCCGGTCCGTCTTGGGTATCGGCGTACTGTCATAGGTATATAATCCCATTTTCTATTTTCTCCTTTCTTATGTACATCAACAGGAATATTTGTATTATACCCTATTTCATCCCTAAAAGCAACACAAATCCACATTTTTTCTCCGAAATTTCACACGATACAACATATTTCCTCCGCCTTCATATTTGTTTTTATTTGTTTTCGCTATTGACAACAACAGACACATACTGTATTGTGAGAGAGGGGAATGTATTGGCCTCCCGGACGCCGGGTGGAGGGAAATGGCCTGGCTTGCGGCTCCTACTCCAGAATGTTAAGAATCTCTAAGCATTCTGCATGGACGCTGTGACCCCGTCCGGTCGCGTCGCGTAATCCGCCCCTGGCCTACAGCCAGTGGCTAAAAGCGACGCTGGGCTGCGCCCCTGATTTACTGAGCAGAATGCCAAGAGCTTCTAAACATTCTTCCAACGTCGCCGCAAGCCAGGCC